>JAPPGX010000133.1 GCA_028877265.1 Acidobacteriota bacterium
TGTTACCCATGTGACCGGTCCAGAGTGTTACCCATGTCTCGTTCGCTCACTCCCCACGAAAAAGGGCGGACGAAGCGCGCAGCGCTACGTCCGCCACCCGTGGACAGAGCGCACCGCAGCTCGGAACGCGACTGGCTCGGTGATGTGTTCCCCATCTGCATGCTGCGGGGCGCTCTGTCCACGGGTTGTCAGTTCGCGAAGTACGCGCGGCCGAGGATGAGCAGCCAGTAGAGGATGAGCGACAACACCAGGGCCCGTCCGAATTCCCGGAGCTTGTCGAGGAACCTCGCCTTCCGGGCGGCCGGAATCAGGGCGTAGATCGCCGTCGCGAGCACCGCCACGATAGCGACGTTGCGGATCCGGATCATCGTCCGGGAGGGTTTCGGAACAAGAACTGTGAACTCCCGCCGCCTCCCATGATAGTCCTCGGCGGGCACGCGGGACGGCGACTCCCGATCGTGCCGTCCCGGCCGCCGCGGGGGCCCCGATCGCGCGGAAGACCCGGCAGGCTCCGGGAAAATCGAGAGTCGCTCCGCCCCCCGAAGGGTATGATCCATGGAGCCGCGGCGGCTTGATTTGGGCGGTGGCGACCGCTGATTCCGGGAGTACGACGATGCCAGACGACGAAGTGCGGGCGGACGAAATCGAGGAAGACGACGATTGGGGCGAGGACCCCGACGAGGGGGGGGCGGCGGCAGCGGAAACGGCCGATTCCGCTTCGGACGGGAAGAGGCGCAACACGATGGTGGCGCTCCTGGCGGCGCTGCTCGTCGCCGCCGGAGCCGGGTGGTATTTCGTATACGGCCCGGGCAAGCCTCCCCCGCCGCCGCCACCCGTCGTGGAGGCCGAGCCCGAACCGGTCGCCCCCGAGGAGCCCGAGCCGGAGCTTCCGGCTCTCGACGCGAGCGATCCCTTCCTCCGGTCGCTGTTTGCGGCGATCACCGACAATCCCGACGCCCTGGCGTGGCTCCTGGGCGATGACCTGGCGCGGCGCATCGCCGTGGCGACGGACAACGTCGCCGACGGGATTTCTCCCCGGCGGGCGCTCGCCGCGCTGTCACCGACGGGATCCTTCCGTGCGGAAGGGGACGGAGCGGAACTCCACGTCCACCCGGCAGCGTTCGCCCGCTACGACGCGGTCGCGGCCGCGCTGGAGGGCGCCGACAGCCCGGGGATGGCCCGGGTGATCCGGGAAGTGCTGCCGATCCTCGACGCGGCCTACGCCGAGCTGGGCCGTCCCGACCGGACGTTCGCGGGGGCGCTGCTCGCGGCGCTCGACCGGATCGCGGCGGTCCCGATGCCCGAACCGCCCGTTCTGCTCGACGAACAGATCATGCGCTACGAGTACCGCGACCCCGCGCTCGAAGACCTGGACGACGCGAGCAAGCACCTGCTCCGGTTCGGGCCCGAGAACCAGGCCAAGGTCCAGGAGGCGGCGCGTGGACTCGCGGAGCGCCTCCGCGCCGGAGGGGCTCCCTTCTAGCAGCCTGTGGCAAAACCCACGCGGCGTTCGACGGGCGATGCATCCCGTCTGAACCGCGCCTCTGCGAGGCGCTCTGCGTTGCGTTTCGGTCGGAATACACCCGGTATTCCTCCCTCACGCGCCTTGTCAGCCGGGCGCCTCGCCCGTCTCGGCGCTCACGTGGGTTTCACCACAGACTGCTAGCGCCCCGCTATCGTTCGCCGGCTTCCCGCTTCCGGTTCCGCTGCGTGCCGTCCGTCCATTTCACACCGAACCTTCGGCGGCACCTGCGCGTAGAGAGCACCGAGGTCGAGGGCCACACGGTGTCGGACGCGCTTTCCCGGGTGTTTCGCGACAACCCTGGCCTTCGCTCCTACGTCCTCGACGATCAGGGCCGCCTCCGCACCCACGTGGTGATCTACGTGGACGGCCGTGCGGTCCGGGACCGGACGGCGCTTGGCGATGCGGTCGGGGAGGGCGCGGAAATCCACGTCATGCAGGCGCTGTCCGGAGGCTGACCGCTCAACCGATGCTCCTCCACCTGGGAACCCGCAAGGGGTACCTCGCGCTTCGGCGCCGCGGAAGGGGAGACTGGCGATGCGAACGCACCGCATTCATCGGAGATCCGGTCTCCCAGTTGCTGCCCGACCCGCGTGACGGGCGGCTCTACGCGGCGCTCAACCTGGGGCACTTCGGCGTCAAGCTCCGGGTCTCGGAAGACGGCGGCGCCTCGTTCACCGAACTGCCGGCGCCGGCGTATGCGAAGCGGGAGGCCTCGGTGGAGGAGGCGCCCTCGGTCGATCTCCTCTGGTGCCTCGAGCCCGCCGGTCCCGATCCCGGATCGCTCTGGTGCGGAACCATCCCCGGCGGACTCTTCCGTTCGGATGACGGAGGCCGTTCCTGGGCCCTGAACGACGCGCTGTGGAACCAGCCGAGCCGCGAGCGGTGGTTCGGCGGCGGCTATCCGCATCCCGGAATCCACTCGGTGCTGGTGGCGCCGGACGGCAATCGCGTCGTCGCCGGGATTTCCTGCGGCGGCGTCTGGATCAGCGAGGACGCCGGCGAATCCTGGCGAGTCCGGACCGAGGGCATGTTCGCGGAGTACATGCCGCCCGAGATGCGAGAGGACCCCGCCATCCAGGATCCGCACCGGCTCGCGTGGTGCGAGGGGGACCGCCGCCGGATCTGGTGCCAGCACCACAACGGTTTCTTCCGCTCCGACGACGGAGGCGAGACCTGGACCAGCCTCGACGTGCCGCCCTCGTCCTTCGGGTTTGCGGTCGCCGCCCACCCGGGCGATCCGCAGGTCGCCTGGAGCGTTCCCCTGGTCAAGGACGAATGCCGCGTTCCGGTAGATCGCCGGATGGTGGTGGCGCGCACGCGGGACGGCGGAGCGAGCTGGGAGCCGGTGGGCCGCGGCCTGCCCGAGGGCGATTCCTTTGCGGTGGTGTACCGCCACGGTCTCGACGTCCATCCTGGCGAGTCGGTCCTGGCCATGGCCACGACCACGGGAGCGCTCTGGATCTCCGAGGATCTCGGCGATTCCTGGGATCTCGTAACCGCGGAACTCGCCCCCGTCTACTGCGCCCGGTTCGACCGGTCCTGACCCGCGCAGCCGCTCCCGCCCCGGGAGTGGCGGGAGGCAATCCCGAGCGAATACACTCCGCAAATTCTGTCCACCGGCGGGTTCGGTGGGCGGGGTAATCCCTTGAACGATTCACTGCAACTTCCCTTCCACGATCTCGTCCGGCGGTTGGATCTCCGGCTGCGGGTCCTGGGACTGGTGCGGGAGTTCGCCTTCGTGGCGGGGGCGGTCGCCTTGGCGCTGTTCCTCCCGCGGCTCGTGGGAGACGGCATCCCCTGGCTCCCGGTGCTGGTGGCGGCCGTGGGGGTCGCGGCCCTTCTCTACCGCGGTCTGTCCGGTTTCCGGGCCGGCGCCGGGCTCGGGCGAGCGGCCGCCGCCGGGGACCGCGCAGGCGGCCTGCACGACGAACTCACGTCGGCGCAGTGGTTCTCCGCCGCGTCGTCGCCGACCGGGTGGGAAGTGCACCAGATCGAGCGCGCCCGGCGGCGCGCCGACGAGCTCGACGCCGCGGAGCTCCTCCCCTTCCACGTTCCCCGGGCGAGCATCGCGGCGACCGCTGCGTTGGCCGCTCTCGCCGTGATCCTCCCCTTCACCCACGGGCCGCTGGTTTCGGAGGCCCTCCGGGCTCGCATCGCCGCCGGACTCGGCAGTCTCGGCGGCGATCCCGCGGGAGAGGATCCCGCGGCGGGGCCGGACGCGTTCGAGGACGCCGCGGACGCGCGGGTGGAAGCCCGGTCGCCCGAGGAGATCCTGGCCGAGCTGCGCGCCGGTGAGCTGCGGCTTCCCGACGAGTCCGCGGACGACCTGGATGCGCTCCAGGCGGCGCTGACCGCGGCGATGGAGGAACGGGCGCTGCAGGAGACGAGTGAGGAGGTTTCCGCCGCGCTCGCGGGACTTGCGGAGGCCATGGACGCGGACTCGCTCACCGCCGCCGAATGGCTGGAGAGCCTCACCGAGGCCATGCGCTCCGCGAACACGCCGGAAGAACTCCAGGCGCTTCTCGAATCGCTCGAGCAGGGAGCGGACGGGGATGCGTTGAGCGCGGCCGCCGCCGAGATGATGGAGCTGATGGAGGGCGGGTTGAGCGCCGACGAGGCCCTGCAGCAGCTCGCCGAGAACATGCAGGCGATGGACGGCCAGGCGATGAATGGCCAGGGCCAGGGGGAGGCGCAGCAGATGCCCTTCCCCGGCGATGGGGAAGGGGGACAGCCCCAGGCTGGGGAAGGCGGTGAACCCGCCGCGGGAATGCCCCAGGGAGCGGCCGGCCTTTCGGGGCAGGTGCAGATGATGGCCGCGGAGGGCCAGATGGGAGCGCCGATCCCGATGGACGCCGGCCCGGCGGGGAACATGACCGGCCCCGGCGGAGGCGGCGAGTCCGAGGTGTTCGGCGCCGCCACCAGCCTCGAGGTCCAGCTCGAGATGGAGGCGATCCCGGCTCCCCTCGACGAGGAGCCGATCCCGGAGCAGATGATCGAGCGGCAGAGCCGCCGCGAGGAGGCGACCGTCGCCTACGACTCGGTCAGCTCCCTTGCCGAGTACGCCGACGAGAATATTTCCCGGACCCGACCGATCCCCACCGGGCTCCGGCCTCTGGTCCGCGCCTATTTCCTCATGATCCGCGAGACGGCCAAGGCGGACCCCGCCGAAGGAGCACAAGAAGAATGACCCCGGAAACCGCACTGGCGGACCCGGCCTTCGACATCGAGAGCCGGGTCGAGGCGTTTCGCGATCGCCACGATCGCATCCAGGCCGAGGTCGGACGCGTCATCGTCGGCAACCAGGAAGTCATCAGCGGGATCATCACCTGCCTGCTCACGCGCGGACACGTGCTGCTCGAGGGCATCCCGGGTCTCGGCAAGACCAAGATCGTCCAGACCCTTTCCGAGGCCATGCACCTCAAGTTCAACCGGGTGCAGTTCACGCCGGACCTCATGCCGGGCGACATCCTGGGGACCAACGTGGTGCGGGAGACGGACACCGGCGCCAAGATCCTGGACTTCCAGCCGGGGCCCATCTTCTGCAACCTGATGCTCGCGGACGAGGTCAACCGGGCGACCCCGAAGTCGCAGTCGGCCCTCCTCGAGGCGATGCAGGAGAAGAGCGTCTCGGTCGGCAACAAGACCCACAAGCTCGAAGAGCCCTTCTTCGTGATGGCCACCCAGAACCCCATCGAGCTCGAGGGCACCTACCCGCTGCCCGAGGCCCAGATGGACCGTTTCCTGATGAAGCTCCGGATCGGCTACCCGAGCGAGGACGAGCTGCGGGAAATCGTGGAGCGGACGACCACGGTGGAAGAGTTGCAAGCCCGGCCGATGGTTACCCGGGACGAGGTCCTCGAGATGCGGGACACCGTGCTGTCGGTGCCCATCGCCCGCCCCATCGAGGACTACGCCATCCGGCTGACCATGGGGACCCACCCCGGGTCGAAGTACGCGCACGCGCTCACGAACCGCTACGTCAAGTTCGGAGCCAGTCCGCGGGGGACCCAGGCGCTCGTCCTGTCCGGGAAGTTCCTGGCGCTCCTTCGAGGCCGGGTGCACGTCGCCGCGGAGGACGTCCGGGACAGCGTCTTTCCGACGCTCCGCCACCGGCTGCTGCTCAACTTCGAGGGAGAGGCCGACAAGGTGGACACCGACGACATCCTCCGCGAGATCATCGCCACGATCGATCCGCCCGACGCCTGACGGTCCAAGGACACTAGCGTTCCGCGGGAGCGGAGTTGACAGGCTGTGGTGAAACTTCCCAAGTTCTGGCTCGCGGCGCGGAGCGCCGCGGGGGAGGGGTTTCCCGTCCCCACGAAAGACGATGGTGGCGATCGCATGGCGATCGGCGCCATCAACCCTTGGGGAAAGCGCCCCGCACATGACGCCCTCGTTCGTTTTCGGGAGCGTTCCGGACCTCCGTCTGTGCGGGGTGCTTTCACCACGGGTTGTTATCCGGCATGAGCAATTCGGACACGCTCTTCGACAACGACTTCATGGAGCGGCTCGAGTACCTGAAGCTCATGGCCACCCGGATGCTCCCGAGCCGGCACCGCGGCGAACACCGCGCCCGGAAGCGCGGGTCCGGCATCGAGCTCGCCGACTACCGGCCCTACGTGGACGGGGACGACACGCGCGACGTGGACTGGAAGGCGTTCCTCCGGCTCGACAAGCTGGTGCTGCGGATCTTCGACGAGGAGGCGGACCTCCCGGTCTACCTGTTCGTGGACCGCAGCGCCTCCATGGCGTTCGGAAACCCTCCCAAGTTCGACTTCGCCCGCAAGATGGCCGGGGCGCTGTCCTACATCGGCCTGATGAATCACGATCTCATTTCGATCGTCTGGTACGGCCGGAAGATCGACGGGTGGATGGCGCCGAAACGGGGACGGAACCAGATCTTCCGGGCCTTCCGGTTCCTCGACGCGGGAGACACCGGCGGCGCCACCTCGCTCGCGGCATGTTTCCGGACCTTCTTCGGCTCGCGCCGCAAGCGCGGCCTGGCGGTGGTGCTCTCGGACCTCATGGACGAGGAAGACCTGCTGGGCGCGTTCGACGCCTGCCGCTACCAGAAGCACGACATGTTCGTGGTGCAGGTGCTCACCCCGGAGGAGCTCGACCCGGCGCTTCCCGACGAGGCGTTGCTCACCGACAGCGAGGACGGTTCCGAGCGCCGGGTCCGGGTCACTCCGAGACTGCTGGACCGCTATCAGAAAGCGCTCGCCGAGCATCAGGAGAAGGTCGAGGAGTACTGCTCCCGCTACGGGTTCGGATTCTGTGTCGCGAACAGCGGTGAGCCCTTCGAGGACGCCGTCATGGCGATCTTCAAGACGGACCGGTTCATCCGGTAGCCGGGAACCGCAATGGGCTTTGGCGCCGCCCCGCTGCTGATCGCGCTCGGCGTGCTGCTGACCGCGGGCATCATCGTGGTGCTCTATTGGGTGCGGCCGGAGCCTCAGCCGGTGGTGGTTCCCTCGAACCTCATCTGGCGCCGGGTCCTGGACGAACGCCGGCGGCGCGAGGACTTCTGGCGCTGGCTCACTTCGCTGGTGATCGCGCTCCTGGCCGGACTCGCCGTGATCCTGGCCGTGGCGCAGCCGATTCCCGAGGGCGCCGCCCGGGGCGGCCGGATCGTCGTGGTGATGGACACCGCGCCGAGCATGGCGGCCGCGCTCCCCGGAGGGGGGACGCGCTGGGATCAGGCGGCGGAGCAGGTGCGGCGCATCCTGACCGCCAGCAGCGAGACCAGCGAGTTCCTGCTGCTCGACACCGCCGGAGATCGCGGCGGGCGTTCCTTCATCGGCCGGCGGGGGGCGCTCGAGGCGCTCGAAGACCTCGGCCCGGTGCACGGCCGGGAGCACCGCTTTCCCGATGTGGCGGACCTGCTCGGGCCGGGATCCGATGCCGCCCCGGCGGCCGAGGTGATCTTCGTCGGGGACGGGGTGTACGTTCCGGAAGCGCCCGAGGGCGTGGAGCGCCTCTCGGTCTTCGAGTCGGTGTCGAACGCCGGGATCACGGCGTTCGACGTCCGCCCGCTGCCGTCCGATCCGGGCCGCTTCGAGGCGTTCATCGAGGTCGTCCGGCATCCCGTCGGCGAGGACGACGCCGGCGTCGTGGTCCTCCAGATCGACGGCGCGGGTGGCGCCTCCGCGCGCCGGACGCTCCGGCCCGAGCCCGGAACGCCGCTGGGCGAGACGGTGCCGCTGACCGGTTTCGTCGCCGGACCGGTGCGTGCGGTGATCGCGATCTCCGGCGAGGACGGCTTGCCGGCCGACGACGTGGCGCACGCCTATATCCCGGCCCGGAACCGGCTCCGGGTGCTCCTCGTCGGGGGACCGAATCCCTTCTGGGAGGCGGCCCTGCGCCTCGATCCCCGCGTCAGCCTGTCGGTGGCGGGCCCGGGTCCGGACGCGCTTGCCGATCTCGATGCCGGCTCCGTGGACCTCGTGGTCGTCGAGGGCGCGCCTCCGGAGGCGATGCCGCCGGTGCCCGTGCTGTTCGCCGGGTCCGGCAGCGCCGGGTGGCTCCCGTCGCGTCTCGGAGGCGAGGCGGCCGGTCCGGGGGATGAAGAGGGGACGGCGGTCATGCTCCCCGTGGTGCGGGGGCAGATGGAACACCCGCTCCTCCGCGATCTCAACCTCGAGGACGCGCTGGCGAGGGACGTGGAGGCCTTCGATGCGGCGTCGCTCGGGGACCGGAGCCCGTGGACGCTGTTGCTGGGCGACTCGCGTCTCGGGCTGCTCGCGGCGCGGGAAAGCCCCCTGCGCAGCCTGGCGTTCGCTTTCCCGATCGCCCGGTCCAATCTGCCGCTCCAGGCGGATTTCCCCCTGCTGCTCTCCCGGGCCCTGAGCTGGCTGACGGACGTGCAGGTCCGGCGCGTCGGACTGGGACAGGCCCGGGTGGCGATGGCCGCCGGCGCCATCTTCGATGCCGACGGCCGGGAAGTGCCGTCGCGCCGCCTGGGCTCCGAGATCTCCTTCGACGCCAGCGAGCCTTCCCTCTACTACGCCGCCGGCGGCGGGCGTGAGGTCGTGGTGGCGGCGAGCCTGCTCAATCGACGCGCCTCGAACCTGAACCAGTCTGCCTGGGCCGGGGAACCACCGGCCTCCCTGGCGCCCGCGGGAACCGTCGCGAGCGCCCTCTGGCCGCTCCTGGCGTTGTTCGCGCTCCTGCTGATCGTCGCCGAGTGGGTCGCCTTCCACCGCCACGCCACCGTCTGAGAGCATGACGGTCCGAACCCGGATCGCTCCGTCGCCGACCGGCGATCCGCACGTCGGGACGGCGTACCAGGCGCTGCTCAACTACGCCTACGCCAGGAAGCACGGGGGCGCCTTCGTGCTCCGGGTCGAGGACACCGACCGGGCGCGTTCCACCAGGGCCTCCGAGGCCGCAATCCTCCGTTCGCTGCGCTGGCTCGGGCTCGCCTGGGACGAAGGCCCCGACGTTGGCGGCCCCTTCGCGCCCTACCGCCAGAGCGAGCGGATCGAGGCTTGCCGGGAAGTGGCCGAACGGCTCCTCGGCGGAGGCAAGGCGTATCGGGATTTCGGGGAGGACGCCGGCGGGGCCTACGCCATCCGGCTCCGCACCCCGGAGACGGGCCGGATTGCGCTTCCCGACCGGCTCCGGCAGGATCTTTCGAAGGACTGGGAATCGGTGGACGATCCGGTACTCCTCAAGTCCGACGGTTTCCCGACGTACCACCTCGCGAACGTCGTGGACGACCACCTGATGGAGATCACGGACGTGATCCGCGGGGAGGAATGGATCGCATCGCTCCCCAAGCACCTTCTGCTCTACGAGACCCTGGGGTGGGACCCGCCGTCCTTCTGGCACGTCCCGCTGCTCCGGAACAACGACAAGAACCGCACCAAGCTGAGCAAGCGCCGGAGTCCCACCTCGATCGACTTCTACCGGCAGGCGGGTTTCCTGCCCGAAGCGCTCCTCAACTTCCTGGGAATGCTGGCCTGGACCCGGGCGGAGGGAGAGGAGAAGTTCACCCTGGATGCGTTCGTCGAGCATTTCGAACTCGGATCGCTCTCCCTGGCGGGCGCCGTCTTCGACACCGAAAAGCTGGCGTGGCTGAACGGCCGCTACCTGCGGGAGGACTACGACCCGCGAGAACTCGCCGGGTTGCTGCGCAACTGGCGTTTCGATGACCACACCCTGGAGGCCGCCGCCGGGCTCGCGCAGCCGCGGATGCGCACCCTCGGAGACTTCGGACCCCTGGCGTCGCTCTTCTTCACCGACGAGACGCCCCGCGATCCGGACGATCTCGCGGGAAGCCTCGAGCCCTCCGAGGTCGCGGAATGGCTCCTGCTCGCGGAATGGGCGCTCGAGGATCTTCCGGAGTTCACGGGCGAAGCGGTCCACCAGGCGCTCCGGGCGCTCTCCGAGTCGCTCGGGGTGAAGCTCAGGAAGTTCACCCGCCCGCTCTATGTCGCCCTCAGCGGTTCGGCGTCATCCACCCCGCTCTTCGGGTCGATGGTCCTGCTCGGCAGCGCGATGACCCGGATGCGCCTGCGCCGCGCCCGGTCGGCCCTCGGCGGCGTCCCCCGCCGCCGCGAGAAGGAACTGGAAACCACCCATCGCCAGCGCGCTTGAGCGACGCGCCGGCTTGGAACGCCGGTCTCCAGACCGGCACGTGCGGCGCTCCGCGCCGCGCACGGCGCAACCCCACACCGCCTTACGGCAACCTCCGGCCTGCAACGCCCCGCTCCGGAGGTGACGCAACGTCCCTGACCGCGGGTCCTCCAAGCTTGCCCCAGTTCCTCGGGCCACTCGGAGTGACCGAAGTGCCGGTCGAGGCCGACCCTCGGAGTTGTTGTCCGGAGTTCGCGGGCGACAGGTAGCGGTCGGCGCCCGGTGGAGTTTCCCTCCGCCTATCGGAAACGTTCGGGCCCGGATCCTTCCAGACGCACGGCGAGGATCGCCGGGGATACGGCGACGTCCGGTGCGCCACTCAGGATTGCCCGGTCCAAGGTGGCGAGTGGGACGCGTAGACCTCTCGCGAGCACGACGAACTCGGCGTCGTACGCAGTGAGACCGCACTCGAGGGCCGCCGCTATTGTCTGCCGACCGGAGACGGCCGCTACCCGGTCACCGAGGATCGCCGAAGCGTCGTCGGTCATGGCCTTGGCTTGCTCCTCCGTGATTTCGCCACGCCGCACCAATCCCACGAGGACGTTCCGCAGTTCACTCATGAGGATCGGCGGCGCACTCCACGCGGAGTCCCTCCGGTACAGCCGTACGGCCGCAACGTATTCGTCGCCGGCGGCGACGAGCTGGACCATTACGTTCGTGTCAACGACGATCACAGCCTGCCGGCGCTCTTGAGCTCACGCAGCGTCTTGTCGGTGAGGTCGAGTTCCCCGATCTCCTCACGGCGGCGCCGGATGCGTTCGAGCAGGCCTTCCACGTCCGTGATCCGGTGGTGGACGGACTCCTCGAGTCGCGCGAGGATCTCGCGGTTCAGACTGCGGTGGTTCCGCGCGGCGGAGCGCCGGAGCTCCTGGTGCAATTGATCGGGGACTCCCCGGAGGGCGATTTGGGCCATGTTGCGTACTCCGGTGTGGTGCTATTGGAATGATAGCAAACTGATGTCACACCGGATTCGTAAACCCGGCGGCGCCGGAGCTCCGGGTTGCGAACGGAGGCTGCCGGGTTCAGCGGATGTCCCAGCGATGCAGTCGCGAAACGTCCTTCACGTAGATCCGGTCCCCCGCCACCGTGGGCTGGGTCCAGGTCTCGCTGTCTGCGACCTCATAGCGCCGGATTTCCTCGAGTCCGGCGCGGCTCGCCTCGAACACCACGAGCTCGGCGTCCTCCTGCAGCGAGAAGACGATGTTTCCCGCCCGCACCAGCGCGGCGTTTTCGGCCTGCCGCGGCGTGCTCTCCCAGAGCGCCTCCCCGGAGTCCAGGTCCAGCGCGAAGTACTGGCCCCGATTCCGGTGTGAAAGGCCGAACATCACCCCGTCCCGGACCACCGGGTTCGCCATGTGGAGGGAGTACTCCCTCGTGCTCCAGACGTCGGCGGTGGTCCAGCCGTCGCCGGCCCGGGCAACGCGGAACGCCGTCACTCCGTTTCCCCGGCCGTTCTGGATCACCAGGTCCCGGTAGAGGACCGGCGTCTGTGAGGTCGTGTCGGACTGGGTGGTGAAGGGCCGGCTCCAGAGCAGCGAGCCGTCGGCGACGGAAACCCCCACGAAGTGTTCCTGGGTGAAGGTCACCACCTGCTCCACGCCGTCGAACTCGAACAGCATCGCCGAGCCGTAGGCCGGGCCGTCGCCGTCCCAGGACCAGCGGACGTCGCCGGTCTCCGCATCGAACGCCGTCAGCGCCCCGTCGTCGTGCCCCCCGACGTGGACGATGACAAGTCCGCCGTGAACGAGCGGCGAGGCGCTCGTGTGGTAGAGCGGCTCGACCCCGGTGCCCGGGACGTGCCAGAGCTGCTCGCCGCCTGCCGCGTCGAAGGCGGTTACCGATCCGGTCATGCCGTGGACGAACAACCGCCCGCCGGCGTAGGCGGGGGTGGACTTCGGTCCGGGACCGTGCCGCTGGGTCGCTGGGCTCATGTCGAACGGAGCGGGATACGCCGAACGCCAGCGGACCTCGCCCGTCTCCGGATCCATGGCGTAGAGGACCTCGTCCTCGCCCCAGCGGGCGAACTGGAACAGATTCCCGTCCACGAGGAGCGGGGTGGCGTAGCCGGTGCCGACATCGGCGGTCCATACCGGGGTCAGGGTTTCCGGCCACGCGGCGGGTGCCTCGAACCCGGACACCGCGCCGTCGCGTGCGGGGCCCCGCCACTGCGGCCAGTCCTGCGCGCCGGCGCCGGCAGCGAAGAAGAGCGCGAACGCCGGCAGACAGTTCCTCATGCGCATCCTTGGACTCCAGCGCTCTCCCGCGCCGGGCGGTATTGTCGCACTCCGGTCCTGCCCGGCCGGAGACCGAAATCGCCCATGTCTTTCCCGAACCTCCGAAACGCGCTTTCGCTGCTTGCCGTCCTGGCCGCCGCCTGTGGTCAGGAACCGCATGACCTCCTCATTCGCGGCGGCCTGCTGCATGACGGCAGCGGCGGTCATCCCGTAATCGCTGACCTCGCAATCACGGGTGATCGCATCAGCTTCGTCGGCGACGCCGGCGCCGAGGAGGTGACCGCACACGAGTCCGTGGATGCCACGGGCCACATCGTGGCTCCCGGGTTCATCGACATGCACGCCCATTCGCAGATCGGCGAGGACTGGGCGAAGGAGGCGCTGCCGTTCCTGTATCAGGGAATCACGACGGTGGTTCTGGGGGTGGACGGAGGCGGCTCGCCGGAGGTGGCGGACACCCTGGCGGGCTGGGAAGCGAGCGGCATCGGGGTGAACGCGCTCACCTACGTGGGTCATGGGGCGGTGCGGCGGCTCGTGCTCGGGGAGGAGAACCGGGCGCCGAGCGACGCTGAACTGGACGAAATGCGCGCGCTGGTGCGTCAGGGACTGGAGCAGGGTGCGTTCGGTCTTTCGAGCGGGCTCTTCTATATCCCCGGGAACTACGCCACTACCGAGGAGGTCATCGAGCTGGCCCGGGTGGCCGCCGAGTACCGGCCGGCCATCTATGACACGCACGACCGCGACCTGGGAGCGGCCTATCCGAGCTTCGGCTACCTGGCGTCCATCGAGGAAGCCATCCGAATCGGCGAGGAGTCCGGGACCAAGGTCATCTTCAGCCATTTCAACGCGCAGGGGGCCACGAACTACGGCCGCGCGCCGGAAGGCGCCGCCCTGATCGACGAAGCTCGCGCCCGGGGCGTCACGGTCTCCGGGGCCCAGCATGTCTACACCGCGACCCAGTCCAGCCTGCGGGCCTATACCGTTCCCCGTTGGGCCTCGGCGGGGGGTCGCGACGCCATGCTCGAGCGGTTCGACGATCCGGACACCGCCCGCGTCCTCGACGAAGCCACCGCCGAGATGCTGGCCATCCGCGGGGGCGCGGACAAGATTCGCTTTTCCGATCGGCGTCCCCATCTGAACGGGCGGACCCTGGCGGACGTCGCCGAGGAGTGGGGCGTTCCGGCTCCGGAGGCGGCCCGCCGGATCCTCGCCGAGGGGAACGCATCGGTGATGAACATCGGGCTCTACGACCCGGTCAACACCGGCTACCTCGCCGAGCAGGACTGGATGATGACCTGCACCGACGGGCGCGACATCGAGCCCGGCACTCCCGTGGGACATCCGCGGGTCTATGGCGCCTTCACGAAGAAACTGCGCGACTACGTGCTCGACGAGGGACGCATCTCAATGGCGTTCGCGATCCGCAGCATGAGCGGCCTCGCCGCCGAGTTCCTCGAACTCGACGACCGCGGCTATCTGCGCGAAGGCCTGAAGGCGGACCTCGCGATCCTCGATCCGGAGCGGATCCGGGACCGGGCCACCTACGACGAGCCGCACCAGTACTCGGAGGGCACCGTGCACGTGCTGGTGAACGGGGAGTTCGCGATCAGGGACGGCGCGCACACCGGGGCTCTGGCCGGCCAGGGTCTGCGGCCGGGTCCGGTGGAATAGCGGCGCGGCGCGGCTCCCGCGTCTGACAGAATCCCGCCTCCCGTCAGGAGGACTCCTTCATGCGTAATCTGCGGTTCCCGGCCATTCTTGCTGTCCTGTCGCTCGGACTCGGGCTCGCCGCCCACGCCCACGCCCAAGGGGGCGCCAACGCCACCGAGCGCTACGGGGTCTGGCGGCTCCGGTCGGACAACCCGCCGCCCTACAAGAACATCATGACCTACGCAGCCCACGGCGACGGGGGCATGAGCATCGAGGTCGCCACCACGAACGCGGAGGGCAACACCTCGGTGTGGAGCTACGTCACGATGTTCGACGGCGTCTTCCGCCCGGTCGAGGGGATCGAGAATTCCGAGACCGCCGTCGAGATCGTGACCGAGCGAAGCACTCGCATTCTGAATGCCCGGAACGGCTCGGTGTACCAGGTGATCATCAACACCCTCTCCGAGGACGGCAGCCGGATCGACAACGACTACGTCCGGGTGGATGCCGACGGGAAGATCACGCGGGTGACCCGCGCCACCTACGACCGCGTGCAGGAGGAGTGACCGTGGCAGGCGGAAACCTCACCTGGCGGTACCACCGCCCCGGTTGAATGAGCTGCAAGAAGACGCAGGAGTTTCTTGCGGCGAACGGCATTGCGGACGGAGACATCCAGAACGCCAACAAGGCCCCGATTCAGGGCGACGAGGCCCTCACGTTACTGGACGGCGTGAGCGAACTGCTCGTCGCCAAGGGCCGCAAGGTGGAGCGGTTCGACCTCACCGGCGACCGCCCGGATGACGCCACGCTGAGCGGGGCCATGGTCGGCAGCTACACGAACCTCACGGACCTGCTCCTCGGCCGCTCGGGCAAGCTCCGGGCCCCGACCATGCGCGTCGGCGACCGCCTCGTGGTGGGCTACAACCAGGAGTTGCTGGAGCAGGTCTTCGGGTAGGCGGCACTACCCGCGTTCAAGTCTGGGAGACCAGATCCGACAACCGGTGCGCGGCCGTGGGCTTTGTTGAGGCGGTCCGCACCTGTCTCTTCCGGAAGTTCTTCCAGTTCCGGGGACGGGCGGCGCGGGCGGAGTACTGGTGGTTTGTGGTGTTCGGCGCGCTCCTGACGGGTGCAGCGGCGCTGGCCGGCACGGAGCAGCTTGCTTACCTGGTTGCGGCCGTCTTGTTCTTGCCCCAGTTGTCGGTGACGGCCCGGAGGCTCCACGACACGGACCGCTCCGCCTGGTGGGTGCTCTTGTTGGCGCCGGGCTGGCTCGATTCCCTGTCGTACCGCTTCTTCCCCGAGGAGGTATGGACCGAGAGCCTCGTCTTCTTCCTGGGCTTGTTGATCGCAGGCCTGGTCCTCTTCTGGTTCATGGTCCAAAAAGGCGACGCCGGGGAGAACCGGTTCGGTCCTGATCCCGTCCCGGACACCGTTCTCGGCATCCACGGACCGCCGCCGCGGAACGACGGTTAGACCGTCGGGCGCGCCGGACCGCCGGCCCGGGATCAGGAGAGCGGCTGCCAGAGACCGATGATGTTGCCCTCCGGGTCCTTCACCTGGGCGTAGATGCCCATTCCCGGAATCTTGGCCGGACCCATGAGGCACTCCCCGCCGGCCGCCTCGACGTCTCCGACGCGTTGCTCGCACGAGGGCACCTCGATCACGACGACCGGAGAACCGCTGCCTCCGCCCTCGCCCCGGGGGTACATCCCTCCGTTGATGCCGCCGGGGACGGTCGGATTCCCCTGCTCGTCGATCGGGGTCGTGATCACGAAGGTGTAGGGCATGTCTCCCGGCACGTCGGAGACCTGCCAGCCGAAGACCTTCTGGTAGAAGTCGGTGGCGCGGGACTTGTCGCTGAAAGGGATCTCGAAGTGGCAGACGCGGTCCATGAAGCTCCTCCTTGGGAGTTGGAAAGGGTGCTGGATAAGCCGAACGACCCGGCGGCGGATCTTGTTCCGTCGTCCGGTCCGCCGCCGGTGGTCACCTCCGGGGACGTGGACGTTGCGAGCCGGGGTTGCCGTGGGGCGGAGTGGAGGCACGACGTGCGCGGCGCGGAGGGCCGCGCGTGCCGGTCTGGAGGCCGGCGTTCCAAGCCGTCTGCGCCGCCGGGCCGGTCGGACATCGGCAGTCACCGGGGTTGTGAACCGGGACGGGAGACTCCACACTAGACCGATTCCGGAGGAACCCCCATGAAGAACGTCTTGATCGCGTTTGCAACGCTGCTCGTCGCCGGCGCCGCCGCCGCGCAAGAGACTGCCGGCGACGGACGGCTCACTGCCTCGCACATCCTCGACTGGGAACGGGTGAGCGGTCCCGCGATTTCCCCCGACGGCTCGGTGGTGATCTACACCCGCAGCCACGTGGACCAGACGAAGGACCGGTGGGCCTCGGAACTGTGGATCGTGAACGCCGATGGCAGCCGGAACCGCTTCCTGACCACGGGGTCGGGTCCGGTCTGGTCGCCCGACGGCACCCGCATCGCCTACCTCGCGAACGCCGGGGACGACGGGAGCCAGATCTTCGTCCGTTGGATGGACGCCGAGGGCGCCACCTCGCAGATCACCCGGGACCGCCCGACCCCGCGGGACATCCACTGGTCCCCGGACTCCGGGATGATCGCGTTCACCCGGATGGTCGCCGCTCCGGAGACCTGGGATCTCCCCTCGCTGCCCCCTCCGCCGGAAGGCGCCACCTGGACGAAGACCCCGCGGATCGTCCGGAAGATGCACTTCCGCCAGGACCGGGTGGGATTCCTCGAGGAGGGCTACCGCCATCTCTTCGTCGTCCCCGCTGACGGCGGGGCGGCGCGCCAGCTCACCGAGGGCGCCTGGCACGTGGGATCGCGCGGCGCGGTCGGCCTCGACTACGGCGCCGGTCTCGACTGGACTCCGGACGGAAAGGGCCTGGTCTTCGATGCCTCCCGGGCTGACGACGCCGACCTCCGTTACCGCGAGTCGCACATCCACTTCGTGGACCTCGACACCGGGGCCATCCGCCAGATCACCGACAAGCGCGGCCCCTGGGGCGGCCCGGTCGTCTCCCCCGACGGGCAGCACGTCGCGTTCAGCGGCTACGACTGGACGGAACAGACCTACAAGGTGAGCGATCTCCAGGTGATCGGGTTCGACGGCTCCGCCATGCGCTCGCTCTCGGCGAGCCTCGACCGGGACGCCAACAACCCGATCTGGGGCCCGGACAGCGACCGGATCTACTTCACCGCCGACGACCGCGGCTCCCGCAACCTCCATGTAGCGTCGCTCGAGGGCGGAACCAGCCCGGTGACCGAGGGCACCCACCTGCTCACCGTGAACACGATCTCGGCGACGGGCGTGGCCGCCGCGGTCCGGACCTCCTTCCATGAGCCGGCCGACGTGGTGGTCTTCCCGGTCTCCGATCCGTCGCAGAGGACGCGGATCACCGCGGTGAACGACGACGTGCTCGCCGGGATCGAGCTCGGCGAGGTGGAGGAGCTCTGGTACGACTCGACGGACGGGACCCGGGCGCAGGGGTGGGTCATCAAACCGCCCGGCTTCGACCCCTCCCGGCAGTACCCCATGGTCCTCCACATCCACGGCGGACCCCACGCCATGTACAACGTGGGCTTCAACAACGCCTTCCAGAACTTCGCCGCCAACGACTACCTGCTGCTCTACACGAACCCCCGGGGGAGCACGGGCTACGGGACCGACTTCGGGAACGCCATCGACAACGGCTACCCGAGCGTGGACTACGACGACCTCATGGCCGGGGTGGACGCGACCATCGACCGCGGCTACGTGGACGAGACCCGGATGTACGTCACCGGCTGCAGCGGCGGCGGGGTGCTGTCCTCGTGGGTGATCGGCCAGACGAACCGCTTCGCGGCCGCGTCCGTGCGCTGCCCGGTGGTGAACTGGATGAGCTTCGCCGGCACCGCCGACATCGTGCGCTGGGGCTACAGCCGGTACCACGGCTTCCCCTGGGACAACGCCGAGAAGTACCTGGAGCACTCGTCGCTCATGTACGTGGACCGGGTGACCACGCCGACCCTGCTGATGACCGGCGAACTCGACCTGCGGACGCCGATGAGCCAGACCGAGGAGTATTACCAGGCCCTCAAGGCCGTGGGCGTCCCCACCGAGCTGGTGCGCTTTTACGACGAGTACCACGGGACGAGTTCGCAGCCCTCCAACTTCATCCGGACCCAGCTCTACATGCTGGACTGGTTCTCGCGGTACACGCGCGACCCGGCCGGGGAGACCGACCGATGACCCGCCGCGTCGGTCTTGCGCTCGCGGTGGCTTCGAGTCTCGGCCTCGCCGCCGGGTTCGCGGTAGGGCGCTCTTCAGCGGCGGTCCAGGCCGCCGATCTGGGGCGCTTCGTCAGCGCCGGCGGCACCGAGCTCGAACTCCTGCTCTCGGAGTCCAATCTCGGCGGCGGTGAGGTCCAGATCGGGGTGATCACCTGGCCGCCCGGCGCCAACTCCGGGAACCACCCGCACGGCGTCACCGAGGTCTTCTACGTGCTCGAAGGGGAACTCGAGCACGTGGTGGACGGGGTCTCCGAGATCCTCGGTCCCGGCGATCTCGGCTTCGTCCGCCCGCCGTCCGAGGTGAACCACATCACCTCGCCCGATGGCGGGACGGTCCGGGCGCTCGTGATCTGGGCGCCGGGCGGCGAAGGGACCCGCATCGTCGGCAACTGGCGGCGCATCGAGTAGATCCTCACCGGTTCGCGGGAACCGCCGCCGCTCCCGGCTCGTTAAGGAAGGAAACCCCGGGCCTTCGTGCGCCCGCTTTCACCTCGGGGAGGGGACCATGCGCCATCGAGTCCGAGTGCGGTTGCCGAAGCGGAAGGGAGGCGCGGCGAACGGCGGGACTGCCGGCGCGTCCGGAAACGAAGCCGGCGCCGGCGGGGATCCCGCATCGTTCAACCCCTTTGCGGGCGACACCTTCGGAGTCCCCGATCCCGCCCTCACCGCCTCGGAGAGACACGAGGCCGAGGCGGAAGGACGCGAGGGGATTCCCGGGCCGGAGGCAGCCGCCCCATCGCCGGGGGAACGCCGGGTGGAGGGCCGCTTCCTGCAGGCGATCGCCAGGCTTCGGGCCGCTGCCGACAGTGCGCTCGGGCGGCTGCAGGCCGCACAGCACCGGGCGCGGACGGACGCCGTCCGGATTGAGGCCGAGGCGGTCCGCGAACGGGAACGGCTCGGGTCGCTCGCGGCGGTGGAACCCGTCTGTCAGCGGATCGACGCCCTGTACCTCCGGTCCCAGGCCGCAGACAGGGAACTCGCCGGTCTCCGGCGGCACCACGGACTGCCCGACTACGCCACCCCGCGGGCATCCGGCCGCGGCTGGGTCTGGCTGCTGCTGGCGGTGGCGCTCGCCGAGACCACGGCGAACGGGCTGCTGCTGCATGCGGCGTCGACCGAGGGGGTGGTGTCCAACTGGCTCTTTGCGGGGCTGGTCACCGCCATGAACGTCGGCCTGCTCGGCTGGCTGATCGGCGACCTGGTCTTCCGGCGGATGCTGGGAGCCGGCGCGCTGCGGCGCAGCCTGCTGGCGGCGGCCCTGCTGCCCTGTCTGGCGCTCGCCGTCCTCCTTCATTTCGGCTTCGCCCACTACCGGGACGCGGTCCAGGCGCTCGACGGCGCCCGGGCCGCCTCCGTACTGGACCTCGACGACATCGACGCCGGAATCGCCGCCGGGACCGCCGAGGCCGATCCGCATCCGCCGGAACCGCTCAGCGTGGAGGAAGCGGTCATCTCCGAACTCCGGGCGCAGTTCCTCTGGTGGCGGCCGGGGACGACCCTGGTCGAACATCCACCCGAGTTGCCGGCGGACGACCACTCGCTCGACGCGACCCGCACGCTTGCCGCGGGGAACGTCGGCTACCGCGCCGACGACGGCGGGTTGGTCCTCACCGAAGATCCACTCGCGGGGAGGTTCGAGGGGTGGCGTTCGGTGCTCCTGCTGGGCGTCGGTTTCGCCGCGCTGCTCCTCGCCGCCTGGAAGTGGTACGGCGGCCGCGAGCCCATCCCCCATTTCGCGCGGCTCCACCGCGCCCGCACCAGCGCGTCCGACGCGCTCCGCGACGGGTACGCGCGGTCGCTCCAGGTCCTGAACGACGAGGAAGGCCGGCACCGGCAACGGCTCGGAGACCACGAGGCCGGCCTGTTGTCCCTCGGCGGCCGCCTCACCGAACTCGACGGAACCCGGCGGCACGTCCTCGCCGATGAGGAGGAACTTCTCGCCCGCACCGCCGCGGCCGGGGCGACGGCGGCCGCGGACTTCCGCCAGGCCAACCGCGGGCGGCGGCTCTCCCACGATCCGGCGCCGCGCTTCTGGAGTAGTTCCTGGGAGCCGGACATCCCGCGCCGGGGCGACGAGGCCAACGCCGTATGGGACCGGAACCAGGAAGCGGGCCTCTTCGAGGTGATGCAGGCCGCCGAACGGGTCCGGCAGGCGAACGAGGCCCACGCGGGCCGGATCACCGCCGCCTTCGCGGATGCCAGGGAACGGCTTGCCCACGCGGCGCGCATCCCTGGATCCCGGCGCCGGCCGCCGGCCCCGCCCGGTGGCAGTCCGCCGCCGGGAGGCAAGGACGTGCGGCTGGTTCCGAGCCCCGAGGCGACGTCCGATCGCCGTCTGGAGATCGCTTCCTGACGGTTCGCCGCGCCGCCGCTCTGCTGGCGGTGTCCGTCCTCCCCCTCGCCGCCGGTTGCGCCGGGGAAGGGGACGGTTGCGCCGATTGGCCGGCCGGCCTGCCGCCGGAGGTCATCGCGGTAGTCGTGGACGCGACGGACGGCCTTTCGGAAGCGCAGCGCGCGGATGTCTGGAGCCGCGTTCGCGGCGTGGCGGAAGCCGCTCCGGCCGGATCGGTCTTCCATCTGTTCGAGGTCCGGTCGGTAGCGCGGGGCGGCGTTCGCGAGTCGGCGCGGATCAGCCGTCCGCCGCATCACTGCGAGGTGAGCCACTGGTCCGACAATCCCGACCAACGCGCCGCGCAGTGGGCGCCGCTCTACCTGCGGCCGCTGCGTGACGGCCTCGGCTCGATGTCGCGGGCCGGTCCGAGCGATTCCTCCGCGATCCTCCAGGCGGTGCAATCCGCTGCCCGCCGGTTCGTGGATTCAGAGGAGGCGCGGGGACACCTCATCCTGATCTCGGACCTGATGCAGAACGTGGGTGTGGACTTCTACCGGGGGATTCCGCCGTTCGAGGACTTCCGGGCGACCTCGCTCTACCGCGAGGTCGGGAGCCGCGGCCTGAACGGGGCGGCGCTCACCGTCCTCCAGCTCCCTCCGAGCCGCGACGGGTTGGTGGATGATCGGGCGCTCCGGGACTTCTGGTCCGCGTTCTTCACCGACCAGGGCATGCTGGAGGTCGAGACCGCCTTCCTCGCCGTCGAGGGCGGCCGTCCGTAGGGAACACCAAGCCTTTATCCCTGAATTCGACCCTCGGCGAACCAGCCTCGCCGCTCACACGCGTTCCAGGGTGGCGGAGTGCTCGGAGAGCAAGAGACTGATGGCAGCGAACTCTGTTCGCTGCCCACGATTTCGGGGGAAAGCGTGAAAGGGGGTTACCCCCTTTCACAGAAGGTAACGACAAATCGGGACTCGCCGAAGCGCGCGCCGGCGCGCGAGGGAGTTTCGATTTGCGGCGCTAATCGGTTGTAGGTTTCCGTAGGGTTCCGAACAGTGCCGTGATGTGCCACTAGTTCACTATATTCCAACGACTTATCGCGCTATAGTGTCCGCTGCGGGACCAAATGAAACCCTTTGTTCCCGCCCATTTTCTGTTCTCTAACTGATGCCAGAAAAAACCCAGATACCCCCGCTCGAACGGCCCTACCGGCTCTCTGCGCGTTTCGTCGAGGCCATACAGCATCCCGGACGCTACGGCGACGGACGCGGCTCCGGCGGTCTCTCACTCCGCGTCAAGCGTACCGCCCGAGGCCACCTCTCCAAGACCTGGGGCCAGCGCATCAGTGTGGACGGGCGAGCCCGCAACCTCGGACTCGGCTCCTGGCCCCACGTCAGCCTCACCGAGGCACGCCAGCAGTGCGCCCTCAACCTTCTGGCCCGCCAGCGCGGGGAGCTGATCAGCGGCCACAGGCCGACCGTCCCCACCTTCGGTGAGGCCGTCGAGAAGGTCATCGCCATGCACCGGACCGGCTGGAAGGACGGCGGACGGTCGGAGAAGCTGTGGCGGGCGACGCTGCGGCACCACGCCATGCCGAGGTTGGGCCGGCGACCGGTGGACCGGATCCACACCTCGGACGTGATGGCGGTATTGCTTCCCATCTGGAACGAGAAGCGGGCCACGGCCCGGCAGGTGCGCCACCGGATCGGGGCGGTGATGCGCTGGGCCGTCGCCCAGGGCTACCGGGAGGACAACCCGGCCGGAGACGCCATCGGCGCGGCGCTGCCCCGGAACGAGGTCCGGCCGCAGCACCACCGGGCGCTCCCCTATGCGGAGGTTGCCGGCGCCATCGCCACGGTGCGTGAGTCCGGGGCGTATCCCGCGACCGTGCTGGCGTTCGAGTTCCTCGTGCTGACGGCGTGCCGGGGCGGCGAGGTGCGCGGTGCCCGGTGGGACGAGATCGACGTCGCGGCTCGGGAGTGGCGCATTCCGGCGGAGCGGATGAAGACGGGCCAGGAGCACCGGGTTCCCCTCTCCGACAGGGCGCTGGCGGTGCTGGAGGAGGCGCAGGTGCTCGCGGACGGCTCGGGGCTGGTGTTCCCCTCACCCCGTGGCCGGCGGCTTTCAGACGCGACGATCACGAAGATGGTCCGGGACCTCGGGATCGGGGCGGTGCCGCACGGGTTCCGGTCGAGCTTCCGGGACTGGGCGGCGGAGCGCACCGACGCGCCGCGGGAGGTTTGCGAACTGGCGCTGGCCCACGTGAACCGGGACCGCGTGGAGGCCGCCTATCGCCGTTCGGACCTGTTCGAGCGGCGGCGGGAGCTCATGGAGCAGTGGTCGGCGTTTCTCGCTGGGGCCGAGGACAAAATGACCCCGCGCGACGGATGACTCCAGCGGGTGGCCCAAGATGCGTTCGAGCTGCGCTGCCGGCGCTGGATGGCCCAATGACCGCCGGCCGCAGCAGCGGGCGGACAGGGGCGCCGCCCCTCGAACCCGGACCCGCACGCTCATGACTGAGCCGCATGCCGTCGTGGTCGTCGACCGCGTCACCCTGGTGGAGGCCGGCCCGTGACAATGCCGTTCGAGCCACGGATACCCGGCCCGTGGCCCATGCCCCACCTCGAACACCGCACGGCCGCCGTGCAGGCCCTCGGATGGGCACCGGACGACGCCCACTGGCTCGCCCTGGTCTGCCTCCACTCGGGCGTCTTCACCCGCCTCCAATACCGGGACTGGCATCACCGGGACAAGTACGCCGCGAGACGCTTTGTGCGGCGCCTCACCGCGGCTGGCGTCGCCCGGGAACACCCACTCCCGGAGCGGCGAACCCCGCAGCGCTTCTGCCATGTCTTCGGGCGAACGCTCTACCGCGCCCTCGGCATCGAGGACGCCCATCAGCGCCGCCTCGGATCGCCGGCCCTCCTCTGGCGCCGCCTGCTCACCCTGGACTGCCTGCTCGCCCATCCCGACGCGAACTGGCTCGCCACCGGCGAGGACAAGCTGCTGTTCTTCCTCAAGCGCGGATAGGACGAGGAGGACCTCCCGCAGCGCCGCCTCGGGGACCGCGCCCTGGACCACGTCACCCTCCATCCCATCGCGGTGGACGAGCGCCGCGTGAGTTTCGTCTTCCCCGACCCCGGCCACGGAAACACCCGGGCGCTCTACTACTGGGCGTCCGACCACCTGTTCCTCTGGGAGGCGCTGCGCCTCGACGGCGTCGCGGTCGAAGTGATCGTCGCGGTCCGCGACGACCGCGCCCGGAACCTCTACGAGGAGACCCTGTTCCGCTGGACCCCGGCCGGCGCTGGGTTGAACGAGGACGAACGCTCGTTCCTGGAGGCGATCCAGGCGGCGCGGTGACATCCGGACCCGGACGAGATCGGGAGATGGCTCGGCTGGGATGAGGCGGACGACACAGAGGCGCGGCTCCGCCCGCGGCTCCATCGAGCCCCGGCCCGGATCGACGGGTACGCCATCCACTTCGCGCAGCGCCTGGGTGACTCCGACACCGATCTCTGAGGTTTCGACCTCATCGGGGCCGCTTTTCGGACGCAACTAAGCCGCCTCCCCCTCTTGCCACTGCTTGTGCCAGTGCCGTGAGCGCGATTCTCGTTCTCCCCCTCGGGAATCCGCCCCGCTGACCCCGGAATTCGGGGTCATAGGGGGCGGGGCTGGGAGCGACCCACCTTTTCCTGTCGAAAAACTGCCCGGGAGGAGAGTGCTCGTCACACTCTTCCCTCCCGTGCCGTGGGTCGCTCCCAGCCCGCGCCGGTGGCGCGAGTGATCCCTGCGGGCAGGCAAAGAACCCGTCTCCGAGCGGGTGGAGACGGCAGCCGACAACGGATCGGGCTGCCGTGCGGTCCTCGATGCGGGCCGATGCGTCGAACCACCACTCGAAGAGGGCGTTGTGATCCTGGTCGACGCCCGAAGATGCCAACACGGATGTGCTGGCAGAGGTCCGGTACGATGCTCGCCGTTGGGGGGACGCAAGCCGCTTTCGCCGCGGGCCGGACCTGCCGCCACTGCAGTCGTGCGTACTCCTTCCGGTTCCCCCCGACCCCCGTCCCATGATCCTCCTGACGATCTGCCTGATGGCCGCAGCCCTCGTTGGGTTCGCCCTGCTGCTGTTCCGGCGGCGGGACTAACGCCGCTGCGCTCCTCAAATCGGCTCGAAGACGCGGTCAGGGACGGCGCTCCGGGCTGGTGTTCCCCTCACCCCGTGGCCGGCGGCTCTCTGACGCGACGATCACGAAGATGGTCCGGGACCTCGGGATCGGGGCGGTGCCGCACGGGTTCCGGTCGAGCTTCCGGGACTGGGCGGCGGAGCGCGACGCGCCGCGCGAGGTTTGCGAACTGGCGCTGGCCCACGTGAACCGGGACCGCGTGGAGGCCGCCTACCGGCGTTCGGACCTGTTCGAGCGGCGGCGGGCGCTCATGGAGCCGTGGGCCGCTTTCCTGGCCGGGATCGGCGACGAGAGGCTCGACCCGGCATAGCGTCGGAGCGTTGGGTAAGTTCCGCGCTCCGAGGAGAGGCAATCATGCGAATCGGAACGTCGTCTGTCCGAAGCATCCGAAAACGTCTCCCCGCGGTCATTCACTGGCTCGCGGAAAGGCAGCCCGACATCGTGGCGCTCCAGAAGATCTCCGCACCCGAAGCCGCGTTCCCGACCCGGGCTCTGGAGGACGCCGGCTACTACAGTGCGGCGTTCGGCCCGACCTGTCGGACGGACTACGGTGTCGCCGTCCTGAGCCGGCGGGAGTTGCCGAAGCCCGAGGTCCGCTTTCGGGGCCTATCCTGCCCAGAGGCGAGTGGGGCTCGTTTGCTGACGGTGGATATCGGACAGATACGGTTCTCGTCCATCTACGCTCCATTCGGAAACCCGCGCAAGTACGGCAACGAGCAGGCCATCGAGCGCCGCGTGGCCTGGCTCCGTTGCCTGCGGAACCATGTCCGCGAGGAGGGCTACGTCGGACGGCAAAGCCTGTTGTGCGGGGACTTCAACGTCCTCCCTGACGGTCCTCCCAAGCGAGGCGGTGCCTACAGCGAACGAGAGCAACACGAGTTGGCCCGGCTCTGTGAACTCGGTTTCGTGGACCTCTACCGCCGGGCGCATCCCGGCGGGAACGCCGGTTTCAACTTTGGTTTCAAGTTCTGTGAGGAAGGCACTTCGAGGCTTCACCTCGTTCTTGGCAGCAAGAACCTGACGGACTGCGTGCGCGATGCGTGGGTGGATCTGGAACACCGAACGGAGGCTGCTCCGGTCATCGTGGATCTGGAGGATGTGACCATTTGAGGTGGCGCGCCGTCGCGGGGCAGCAGGCCGCGTTCCTGGCGACGGAACGGGGAGCGCGGCTCCCCGGATAGACCGCCAAGCGGTCGTCGATTCGCGGGCGAAGCGCCAGAGTCGGCAGGCCAACTTGGTCGTGGGCCAGCCTACCCCGTGTGTACACACTGGGCTCTGGCGAGGGGAGGCTGCGCACCCCTTCGAACCCCCGGCTCCCGCGCCGCTGCCGGAGCAGCGGACGGACGGGGGCTCCGCCCCCGAACCCCCGCAGCGGTGCGCGCTCGCCGCGCAGCGGCGCACCGTTGTGGTTCACCCTCGTCCCGCGGGCGAACTGGGCCGCCTGCGGCCCGGTGGAGGCCCTCCGGCTCCCCAAGGTCGGAGAGCGGGCTCACGAAGCCGTGAGCGTCCTCGGAGAGCCCCGGATCGTCGCCCTCGTCCACATCGAGCACCACCCGGAGACCTCGCCGGCCGCCACCGCCACCCGCCCACGGGTGAATTCGTGGCCTCTGCGGCGACGTGAGGCCGTCCCGCAGACACCGGCGACCCCCTGCGCGTAATGGGAGGGACGGCCGTTTAGATCGTCGGTGCCAGACCAAAATCAGCCCAGACGCCAACGTGATCCGACAGCGCGTGGGCCTCGGCATCTCGTTTGGGCCAAGTGCCGATCGGACTTGCGCGCGTCAGGTCCGGTGTGTGCGCGATGTGATCAATGCGTACTTCCGGCACTCCGGCGGTTGAGATCGCAAACCCATCGAAGGCCCGCAGCAGCGCCTCGAAAGCCCGCTCCGGCGCCCGGATTCGCGGAATCCGCTGATTGAAGTCCCCCAGTACGACCATCCGGTGCGTGGTCCTCCGCCAGCGAAGCCGTTCGAACGCCTCGAGCCAGGCGAGGTGGTCCTCCCAGCGCTTCCGGTCCTTGCGGCCGCTACCGACGTGAGCGCCGTCCCATGGAATGCAGACGCCGACGACGGTCAACTTCCCGATAGCGGTCTCGGCGACGCCCTTGACGAACCGGCCTCCGGGGAAATCCAGCGAGCCAACGCAGTCCTCTTCGGTCCAGGGAGACCGGCTCCAGAGGAGTACTTTCCTGCGATCCTTGTCGCGAAGCGAGTAGCCCCATTCCGTGCCCGCGTCGAGGATGTGGCCTCCCGTGGGGAGGAGACCCGCTGATCCTTCCGTGACGCACAAAATGTCGCAATCCGGGTCGGCGAGGACGGTCCGGACGCGGTCACCCCTCCCACCGCGGGGGGCGGCCCACCCGGTGTTCCAGGTGCCGATGCGGACGGTTCGTGCTTTGGCGCGCTGCACCATGGAGACCGGGGAGGCTACCAAGAGACTCCGCGTAGGGCCGCATCCGCTGAACTCGCCGACGGACGAGGGTAATCGGTAGGCCGCGAGTCCGCCGACTGACTCGGCCCTCTTTGGCGGTGGTCGTCCCGATGGCGGAACACCGGGCGGCATCGTCGCGCCCACCGGGGCGATACATCGAAGCAACAGCCGCTCCGCGGCGACGCCGCCCTATTACGACCAGCCACGTGCCCCCGCCTCTGGAAGAATTGGCCAGCGGCGCACTCCGAGGCCGTGAGAGGAACACCGATGGGAACGCAATCACTCGGACGCCTGGAACGCATCGAGCTCCGGGAGATCTGGGCCAGTGAAGCCGCAGACTTCACGCCGTGGCTTGCGCAGCCGGAGAACCTCAAGGTTCTGGAAGAGACCCTCGGGCTGGAACTCGAAGTCGATGCCGAGGAAAAGGCCGTCGGGCCGTTCCGCGCTGACATCCTTTGCAAGGATCTCAGCACGAATAGCTGGGTGCTCATCGAGAACCAGGTTGAACGAACGGATCACATTCACCTGGGCCAACTGCTCACATACGCGGCGGGGCTTCAGGCGGTGACCATCATTTGGGTCGCGGCCAGGTTCACTGATGAACACCGTGCGGCTCTGGACTGGCTGAACGAGATCACCGATGAGAGGTTCTGTTTTCTCGGGCTTGAGGTGGAGCTTTGGCGAATCGGAGATTCCGTGGCGGCTCCGAAGTTCAACGTCGTGTGCAAACCGAACGACTGGTCGCGGTCCGTCAAGCGCGGCCTGGATGATGGCAGCCTCTCTCCACTCCAGCTGACGCAGAAGAAGTACTGGGAAGCCTTCCACCGCGTTCTCGACGCCGCAGGAGGGGATGTCGCCGGCAGCAGGAAGCCGGCGGCCAACGAGTTGGATGAGTTACAGCGTCGGCCGAGGCGGTTTCTCGGTTCTCGGATCAAGAAACAAACAACGACAGCGCATCAGCGCGTCCCTGTATCTCTCA
Source organism: Acidobacteriota bacterium (assembly GCA_028877265.1). Taxonomy (GTDB): domain Bacteria; phylum Acidobacteriota; class Vicinamibacteria; order Marinacidobacterales; family Marinacidobacteraceae; genus Marinacidobacterium. The sequence goes on from JAPPGX010000133.1 coordinate 28,269, forward strand.
GACAAGGACGCCACGACATTCTTTGCACTGTTGCAGCGCGACAAGACCTCCATCGAACAGGAACTGGACCCGGGGTTCGTCTGGCGCGAAATGCGCAAGGAATGTCAGATCGTGATCCATCTGGACAATGTGGACCCGGACGACGAGTCCGACTGGCCGCGGCAGCATCAATGGCTCGCCAAGCAGATCAACGAGTTGCATCGGATCTTTGCTCCCCGCATCAAGAGGCTGAACTTGGACGAACTGCAGGAGGAAGAACGCTGATGGAACTGCTCGCGGTCCCGGCCCCACCGACCGGGCCGCTTGCGCCGGCCGCCCTGAATAGCCTTCCCGCAGGGATCACTCGCGCCGCAGGCGCGGGCTGCAAGCGACCCCGAACCCCGCAACCAAGTCCGCAGGTAAGTTCGGACTCCGGGGCCGCTTTTCCGGAGGAAAAGGGGGGGGGTCGCTTGCAGCCCCGCCCGACGCCCAAAGGCGGAGGGCGGGATTCGCAGGCAGGCGGCCGAAACGCAGCGGGGCCAACGGGTTCCGACAACGGCCCGGATCGGATCGAGGGCAAGTAAGTACGCAACTAAGGGGAGTCTGAGCATTCGTCGTCCGAACGCGACCCCGACCACGACCCCGGCGAGGGCAGGTTACTCGCGGGAGTCGGATTGGTGTCGGCCTGGCTGAGAACTTTCCGTCGCCCGGCGACGACTCGGGACGTATCGCCGCCGTTCGGAAGCCAGAACCGCGAAGGAAATCAGACGCGGATGTACTCGCGCAATCCTCCCTGCGATGACACGAGGGCCTCGGCTAGCGCTGGCGGCATAACGAACCAGCAGGCCGCACGACGAGAGTTGGGGTAGCCGAACGCGCTGTTCGCGCCGACGTAGGCGTTCCACCGGACGCCGACCGCGCCGTCCTCTGCGACGGCAATGGCCCATTCATCGTTCGTGTAGATGACGGTCCACTTGCCGCGATCCCTCGGAATCTCGACTTTGTGAGGCGGTACCGGAGGCCGCCGCCTTCCCTGTGTGTTGCTCACGCTCCGCACCCTACCACGGTTCAAGGCGAGCGGCCCGGCGACCGAAAGGAGGTAGATCAGTCGCCGGGAACTCGCCCGCCCAAGTGGATTGCGCGGATCCTCCGGTTCCTCCGCAGGCGGCTCCAATGAAGGGCCGATGGCGAAGCGCGATCAAGATGGCAGTGCTTCGCCACAGGAACGGCAGGCGAGCGACTGCCCACCAGCATATGCCCCGCAGGAGGGGCACGTTTCATCCTTCAACTTCAGCGAGTGGATCATTGCGAGCGGCCAGAGGAGGAGGAACCCATAGGCGTACCAAGCCCAGAAGGACCGTCCCTTCCGTCGGGCGATTCTTGCCGGGATGATGCACAGCCCCGCCCAGATAGAGAAGGACATCAACCTTGGCAGGCCCTCCGCCATCCGTCCCGCCCGCTCGTTGGATCGGACCCGTTGCGCCTCATAGGCAGTCCAGGCTTCCGGTGCTGCTTCCTCTAACCGTTGCCGCGCCGCATCCTCAGCCTCGAGTGCCACATACAGCACTCGCTCCGCCGGCCGGAATGCATCTAGCAGATTCGTGCGTTCTTCCTCAGTCTGTGCTTCGTATTCGGCTTGAGCTTCCTCCGCTATCCGGTCGGCTTCCGCATCGGCAGCCGTGAATTCCTCTAGGGCCTGAATGGCCTCACGGTGCGCCCTCTGGACAGCGGCGACTGCCGCATTGCCGACGCCGATCCCGAATCCGGGACGGGCGAACCGTAGATCGCCCTGCCGTTCGTTCCAGGTGTCCACGTAGTGCCGTTCCGCCTCCTGAGCAGCCTCTAGGAGTTCGTCACGAGTCTCTTGGGCAGCGGTTATCTCAGCGTACAATTCGCGTTCCAGTTGGTTTAGGCGATCTATCCCCGCGTCCTCCATCAACTGCATCATTGACAGGCGGGCTTCGCTCACCGGCTCCTGCGCAGCCTCTCTCGCGGCCGCTGCCGCTCTCCACATCCCGAATTCCTCCGGGGCCGCAGCTCCTAACGCCTCCTCCGCTGCCCGCAATTCCGCATCGTCGCAGCCCGAGAGAGTGGCGATCACCAGTGCGGCGACGAGAAGCCGGATCACTGGAGCCCGTGCCACCGTGGCCGCTCGGGACTCTCCTTGTGGGTGAAACACAGAACCGTGACTTAGTATAGTGACGGTACGGCCAACAAATACGGCCCTTCTCCGGTGCGGACGCGCCGCCCCGTGGCTACATCGGAGACCCGGAGGCGTCCAGACGCGGTAGCCTCTGTTCAAGCGTACCGTTCCAGCGTTCCAGCGTTCCGTAAACGTTCGGTGGAGCCGGTATGGAGTCGACGCTGGCTTCCGCCCGAAGCTGGTGGAGGCGAGGAACCTCGGCCTCCTGAGCCAGCGCTTCCTGCACGTCTCGACCGCCGCAAACCGATTGCGCCGCAACATATTCAGCGACCTCCAACGGTTCGCTTCGGTGCCATCGGCCACCTCCACGCTCCCTGCTCTGCTCCGTGGATCCAGGCTCCGTCCGACCCCACTTCGCCCCCTCATACCGGCACGACCGAACGGTTACTTACAGCGTTCAGCGTTCAGCGTTCGTAACCGTTCGGTGGAGCCGGTATGGCAATCGGTGCTGACTTCCGCGAGAAGCTGGTCGAGGCGGGGAACCTCGGCCTCCTGGGCCGATGCTTCCTCCGGCTCCCGACCGCCGCAAACCGATTCCGCCGCAACGTCTCCAGCGATCTCCAACATCACCGCTTCGGCGTCGTCGGCCACCCCCGCCTACATCACCGCTTCCGCGCCCCCTTCTCCACTCGGCGGATCCACAAGCCGCCCAACCCCGCCATCGGCCCCTCATACCGGCACGACCGAACGCTTACCAGCGTTCGTAAGCGTTCGGTCGTGGGTGTATGGACACGAAGCTGGCCGAGCCGGACGCGCTGTCGGCGTCCGGAGAAACCGGCGCAAAGTGACCGACTCGGCCGGCAGGCCCGGCACGCTCGTCGCCCCACGGGTCGCTTCCTCCACCTCTCGGACGGTCATCAAAACCTTGCACCGCAACGACTTGAACAGCGATCCCACGTTGGACGCCTTGTTGGGACGGTCGGCTCTGCCCACTTCCGATCGTCCGCGCTACCTCCCTCCGCTACGCAGGTTCAGCTGTCGGTCCACTCCGTTGTCGGTCCGCTATACACCCACGACCGAACGGTTACCAGCGTTCCCGCGGCTACTCACTTCGACCCAGACCGGCCTGCCCTTCGCGGCTATGGTGCTAGACGTGATATCCGTTTTTCGAGGTCACTCCTAACGTCAAGATAAATCGGTACTTTACGATGGGATGACAGCGGAGCGGCGCGAAGCGCCGGGCGGTTCGGAAGCGGGGTTCTCCTGCCGAGTAGCTCCGTGTTTCCGATGCCGCCTCTCTACTGGCCCCGCTTCCGGACCGCTCGACTCTTACCGGGAGAACCCGAACCGGTACGCCGCCGAGACCCGGAGACTCCGCCCCGGCTGCGGGACCACCGCCGGGAAGACGGCGTAGTACTCGTCCGTGAGGTTGTTGAGCGCCAGGGTCCAGTCCACGCCGGCGAGCGGGCCGCGCTCCGGCGTGAAGCGGAGGAAGAGGTCCAGGACCCGGTAGCCGGGCGCCTCCCCGTCCGCATCGGCCGAGCGGCTCGCCGCCAGACCCCGGGTCCGGCTCCCGGCCAGCGTCGCCCGGCCGCCGACCTCGAGGTCGAGAGACGGGAAGCGGGTGCTGGCCATCAGGTGCAGTGCGTTGGCCGGCGCCCTGCCGAGGGCTTCGCCGGTATCGAGGTTCTCCGTGTCGAGCACCGAACCGCTCGCGCGCATCCGGAATCGGGGCCGGTCGACGAGCCCTGCCGCTTCGCAACCCCGGAGGCGGGCATCGAGTGAGGTGTTGTAGGTGAACCCCCGGATGATCGTTCTCCCCGTGACCGGATCCACTTCGAGGTCGAGGCTCGGATCCGACACCACCACCACCTGGTCCACGTAGTCGGCCACGGACTGGTCGAAGCAGGTGGTCTCGAACGAGAGCGAGCCCCGCCCGCCGCGGAGTCCGGCCTCCCACGAAGTGCCCCGTTCGGCCGCCAGCGTCGGGTCCGACCGGAACCAGTTCAGCACGTCGATCCCCGGGCCGACCGGGAACTGGAAGTGGAGCCCGTCGGCATACAGCTCGGTCAGGCTCGGCACCCGGAAACCGCGGGAAGCGCCGACCCAGACAAACGCGCCCTCGCCGATCCGGTAACCGGCGCTGGCCCGCGGCGAGAAGCCGCCTTCGTCACGCCCGGGGAAGCGGTCCGCCCGGATGCGCCACTGGTCGCGCCGCAGGCCGGCCGCGAGCTGCAGCCGGTCACGGACCTCGGCCTCGCCGTACACGAAGGCGCCGACGTAGGACGCTTCCGCGTCCGGGAACTGGAGCCGCGGCGCTCCGTCCCGGGTTCCCGACTGCGTGTCGCGGTAGGCCTCGGCGCCCAGGTTGAGGGTGAACCGGACGTCGCTCCCCCAGCGGAAGCGGGAGCTGTTGTGCGCCTCCATCCCCAGCGTTTCGAACGCCGTCTCGTCCCGGCGCGGCCGGATCCGCATGTCTTCTCCGACCTCCACCCCGTTGCGGTAGCCGAGGATCGAGAGGTCAAGCCACTCGGATTCCTGCGAGCGGGCGGTGAAGCGCGCCCGCAGCGCCTCGAAGCGGGTATCCCGGTCCACCAGCGTTCCCGTCAGATCGTTCGCGTTCGTGGGTTCCGCCGCCCGGTTGTCGAACCCCTGCCAGGAGACCTCCCAGCGGGTCGCGAGGCTGGGGCTCCACCCCAGTTTCACGAGCCCGTTCCGGAGTTCGTCCTCGGTGTTCGGGATGGCGTCGCCATTCCCGTCGCGGATCGGCGCGCGCGTGCCGCCGAGACCGAAGTTGAACAGCGCGTCGAGCGTGTCGCTCGCCGCGAACCCCGAGAAGGACTGGACGAGGTCCCCCCCGTTCGACTGGTAGCCGACCCGGTAGCGGCCGCCGAACTCCTCGCCGGCCTCCAGCAGGTCGCGGGCGCCCCGGGTGGTCAGGGAGACCACCCCGCCCAGCGCCCCGCTGCCGAAGACGGCCGAGTTGGCTCCCCGCAGCACCTCGACCCGCTGGAGGAGGTCCGGGTCGGTGAAGAACCGGCCGCCGTGGGCGGCGTTGAAGTTCTGCCTTCCCCCGTCCTGGCGAACCACCACCTGCTGGTCCGCGAAGCCGCGGATGTTCGGGGCTTCGGTGATCCGGCGGGCATTCCCCTGGATCGAGATCCCCGGGACGCCCTCGAAGAGGTCGGCGAAGGTGCGGGCCGCCTCGGCGGCCAGCTCCTCCGCGGTGCGCACCGCGATGGCCGCGGGCGCCGTCAGCAGCGGAGACTCGGCACGGGAGGCGGTGACGACTACCGTCTCCGAAAGGACGGGGAGTTCCGGCTGCTCTTCGTCCTCGGGGGACTCTTCCTCCCCGGCCCGCTGATCCTGGCCGAGCGCCGCCTGCTGGGAGGCGGCATGGGCAGCCCCGGCGGAGACCCACACCGTGACGACGGCCGCCGAAAGGACGCTCAGCGGACACCGCCTCCGCGCCATCCGGATCCGGTCGGAAAACGCCAGGAGCATTGAACCCGGAAGGCTAGCCGGAATGGGGTGGCGGGCGGCTCGGCGAGCGTCAGCGGAGGCCGTGGTGTCAGTAGCCCATCGCGGCGCCGTCTTTCCGCGGGTCGGAACCGCCCAGCAGCACCCCGTTCTCCCAGTCGATCATGATGGCCTGGTAGCCCCCGTAGGCGCCGAACCGGGTGACCACGTTGTGGCCCATGCGGGAGAGGGCGGCCAGGTCGTCCGGGTCCACCCCGGACTCGATCCCGACTCCCGAGGCGCTGTGACGGAACCGCGGCATCTCGCCCGCCTTCTGCACGTGCATCCCGAAGTCGATCATGTTGAGGAGGACCTGGGTGTGGCCCTGGGGCTGCATGTCGCCCCCCATGACCCCGTAGGCGAGCCACGGCCTGCCGTCCCGGAACGCCATCCCGGGCATGTTGGTGTGGAGGGCGCGCTTGCCCGGCTCGAGTTCGTTCGGGTGTCCCTCCTCGAGCGAGAAGCCGGTGCCCCGGTTCTGGAGCGCGATGCCGGTCCCCGGCACGACGAGCCCGGACCCGAAGCTGCCGAAGATGCTGTAGATGAGCGAGATGGCGTTCCGGTCCTTGTCCACCACCGTGAGGTAGATGGTGTCGCCGTCGTCCGTCATCCCGGGGGCGACTTCCCGCGCCGCCCGTTCCGGCTCGATGGCGGCGCGCCGGGTGGCCGCGTACTTCTTCGAGATGAGCGTTTCGACCGGAACCCGCATGTGTTCCGGATCCCCGAGGTAGGCGTCGCGGTCGGCGAAGGCCAGCTTCTTGGCCTCGATGAGCCGGTGGAGGTACGCCGCCGAGTTGTGGCCGAGGTCCACGAGATCGTCGTATCCCTCAAGGACGTTCAGCATCTCGAGGGCCACGAACCCCTGGGAGTTCGGCGGGATCTGGAAGACCTCCACGCCCCGGTAGGTGGTGCTGATGGGGTCCACCCAGGTGGAGTCGTGGGCCGCGAGGTCGTCCCTGGTCACGAAGCCGCCCTCCGCCTCCATGAAGTCGTGGATGGCCCGGGCGATCTCGCCGCGGTAGAAGACATCCGGCCCCATCTCGGCGATCTTGCGAAGGGTCTTCGCGAAGTCCGGCGAGCGGAACACCTCCCCGTGCTCGGGCGCGCGCTTCCCGTCCACCAGATAGGTGGCCGCGGTCGCTGGATGGCGGGCGAGCTTGCCTTCGGCCTGCTTCCACTGGACCGAGATGACCTCGGACACCGGAAACCCTTCCTCGGCGTGCCGGATGGCCGGCTGGAGCAACTCGCCGAGCGGCCGCGTTCCGAAGCGGCTCACCAGTTCCTCCCAGCCGTCGAGCGCTCCCGGCACGGTCACTGCCAGCGGGCCGCTTCCCGGCATCCGCGTGAGGCCGTCAGCGCGGAGCTTGGCGGCGTCCGACCGTGATCCCGCGCGGCCGGTGGCGTTCAGACCGTGGAGCGTCCCTGATTTCGCCTCGTAGTAGAGCGCGAAGAGGTCGCCGCCGATGCCGCACATCATCGGCTCCACCACGTTCAGCACCGCCGCCGCGGTAATCGCGGCGTCCACCGCGTTTCCGCCCTCCATGAGCACCCGGAGTCCCGCCGCCGACGCCAGCGGCTGGCTGGTGGCGATCATGCCGTTCCTGGCGAGCACCGGCGAGCGGCCGAGCTTCGTGTCCTTGGCGGGCCGGTCGCCGGGCGCGGCCGCGTCCAGGGCGGGCGCGGCGGTTACGAGAAGGGACACGGAAAGGAGTAGCACAACACAAGAGCGCATGAGGAGGGCCTCCGGGCGGGCAATCCTACGTTGGAGCGGAACGTTATCCGCCGTGGGAGTGCGTGGCACGCTCGCCCGCGAGGGGCGTCGTCATCGGCGCCGGTTTCGCGCTCCCGCGCGATGCCGGCCAGAGGCCGGCGCTCCGACGCGTTTTGCGATCCGGGCCCAGGTGTCCCGGAGGCTCACCGTCCGGTTCAGGACCGGACTCTCCGGCTGGTGGTCCCCGGAGTCGGCCACGAAGTAGCCGAGCCGCTCCAGCTGGATGCGGTCTCCGGGACTCAGGTCCCGGACGGACGGTTCGATGCGCGCGTCGCTGTTCACCCGCATCGAGTCGGGATTCAGGTCCTTGAGAAAGTCCCCGTCCCGTCCCGGATGCTCGACGCGGAAGAGCCGGTCGTAGAGGCGCACCGTCGCCGGGACCGCATGCCGGGCCGAAACCCAGTGGAGCGTGGCGCGCACGCGCCGCCCGTCGGGAGCGTCTCCCCCGCGGCTTTCGGGATCGAGCCGGCAACGGACCTCCTGGACCCGGCCGTCCGCGTCTTTCGTGAACCCCGTGCAGGTCACCAGGTACGCATAGCGGAGCCGCACTTCGCGCCCGGGGGAGAGCCGGTAGAACTTCCGCGGCGGGTCCTCCATGAAGTCGGCCCGTTCGATCAACAGCTCACGGGAGAACGGGACCTGCCGGGCGCCGGCCGCCGGATCCTCCGGGTTGTTCACCGCGTCGAGGGTGTCCTCGGCGTTCTCCGGGTAGTTCTCGACCACCAGCCGGACCGGGTCGAGGACCCCCATCAACCGCGGGCTCGTCCGGTTCAGTTCCTCCCGGACAGCGTGTTCAAGGAGCGCGATGTCCACTGTGCTGTCGCGTTTCGCCACCCCGACCCGCTCGCAGAATGTGCGAATGGCTGCCGGGGGGACGCCACGCCGGCGGAGGCCGGCGATGGTCGGCATCCGCGGGTCGTCCCATCCCGAGACGTGGCCTTCCGACACCAGCCGCAGCAGGCGGCGCTTGCTGAGCACCGTGTAGCTGACGTTCAGGCGGGAGAACTCGATCTGGCGGGGCACGAACTCCGCCCGGCTCTCGGCGACGCACCAGTCGTAGAGCGGCCGGTGGTCCTCGAACTCCAGGGTGCAGAGCGAGTGCGTGATGCCCTCGATGGAGTCGGAGAGCGCGTGGGCGAAGTCGTACATCGGATAGATGCACCAGTCGTCGCCCGTCCGGTGGTGGCGCAGCCGGCGGATCCGGTAGAGGGTGGGGTCGCGCAGGTTCAGGTTCCCGGAGGACATGTCGATCCGGGCGCGCAGCACGTGCGTCCCGTCGGGAAACTCTCCCGCCCGCATGCGGCGGAACAGGTCGAGGTTCTCTTCGACGGTCCGGTTCCGGTAGGGGCTCTCGGTGCCCGGAGTCTCGAGCGTCCCCCGCGTCGCCCGGACCTCTTCCGCGCTCAGGCTGTCCACGTAGGCCCTGCCGCGGCGGATCAGCGTCTCCGCGAACTCGTAGAGGCGGTCGAAATAGTCGGAAGCGAACTTCCGCGGCCCTTCCCAGTGGTAACCCAGCCAGCGGACGTCCGCGGCGATGGATTCGACGTAAAGGGTCTCCTCCTTCGCAGGGTTGGTGTCGTCGTAGCGAAGGTTGCAGGTTCCGCCGTTCTCGGCCGCCACCCCGAAGTTGAGGACGATGGACTTGGCGTGTCCGACGTGGAGGAAGCCGTTCGGCTCCGGGGGAAAGCGGGTGCCCACCCGGCCGTCGTGCTTGCCGGCCGCCCGGTCGGCCGCGACGATGGTCCGGATGAAGTCGAGCGGCGGGTCGGTTCCGGGCGCGGGGCCCGGTCGGTGAATCGTGTCGCCGTCGCCCTCCATGCTTCGCGCTTCGTTCATCGCACCTCCGGCCCTCCGCGCCGGTCGTCCCGGACGAAACGGTCGCGGGCGGGCATCCTGATCCGGGGCAGGGACTCGGCGTCGAGCGAGTCTCCCGACCCGAGAAGGCCGTTCAACTGGAGGATGAATGCGGTCAGGGCGTACACGTCGTCGGGAGGCAGGCTGCCGGGCGCCGCCTGAGGCATCGCCCGCCGGATGTAGTCGAACAGCGTCGTCGCGTAGGGCCAGTAGCTGCCCACCGTGATCCGATAACGCCGATCCTCGGCGAAGGGGAAACGGTCGCCGGGGACGCGGCCGGCCAGGGCCTCGAACTGGGAGCCCTCGCCGCGCGCGCCGTGACACTGGACGCACTGCAGCCGGTAGAGCGTTTCGCCCCGTTCCACCGAACCGCTTCCCGGGGGCAGTCCCTCGCCGTCGGGTCCGATGTCGATGTCCCAGGCGGCGATCCGTTCCGGACTCGCGGTCTCGCCGAAACCGAACTCCGGGAGGTGGCCGATGTCCGCGAGGCCGTCTTCGCGGGCCGCCGCGAGTGCTTCCAGTTCCGCCGCGTTCAGCAGTCCCGGCATTCCGGGGTGGAGTTCGGGCCGGGGGAGGGCGCGCGCCGCTTCGGGCGGAACCGGCAGGACGGCGTCGTCCTCCGCCGCGGCCGACGAGCCGGTCTCCGACTCCGGGGCGCACGCCGAGAGCAGCACCAGCACGGCGGTTGCTACGGCTCGTTCAGCCGGCAAAGAAGACCTGTCCGTCGGACTCCACGCGCCAGGAGCGGATCTGGTTGTAGTGATAGCGCGTGTAGGACCCGCGAGCCGCAAGGAGTGCGTCCCGCGTCGGTTGGACATACCCGGTCTCGTCGGTTGCCCGGCTCATCAGGGTGGCCCCGCGCCCGTCCCAGTTCCAGAGCTTGCGAAAGCGGACGTGGCATTTCGGGAGCACCGGCTCCTGGAGTTCCGCATCCTCCCAGTTCCGGCCGCCGTCGGTCGAGATCTCCACGCGGGTGATCCGGCCCCGGCCGGTCCACGCGATACCGCGGACCTCCCACCAGCCCGGCCCGCCGAGCCGCTCCGGGAAAGTGGGAAAGGTGATGAGCGACTTCGCGTCCATCCCGAAGCTGAACATCCGCGCCTTTCCCCCGGGGAGGGGATCGGTGTACTTGGAGGTCTCCTCGCGGGTCATGAAGGGCCGGTCGGACAGGTCGAGCCGGCGCAGCCACTTCACGCTCGCGTTGCCCTCCCAGCCCGGAAGGAAGAGCCGGACGGGATAGCCCTGCTCGGGCCGCAGGGGTTCGCCGTTCTGGGCATACGCGACGATGGCGTCGTCCCATGCCTTTTCCATGGGGACCGAGCGCGTCATCACCGCCGCGTCCATCCCCTCGGCGAGGAACCAGGTGGCTTCGGGGCGCGCGCCCACCTCCCGGAACAGGAGTTTCAGCGGGACGCCGGTCCACTCGCTGGTGCTGGTGAGGCCGTCCATCTCCTGGGGACTCATGCGCGGGTAGCGGCCCTGGTTCTGGAAGGCCGTCCCCCCGTTCCCCGAGCACTCCAGGAACCGCAGCTTCGACTCGGCCGGGAAACGCTTCAGGTCGGCCAGGGTGAAGGTCTGCGGACGCTCCACCATCCCGTGGATGAGCAGTTCGTAGCGCTCCGGATCGATGTTGGGAATGCCTCCGTGGTGCCGCTCGAAGTGCAGATCGGCCGGGGTGACGATCCCCTGCAGATACTGGAGCGGGGTGCGCGACGACGAGGAGGGTTCCAGCACCCGGACCAGCCGCCGCGGGGTCTCGAATGCCGAGCGCTCCCCCAGCGGGCGGGGCACGAGGCCCTGCATCTTGGTGGGGTCCTCGGGCGCCCGGGGTCTGGGCTTCGGGGTGTCCGCCTGCTGGGCGCCCGCGACCGCTCCGGCGCCGACCGCAGCGGTGCCGACCACGCCCGCGAGTACGTCGCGGCGCGAGGGCAGCCCGCCGTTCTCCCGGTTGTTCGCCATGGCCCGGATTATGGCGGATTTGGGCGCGCTCCTTCGGGTTGGCGGTAACGCAGATTGCTAGAATCGTTCGCCCTCCGCCCCGGGTTTGCGTCTCCGCCCGAGCCGTACCGATCCGGTCGGGGCGGCCCAGGAGGGAATCTGATCGTGCAGAGTCTTCATTCGGTCCCTGTCCGGAAGGGCGGTCTGCTGGCAATCGCGGCCGCCTTGCTGCTCTCGGCGGCGGCGCCGGCGCTTGCCCAGCGGGGCGCGATTCGCGGGAAGATCACCGATCCGGACGGCAATCCGGTGCCGGACGTGCAGGTGTCCATCGTGCTCCTGGACGGCGGCGGCCGGCCCATCCGGGTCAAGACCAACGACAGCGGGGAATTCCTCCGCGCCGGGATTCCCGTTCAGATGTATCGGGTGTCGTTCGAACTCGAGGGCTGGGAGCCGCTGCAGGCGATGGTGACCGTCTCGAACGGGGGCCAGAGCATCATCAACGAGACCCTGCATCCCCTCCCCGAGGGAGTGCTGAGCCAGGCGCAGGCCGACCGTGCGAACCAGCACCAGCAGGCGGCCCAGGACGCCTTTCAGGACGGTGACTTCGGCCGGGCAGTGACCGAGTGGCAGGGCTTTTTGGAACTCCTCCCCAATGAGGCCCCCGCCCACTTCAACCTGGCCGCGGCCCACGAGCGGGCGCAAGACTTCCCCGCCGCCATCGAGGCGTACGAAGCGGCGTACGCGCTCGACGACTCAATGCTCGAGGCGATCATGGCGGTCGGGGACCTGCACGGCCGGCAGAGGGAATGGGAGCAGGCGCTCTCGGCCTTTGACCGGGCGATGGAGCTGGTCGAGGGGAACGCGGTGAACCTCTTCAACTACGCCGTGTACGCGAGCAACGCGGGCAAGGTCGAACTGGCTGACGAGTTCTACGCCAAGGCGGCGGAGGCTGACCCCGAGTTCGCCCCCGCGCACCTCCAGATCGGGATGGCGAGAGCGCGCGAGGAAGATCGCGAGGGAGCGATCGCCGCCTTCGAGCGGTTCCTGGAGTTGGATCCGGACGGCGCACAGGCCGTCATGGTCCAGGAGATTCTCGACCAGCTCCGCAATCCCGGCCTTTAGCATGCCCCTGCGCGCCGGACGCCGCTCCGTCGTCGTCTGTCTTGCCGCGCTCTGGGCAGCCACCGGGTCGGCCCAGGACGACGGCCTGCGGGTGTTCATCTCCGCGGACATGGAGGGCCTCAGCGGCATCGCCCATTCCGAGATGACCTCGGCTTCCGGCGCGGAGTACGGCCGCGGCCGCGATCTCATGATGAGCGACGTGAACGCCGCCATCCAGGGGGCGCTCGACGCCGGCGCCACCGAGATCCTGGTGAACGACAGCCACGGCAGCATGCGCAACGTCCGGGTCGAGCAGCTCCTTCCGCCGGCGCGGCTGATCAGTCACAACTCGAAGCCGTTCGGCATGATGCAGGGGATTTCCGGGGACTTCGACGCGGTCTTCTTCATCGGCTACCACGCCCGCGCCGGCAATCCCGACGGACTCATGGCCCACACGGGGTCGGGCGCGTCCATCCGCGAGATCCGGGTGGACGGGCGGCCGGCCGGCGAGGGCGACATGAACGCCCTGCTGGCGGCGCACTACGGGGTTCCGGTGGCGCTGGCGACCGGCGACGAGGCGTTCGCGAAGGAACTCGGCGAGCTCCTCCCGGACACGGAGTTCGTGTCCGTGAAGCGGGCCATCCGGCGGACCACCGCGGAGCTTCTGCATCCGGAAGTCACCGCGGGGCTGATTCGCGAGGCCGCGACCCGCGCGCTCGAGTCCATCCCGGAGCCTCTCCCGGCGCCGGGTCCCCTCGTGGCGGTCGAGATCCAGTACACGCGGCCCGACCTCGCGGAGATCGCCTCGCTGCTGCCGCAAATCGAACGAATCGCCCCGGATACGGTGCGCTTCGAAGCCGGGGACATGGCGGAGGGCTACGCTGTCATCCGTGTCCTCTACCGCAATCTGTCCGAATGAGGAGACTTTCCGAGATGACCCGAACCAGCCGATGTACGTCCCTGCTGATCGTTGTGGCCCTGCTGTGGGCCGCCGCGGCGCCCGCCTGGGAGGAAGAGGAAACGAACACCACCGACCTGGCGGTGCCGCTGCACGCGAAACTCGGCACGGTCAGCTACCCGGTGAGCGGCGCTTCGGAACTGGGTCAGCAGTATTTCGATCAGGGACTCCGCCTGGTGTACGCCTTCTGGATGGCGGAAGCGCGGCGTTCCTTCGACGAGGCGGCGCGTCTCGACGACAACGCGATGTCGCACTGGGGACGGGCCCTCGCCTACGGGCCCTATCTGAACCAGGGATCCCCGCCCGAGGACCAGCTCGAGACCGCCTGGAAAGCCATCAGCCGGGCCCGGGAGTTGTCCGGGACGGCCACGGAAAAGGAAAAAGCGATGATCGAGGCGCTGGCCGCCCGCTACGCGGAGGATCCGGCGGCCGAGCGCGAACCGCTCGACAAGGCGTACCACGAGAAGGCCCGCGCCCTCGCGGAGAAGTATCCGGACGACATCGAACTGCAGGTGCTCGCCGCGGCGTCCTACATGAACACCACCCGCTGGAACTACTGGGACGATGACGGGAAGCCGCTGAACGACGGCACCCTCTGGCTCGTGGAGCAGATCGAGCGCGCCCTGGAGATGGACCCGGACCACCCCGGCGCCATCCACTACTACATCCACGGGGTCGAGGCTTCGGACAACCTCGCGCGCGCCGTCCCCCACGCGCGGAACCTGCCCCGGACCATGCCGGGCGCGGCGCACCTCGTGCATATGGGCGCGCACATCCTGATCCAGACCGGCAACTACGACGAGGCGGCGGACTTCAACCTCGACGCCGCCGCGGTGGACGAGCTCTATATCGGAATGCCCGATCAGGAGGGCCGCTACCCGGTCGGTTCCTACCAGCACAACGTCCACTTCGCCTGGTCCGCGGCGCAGTTCGAGGGCCGGAGCGCGGTGGCGCTGCAGCAGGCCTACAAGCTGCGCGACAAGGTGCGGGTCCAGGTCGGTCCCAACCGGATCGAGGAGTCGTCCCGCCCGCAGCTCTTCCTCTCGATTCCGTTGTTCGCGCAGGCGCGCTTCGGCCGTTGGAACGACATCATGAGCGAGCCGCAGCCACGCGCCGAATACCTCTTCGAGACCGCCATCTGGCACTACGTGCGGGGTCTGGCCCATTCGGCCACGGGAGATGTGGAGACGGCCCGGGAACACCAGACACAGGTCGCCGCCATCGCGGCTGACGAGGACCTTCCCGGAATGGGGCGGGTATCGGCCAAGGACATGCTCCGGCTCGCCGCCACCGCGCTCGAGGCGGACATCGTTTCGCGCCACGACGCGCCGGAAAAGGCGGTTCCGCTTCTTGAAGAGGCCATCCAGATCCAGGACAACCTCGCCTACACCGAGCCGCCGCCCTGGTACATGCCCATGCGGCAGACACTCGGCGCGGTCCTGCTCGAAGCGGGTCAACCCGACCATGCCGAAGTGGCATTTCGGGAGGACCTGAAGCACTGGCCGGAGAACGGCTGGTCGCTCTTCGGGCTGCTCGAATCGCTCCGCGCCCAGGGCAAGACCGACGAGGCCAACCGGGTCCAGCGCCGCTTCCTGCGCGCCTGGAGCCGCGCCGACATCGTCCTGACCGCCGCGAGGTTCTAGAACGACGGGAGCGCCGGTCTTCAGACCGGCGGTTCGGACTTATGGCCCCGGTTGGGGATCCCGAGACCGGCACGGGGACCGAGGCGGCGAATTGCCCTGTAGGTGAAGTTGAGGCGCTGAACGAGCGAAAAAGAATGGCGGCGAACCTTGGGTTAGCCGCCAGCGTGACCGGGGGGAAAGTGTGAAAGGGGGGCCGCCGCCCCCCTTTCACCAGAAGAAGTCGTCAAACCGGAACTCGCCGTGGCGCGCCGGAGGCGCGCGAGGGAGTTTCGGTTCCCGAGCCAGGAGCGGTTGGAAGCCGGATTCCCGGCTCCAACCCCTCCCGCTCCGGGGCCTGCGTGCGGCTCACGCCGCACTTGCGGCACTCCGGCGCGAGCGCCGGGTGGTCCCCAGCCGGGGCCGGGTCCTGGAGGGGGTTGATGGACGGAGCGTGGTTCGGACTTATGGCCCCGGTTGGGGACCACTCGGCGACGACGACGTCGGTAGGGTGATCACGAATTCGGCGCCGTTCCCGACTTCCGAGTTCACCGCCAGGGTCCCGCCGTGGCCCCGGACGATGTCGTGGCACAGGGAAAGGCCGAGACCGGTGCCCTTGTCCGTGTCCTTCGTAGTGAAGAACGGCTCGAAGATCTTCTTCAGGTGTTCCTCGGGAATGCCCGGTCCGTTGTCCTTGATCCGTACCTCGATCTCGCCGTTCTCCTTGCGGCTCGTGACCTCGAGTTCGGGCTGGTAGTTGGGGTCCGAGTCCTCGGCGAGCTGCTTTTCGAAGGTGGCCTGGCAGGCGTTCGTGACGATGTTCAGGAACACCCGGCTGAGGTCCTGCGGCACGGCCTCGATGGCGCCCACGTCGTCCGCGAAGTGTTTCTGGATCGTCATCTGGAAGCGGCTGTCCACCGCGCGCATGGAATGGAAGGCGAGGGCGATGTACTCCTCCAGCATGGCGTTGATCTCGGTGGGACGCATTTCTCCGCCTTCCTTCCGCGCGTGTTCCAGCATCCCGTAAACGATGGAACTGGCTCGCTTGCCGTGGTGAACGATCCGTTCGAGGTTGCCTGACAGGTCGCCGCTGATGTCCTCGATTTCCGCGATGGACTCCTCGGGGACGTTCTCCTTGACGGTCTCCAGCTCTTCCTTCAGGTCTTCGAGCAGCTCGTTCGAGATGTCGGCGAAGTTGTTGACGAAGTTCAGCGGGTTCTTGATTTCGTGCGCGATGCCGGCGGTCAACTGACCGAGCGACGCCAGCTTCTCCTGCATGACCATCTGGTCCTGCGCCTTCTCCAGGTCCTCGAGGGTCTTGGCCAGCTCTTCGTTCTGGGCTTCGACCCGGGTCGCGAGTTCCTCGACCAGGTTGAGGCGCTGCACCTCGAGGGCGTGCTTCCGGAAGACTTCGAGGGCCTGCGCCATCTCGCCCACCTCGTCCTGACCCCGGACCTCGATGCGCGTCTCCAGGTCGCCGCCGGCCATCCGGCGCATCGCGCGTGACAGCGCCGTGAGCCGGGCGATCAGGAACCGCCCGACGAAGAGCCAGAGGATCAGCGCGGCGCTGCTGATCCCGAGGACGTTCAGGGCCACCAGCAGCGACCGTCCGAGGTTCAGGGCCGCTTCCGACTGCTCGGTGGCGGCCAGCGCCTCCTGCTCGAGGCCGACCGTGAGAGTGCCCACCGCCACCTCGAGCGAGTCGGTGATGGATTCGTTGCGGGCGAGGTAGCCGAGCTGGTTCCGGAGTTCGGCGAGGTACTCCCGGCGGACCGGGAACGCGCCGTCCTGCGCGAGACCCAGCTCGTAGATCGCGTCCAGGGTCTCCTGCAACTGCCGGGGAGCGCGGTCGCCGATCGTGTCGAGCGCCCGGAAGGTGCCGGCGGTGGCCGCCCGGAACCTCTCCTCCAGCGTTTCGACCAGCTCCAGATCGTCCTGCACGACGACGTCGGCGATCAGGCTGCCCGCCAGGTTCCCGCGCGCGTCCACGGCGCTGAGCGCCTGCTGGTACATGACCTCCACCTCCGCGCCGCGCACCTCCAGCGGCGCCGGGTCGTCGCCGAGTTCCCGGAGGCCGGTCGCCATGTAGAAGACCTGGTCATCCAGCAGGGGAACGATGAGCTCGTTGAGCTCGCGGCTCCGAACGACGGTCGCTTCCTGGAGCTGTCCCAGCCGCTCCTGCAGGACGACGCCGCTCTCCACCGAGACCTGGATGTCCCGCAGGTTGCCGGCGAGCGCCTCGGAGAACTCCCGGAGTCCCGCCGTCCGTTCGCCGGCGCCCAGTTCGGAGGACAGCTCGATGATGCGGGCGGCCGACTCCAGCAGGTCGAGTTGAGGGACGGAATCGTCCGGAGCGACCTCGGTCTCAGGGTCGGTCGCGAGCTGCCGATTGCGGGCCTCGGCTACCAGGCGGGGCGCGGCGGCGGCGAGGCTGGTGGCGAGTTGTCCGATCTGGACGGCGTTGGTCAGCGCCGGGACGTGCTCCGTGTTGATCTCGCGCTGGATCCGGCCGACCTGGAAGAACGCGACGAGCGCGATGATGCTGGCGATCAGGGTGAAGACGATGGCCGCGCCGAGGCCGGCGGCGATCTGGACGCGCAGGCTCTGGCGGAGCGCGAACTTCCGCCGGAACCAGCCACCCTTCTCCGCGGCGGCGGGCTCGGCCGCGGCTTCCGGCTCGTCCGGCGGTCCCCCATCGGTTCCCTCCGGTTCCGCGCCGCTCTCCTCGGCCGACAGCGGCGTTTTCCCCGACAACGCTTCGCGGAGCGCGCCGACGATCGAGAGTCCGCCCGACCCTTCCGGTTGTTCCTCCGACTCCGGCGGCGACTCCGCGGTGGCGGGACTCGCCTCGGGGTCCGCAGTGCCGTCCTGCCGGTCTTCCGGTTCCTTGTCGGCCATCCCGTTACCTCAGTGAGGTGAGGGGCCTCAAACTGCCGTTCGCTTCGATTCGGGTCAGGAACACGCGGTCCGAGCCCTGGGTGTCACCGCGCCCGTACGTCAGCGAGAAGCCGCCGAAGTCCAGGTTCCGGATGGTGGTGAGTGTCTCGAGGAAACCGGCCCGGGTGAGTTCCGGACCCGCTCGTTCGAGAACCTCCCCCGCCAGACGGCCCGCGATGTATCCCTCGAGGGAGACGAAGCTGGGCGGGGCTCCCCGCTCCTGCCGCCGGAGCGCGTCGCGGTAGTTCCGCACCACCCGGAGTGAGTTGTCTTCGGGGAAGGGAACGACCTGGGTGATCAGCACCCCTTCTCCGGCCGATCCGAGATCGGCGGCGAGCGCTTCGCTCCCCACGAAGGAGATGTTCATCAGGATGGGGTTGAAATCGATGCGCCGGGCCCAGCGCACGAACTCCGCCACCGGGCGGTAGGCGCCGATGATGATCACCGCTTCGGGGTCTGCCCGGCGCAGTTCGAGCACGGCGACCTTGACGGCCGTCGTGTTCCGTTGGTACGCCGCCAGTCCGCTCAGTTCCCGCCGCCGGGAGCTGAGCGCCATCCGAACGCCGGTCAACCCCGCGTTCCCGAAGGAGTCGTCCTGATAGAGGACGGCGATCCGGGAAACACCGAGATCCTCGATGAGCCGTTCGACCATTTCGTCGGTTTCCTGGAAATAGGAAGCGCGGATATTGACCGCGGTCGGCGCCTCGTCCGGCTCACGGAGGAACTCCGCACCCGTGAACGGGCCGATGTACGGCGCGCCGGCCTGGGCCACGACCGGTTCGGCCGCCCGCGAGGTCGGCGTTCCCACCGGGCCGATCAGGGCGAAGACGCCTTCTTCCTGCAGCAGTTGCCGGGTGTTCGCCAGCGCCGCTTCGGGCTCATAGCCGTCGTCGAGCGAGATCAGTTCCAGCGCGCGGCCGTGTACCCCTCCCCGGCGGTTGATCTCGGCGAACGCGGCCTGGATGCCGAGTCGCATGCCCTGTCCGAGGGCGGCGGCCGGGCCGCTCAGCGCTGCCGACTGTCCGAACAGGACGCGGTCCGGGCTGACTCCGGGGGTCGGTTCCCCGTCCTGGGCGAGCGCGGGAGCCCGGCTTCCCGGGATCAGGGCGGCGGCCAGGCAGAGAATGGAGATCCAGCCGGCCCGCGACCGGCGGTCCGCCACCGGCGACGGTCCCTCCCCCCCAGGCATAGGCCTAGTGCGGTGTCCCGCAAATCGCACGGCATTCCCGAGCCAAGAGGGATAGGAGCCGGGTGAACCCGTCCCCTGTCCCTCTCGCTCCGGGGTCTGCGCGGGGCTCACGCCCCGCTGGCGACGCAAGCGGCGATGCATCCCGGCTGAACGCTGCGCTCGGCGTTCCGAATCAGTCGGAATACACCCGGTATTCCTCCCGATTCGCGCCTTGTCAGCCGGGCGCCTGGCCGCTCTCGGTGACTCGCACGATTTGCGGGACACCACACTAGCTTCCGCGATAGGCGAGCGTCAGGCAGGTGATGTCGTCGGACTGATGTTCACCGCCCGAAAAAACCCGGACTGCCTCGATGACGGTCCGGTTGATCTCCTCGGGGGACCGGTCGGCGACGCCCTGCAGAGTCTCTTCGAGGCGATGGTTTTCGAACAACTCCTTGTCGGGAGCCTCGGCCTCGGGTACGCCGTCGGTGTAGAGGAACACCCGGTCTCCCGGTTCGAGCTGGACCTTGTCCTCGGTGTAGGGGAAATCGGGCATGACCCCGAGCGCGATGCCCTGGGTGAGCGGGAGTTCCTGCGGTTTCTGGCCGGAGCGGATCAGGTACGGGGCGCAGTGCCCGGCGTTCGCATAGGTGAAGGTGCCGTTTTGCGTGTCGAACACCCCGAACAACAGGGTCACGAACATGGCCCGCTCGTTTTCCTCTCCGAGCAGGTTGTTCACCTGGGTCAGCGCTTCCCCGGGAGAGAGCGCGCTCACCGCGTTTCCCTTGACGAGGGTGCGGCTGACCATCATGAAGAGGGCGGCCGGGACGCCCTTGCCCGAGACGTCCGCCATCACCACCCCGAGCCGCTCTCCGGGGAGGTGAAACACGTCGTAGAAGTCCCCGCCCACATCCTGGGCCGGAGTCATGATCGCGTGCGTGTCGGCGTTCGAGGTGGAAGGGAACCGCTGCGGCAGGATGGACATCTGCATGTCGCGGGCGACGCGCAGTTCCTGATGGAGCGCCAGCAGTTGCGCCCGATGCTTGAGCGCCTCGCGCATCATGGCGAGGTGGGTCATCGTCTTCTCGATGGTGAGCTCGAGATCCTTGAAGTCGATCGGCTTGGTGACGAAGTCGAAGGCGCCGCGGTTCATGGCGGTGCGGATGTTCGCCATGTCGCCGTACGCGGAAACCACCACCGCGCGGCACTTCGGGCGAATGGTCCGGAGCTCGTTCAGCAGGGTCAGACCGTCCATCCGGGGCATGTTGATGTCGGTCATGATGAGCTCGATTTCCGGATGGCCTTCGAGGGCTTCGAGCGCCTGGACGCCGTCGTGCGCGAACACGAAACGCATCTCGTCCTTGCGGATCCGGCGGCGGAACCTCTGGCGGATCAGCGTCTCGAGGTCTGGTTCGTCGTCGACCACGAGGATCGTGCAGGGCTCAATCATGGACTTGAAATTATCTCACGTCGGGGCCACCCCTCTTCGTGGCCCGGCTCCGGCGACGGTTGAAGGCCTGAGCGGGTTCCGTTACGTTCAGGTATTCCTGACGGAAAAGGGACCTCAATGAAGAACAAGACAGTATCGCGTCGTCGTTTCCTCGGAGCCTCGGCGGCCACCGTCGGCGCCGCCGCTCTCCCCGGCGGGATGCTGGCCGCGGCGGCCGGCCAACGGCCGGTTCCGCCCCTGCCGCTCGGAGACCTCGCGCCCCCGGCGAGCCCCGGCGAGGACTTCTGGTGGAAGGTGCGCTCGCAGTTCAACGTCGTCGACGGGATGGCGTTCATGAACAACGGCACCCTGGGTCCCACCCCGCGGGTGGTGGCCGACGAGGAAGCGCGGATCTACGCCGAGATCGCCGCCGATCCGACGAACGGTTACCGGCGGGCGGAACTTCACGAGAAGCGGGAAACGCTTGCTTCGTTCATCGGCGCCGAGCCCGACGAGGTCACCTATACGCGCAGCACCACCGAGGGCATGAACATCTTCGGGCGGGGTCTCGACTGGCGTGAAGGGGACGAAGTGCTCATGTGCACCCACGAGCACAACGGCGGCATCGAGCCCTACATCCACTCCCGGGAACGCTACGGCGCGGTCATCAAGTGGGTGGACATCCCGTCACCGCCCGAAAGCGCCGACCAGATCCTCTCGATCTACGAAGCGGCGATCGGCCCCCGGACGCGGGCCATCATGGTGAGCCACATCACCTACGTGACCGGCCTCCTGATGCCGGTAAAGGAACTCACCGAACTCTGCAACCGGAAGAACCTCCTGCTCTCGGTGGACGGCGCCCATCCGCTCGGGATGATCGCCCTAGACATGAAGGACCTGGGCTGCCACCACTACGCCGGAGCCGGCCAGAAGTGGCTCATGGCGGGGACCGGCACCGGTGTCTCCTTCATTCGACGCGACACCATGGGCGACATCTGGCCCCTCATCGGCGCCGGCACCTACCGGGAGGACGGTGAGCGCCGTTTCCGCGAGGACTCCCGGAAGTACGAGAACACCGGCCAGCGCCACGTGCCGAGCCAGTACGCGCTGGTGAAGTCGGTCGAGTTCCAGAACGTCATCGGAAAGGACCTCATCGAAAGGCGGGTGCGCATGCTCTCGGGGCGCCTCCGGGAAGGCCTCCGCGAGATTCCCGGGGTCAAACTCTGGACCTCCATGAGCGACGACCTCGCCGCCGGCCTCACGCTGTTCTCGGTCCACGACCTGCCGATGGAGAACGTCCAGCAGGCGATCCTCAACCGCGACCGGGTGTTCATCCGCACGATGAGCACCGGGAACCTCAACGCGGTGCGGGCTTCCACCCACCTCTACAACATGCCGCACGAGGTGGACCGCCTCATCGCGAGCGTCCGCCACATCGCAGCCAACCCGACCGACTACATGTAGGGCGCCGGCCTGGAACGCCGGCTCAGCCGGCACAGCGGCCCGCAGGGCCGCGGGCGCCCCTCAACCCCCCACCGGCGGCTTTCTCAGGTGGAAGTCGGTGACCTGCTGGTACGCGTGGGCCAGCATCAGGATCTCGGTGTCTCCGTAGAGCTTCCCGGTCATGCGCAGGCTGGTCGGCGATCCGTCGTGGTAGCCGTTCGGCATGCACACCTCGGGATGTCCGGTCAGGTTCGTGAGGCCCAGGTTCGACCCGATGAAGAGGTCCAGATCCCCGAACGCCTCGTCGAACTCCCGCATGATCCGGGTCCGCACGCGCATCGCCTGGATGTACTCCACCGCGGGGACGAAGCGCTGGGTGCGGAAGGTGTCCGGCCAGCGGCTTTCTTCCGGGGGCTCCTTCATGGCGAGGTCGGCGCCGCTTCGGGAAAGGGCGTCGTGGGCGGCGGCGGATTCGGTGGACAGGACGAACGAGAGGTCGTTCCAGTCGAGTTCCGGGAGGTCGAACGGGGTGATGGTGATTCCCGCCCCGCGCAGGACTTCGATCGCCGCCCGGGTGTTCTCCTGCGCGGTGCGGCGGGCCGCCACCTGATCCGGATTCTCCGGGTCGTCCTCGATCTCGTCTTCGACCGCCGCCCGGTCGTACCCCACCCGCAGCGCCGTGGGATCCGCGGAAGCGTCCCAGGCGAACGGCGGGTCCTGGACCGCCCGGTCCAGGTCGTCGGCGCCCCGGATGGCCTCGAACACCAGCGCGCAGTCCTCGGCGCTCCGGCACATGGGACCGATCTTGTCCATGGTCCAGGAGAGCGCCATGGCGCCCGCCCGGCTGACCCGGCCGAAGGTCGGCCGGTGCCCGGTGATGCCGTTGCGGGTGGACGGCGAGATGATCGAACCGCGCGTCTCCGTGCCGATCGAGAAACCGACCAGGCCGGCGGCGGTCGCCGATCCAGGTCCGGCGGAGGAGCCGCTCGACCCCTGTTCGGTGTTCCAGGGATTGCGGGTCCGGCCGCCGAACCAGCGGTCTCCCGACGCCAGCGCGCCCATCGTCAGCTTGGCGACGAGTACCGCGCCGGCTTCCGTGAGCTTCGTGTACACGGTGGAGTCCTCGTCGATCACCTGGTCGCGGTAGGGGGAGGCTCCCCAGGTGGTCTTCGTCCCCTTGACCGCGAGCAGGTCCTTCGCTCCCCAGGGGATTCCGTGGAGCGGTCCGCGGTAGTTGCCGGCGGCGATCTCCTCGTCGGCGCGGGCCGCCTGCTCCCGGGCGAGGTCCTCGGTCAGCGTCACCACGCACAGCAGCACCGGGTCGAACTCCCGGAGCCGCGCCAGGTAGAGCTCGGTGAGCTCCGTCGAGGTGACCTGGCGGGATTCCACGAGCCGCGCGAGGTGGGTCACCGGAAGGAAGGCGAGGTCGGTGTCGGACTCGGGGCGGGAGACGTCCGGCCGGGACGGCTGCATTCCGCCGGCCGTTTCCGGCATCGGCTTTCCCGGGGGCAGCGGATGGAACACGAACGACGGCGGCTGGTGGTTGTGGATCTCGGGATCCCGGATGCCCTCGTACGCCTCCAGCGGGTTGCGCTCGCCGTTCAGCCGTTCGGCCACCAGCGCGAGTTCGTCGTCGGAGAAATCCAGTCCGGCGAGCTGCTGGGCGGTGCGCAACATGCCGATCGAGACGGCGTCCGCATCCCCGGCGCAGGCGGTGAGCGCGCCGGGGAGCAGGGTGGAGCCGAGCCCCAGTCCGGACAGTCCGGCGACGAAGCGGCGCCGGTTCCAGGCGAGCCGCTCCGGTCCCGGCGGCGGTACGAAAGAGGGAGGAGAGGGTCGGTCGGCCATGGGGCGATTGTGCTCGCTTAGGCTTTCCGCCGCCAGCGCCCCAAGGAAGTCCCATGAGCATTCCCGAAACCCTCCGCGTTCATCTGGCCACCGACCCGAGCGAGTCCGGCTATTACCGGCTGGACCCGGAGCGCTTCGAGAACGCGGGAAAGGCCTTTCCGGATGCCTTTCGGCGGCTCCGTCCCAGCTATTCGGATGACGAGGCCGGCTTTGTCCGGGGGGTTCGGGACGCGGACGTGCTCATCGGCTGGAAGTTCCCGCGGCCGGGCCTCGCCGAGCGCGCCCGGAAACTTCGCTGGGTTCAGCTCATCGGCGCCGGCGTGGATCATCTCTATCCGCTGGACTGGCTCCCGGCCGGCGTGAAGCTGATCACCGCGAGCGGAGTCCACACGAAGAAGTCCTTCGAATACGTCCTGATGGGCCTCATTGCCCTCCACACGCGGCTTCCCCGGCTCGCCGGGCACCAGCGGGCGCGGACCTGGAAGAAGATCCAGACGGGGACGCTGCCGGGGAAGACGGCGCTCGTGATCGGCCTGGGCGCGGTGGGGACGGGCGCGGCGGAAGCCGCGCGCACGCTCGGCATGCGGGTCCTCGGCGTCCGCCGCACGGCCCGGCCGCATCGGTTCGTGGACGAACTGTTCCGGCCCGAGGAGCTGCCGGCGGCCCTGCCGCGCGCCGACTATGTAGTGCTTGCCGCGCCGCTGACGTCCGACACGAAGGAGATCCTCGGTGAACGGGAACTGGCGCTGCTGCCCGAGGGAGCGGGGATCGTGAACCTGGGCCGGGGTCGGCTGATCGACCAGGCGGCGCTGGAGGCGGGGCTCCGGAGCGAGCGGCTTGGGGGCGCCTTCCTCGACGTGGTGTGGCCGGAACCGCATCCCCCGGAGAGCACGCTCTGGGACGCTCCCAACCTCTTCATCACACCGCACGTGGGGGCGGACGACATCGAGAACTACATCCCGGTGGTGTTCTCGATCGCCCTCGACAACATGGCCCGCTTCTTCGCGGGACGGCGTCTCCGGAACGTGGTGAACCGGCGCCGGGGCTACTGATCCGCCTGCGCCTCGTCCACCACTCCGTTCCGCAGCAGCCCGACGCTTCCGATCTCCACTTCGACCACGTCTCCCGGCTTCATGAAGAGCTGGGGATCGCGGGCGACCCCCACTCCTGACGGGGTGCCGGTGGCGATCACGTCCCCGGGGTGCAGGGGGTGGATCCGGGACAGGTAGGCGATCAGTTCGCGGACCGGGTAGGTCATCTGCGAGGTGTGGCTCGCCTGCACGACCTCGCCGTTCAGCCGGGTCCCGATGGGGAGATCCTGCGGATCGGGCACCTCGTCCGGGGTGACCAGGAAGGGGCCGAATCCGCCGGTCCGCCAGAAGTTCTTGCCGGGGCCGAACTGGCTGCTGTGCCCCTGGTAGTCGCGCACCGAGGCGTCGTTGAAGCAGGCGTAGCCCGCCACGTAATCAAGCGCGGACTCTTCGGCGACGTGCCGCGCGGTCCTGCCGATCACCACCGCGAGCTCGGCTTCGTAGTCGAGCTGGTGCGATACCGACGGGCGCGCCAGCGCCTCCCCGTGCCCGATCAGGCTGGCCGGGAACCGGGTGAAGAGGGTGGGGTAGTCGGCCTTCGCCCGTCCCGTCTCGAGCCGGTGGTCCTCGTAGTTGAGTCCCACGCACCAGAGCGAGCCGGGGCGGGGGATGATGGGCAGGAACCGGACATCGGAGATCCGGGGCGCGGTCTCCCAGTCGGCGTCCACCCGGGGCAGGGGAGCGGCCAACCGTTCGGCCAGCGATCCCGTTCCGTCGAGCGGCAGGTATCGGGCGCCGTCCGGAGAGACGGCGGCGACGGTTTCACCCCTTCCGGGGACCAGGAGAGTTGCCAGGCGCATAGGGCGGGGGATGCTACCGGTGTCGGCCGTGAACCCGCTACGCGGCCCGAGGGCTGCGGAGTCGCGTATGGCTGTCGGGCGGGATGGCGCGCCGGCCGGGGTGGGCCGGGTCCTACCGGTCTCGGTTTCGCACCCGGGCGAGCGCGCCGGCGAAGGCCGCCGGTTCGCCGTTCCATTCGCCGCCGGAGGCGGGGACGAAACCGGGCGGCGGCGGTCCGGGGTGGATGTAGACCGCGACCGGTTCGGTCTCGCCCTCCGGAACCACTTCCACCCGCCGGTAGCCGAACTGCCCTTCGAAAGCGTCGAGCGCTGACACCGTTGCCGCGTCAACCCGGTAGGTCTCGACGACGACCGGGTTCACCTCCCGGGCGGCGACCAGCATCGGATACTCCTCGTTGCCGAAGAGCCGAAAGCGGATCCGGATCGCGCCGGCGCGGACGAGGGGGAAGGCGGCGAGGAACGCCCCGTGGTTCGCGTGGCCACGCTTCAGCGTTCCGTAGACGCCGACGAGGGTTGACCCCGAACTCGTCACTCGCCGGCCCGGTACGCGACCTCGCCGCCGACGATCGTGATCGCCACCTTCGCGTCCCGGATCTCGTCGTCCGGCACCGTGAGGATGTCCCTGGTCAGCACGACGATGTCGGCGTACTTGCCGGGGGTCAGGCTTCCCTTCACGTCCTCCTCGAAGGCCGCCCAGGCGTTCGCCATCGTGTAGGAATAGAGCGCTTCCTCGCGGGTGAGGGCTTCCTCAGGGTAGAACCGGGTCCCGTCCGGCAGTTCGCGGGTCACCGTCGCGAAGTAGCTGGGGATCGGATCGAGGTCCTCCACCGGGGCGTCGGTCCCGTTGGTCACCACCGCCCCGGTATCGAGGAGGGACCGCCACACGTAGGCCCCGGTGCGCGCCCGCTCGTCACCGAGCTTCTCCGGCACCCAGGGGCCGTCCGAAGTGGCGTGCACGGCCTGCATCGAGGCGATCACCCCCAGTTCACCGAACCGTGGAATGTCGTCCGGGTGGATGTGCTGCGAGTGTTCGATGCGGAATCGCAGGTCCGCCCCGTTCACCCCGGCGTCCGCGAACGCCCGCTCGTAAACGTCGAGGATCTCCCGGTTGCCCCGGTCGCCGATGGCGTGTGTGTTCACCTGGAAGCCGTGCCCGATCGCGATCCGGGCGGTCTCTTCGATGTCGGCGACCTCGTCGATGACCAGTCCGGCGCTCGACGGCATGTCGTCGTACGGCTCGAGGAGCCAGGCGCCGTGCGCGCCGAGCGCCCCGTCCACCACGCGCTTGATGGACCGGACCGTGAGGAACCCGCCGGCGTGGCCCGTCATCAGGTAGTCCGGAAGCCGGGCGTCCATCTCCTCGTTCGACTGGCCGCGCACCATCACGTAGAGGCGGACCGGAAGCTGTCCCGCCTCCGCCATTTCACGGAAGAAGTCGATCGTCGCGAAGGAAGAGCCCGCGTCCTGGAAGGAGGTGACTCCTTTCCGGAGGGACTCCTCGGCCGCCAGCCGGAGCTGCAGTTCCAGTTCGGCGCGGATCTCTTCTTCGCTCCGCTCCGCCATCGCCCGGTCGCGGGCCCGGGCGACGAGGCGCTGGGCCGTCTCCCGCAGCGCGCCCGTGGCGTTGCCGTCGGCGTCGCGCACGATGGTGCCCCCCGGCGGGTCCGGCGTGTTGCGGTCGATCCCCGCCAGTTCCATGGCCAGCGCGTTCGCGAAGGCGGCGTGGCCGCTCGCGTGCCGCAGCAGGACCGGGTTCTCGGGGGAGATCTCCGAAAGGCCGAGATGGTGCGGCAGGTCCTCGACCGCGCCTCCCGGGACCTCGTCCCACTTTTCCTGGTGCCAGCCGCGCCCCTCGATCCAGCCGCCGGGAGACGCCTCGGCGACCGCCTCGGCCACCATGTCCACGATCCGGTTCCAGTTCGCCGCTTCTCCGAGCTTCAGGATCATCTGGGCGTCCCCCACACCCATGAAGTGGCCGTGGCCCTCGATGAATCCGGGGATCGCGAGGCGTCCGTCAAGCTGGATGACCTCGGTGTCCGGGCCGGCGGTCGCCTCGATCTCGGCGGTGGCGCCCAGGGCGGCGATCCTTCCGTTCCGGACCGCCACGGCCTCCGCTTCGGGTCGGTCGGGATCCATGGTCACCACCCGGCCGCCGAGGAGCACCAGATCGGCGGGCCCGCCGATGTCGGGAGCCTGCGGGCCACAGCCGGAGGCAAGGAGAAACGAAGCGGGAAGAACGAGAAAGGACAGGAAACGCATGCGAGGCCTCCGCGGAACCGGAAAGGGTAGCGAGGCCGCGGTTCTTCGTTAGAGTGCCGCGCTATGCGCAGGCTCCGCTCCCATCCCATCTCTTTCCTGTTCCTGGCGGCCCCGGGGATTGCCGCCGCCCAGTGGTACCCCGAGCCGGACCTGGTGCTCACCGGCGCCGAGGTGCGGACGGTGGACGCGGAGGACTCGCTTGCCGAGGCGCTCGCGATCAAGGACGGGCGGATCGTGGCGGCGGGGACGGCGTCCGATGTCGCGGCGCTCGCGGGGCCCAACACCCGCACCGTGGATCTCACCGGCAAGACGGTGATCCCCGGCATCCAGGACTCGCACATCCACTTCCTTTCGCTCGGACGCGACATCACGACCGGGGTGGAACTGAGTTACGCCGAGTCGGCCGAGGACATCGTGGCCGGGGTGCGGGACCGGCTTGCCGAGAGCCGCATCCCCGCCGGCGCCTGGGTGGTCGGCCGCCGCTGGGACCAGTTCAAGTACCCGGCGATGGTCACCCGCTGGCAGCTCGACGAGGCCGCCCCGGAGAACCCGGTCGCGCTCTACCGCGTGTACCGGGGCGTCGCGGTGAACACCGAAGTGTTCCGCCGGATGGGGATCGAGGACGGCGACTCCTCTACCTGGCCCTCATGGTGGCTCGCGGACCCCGACAACTTCACCTTCGAAGATCAGATCCTGCGCGAGCCGCGTGAGCTCACGGTGGACGGCGAGACCGTCACACGAGAAGTCCCGACCGGCGTGTTTCTGGGATCGCGGGCCTCCCGCCTCGTGACCGAGCGGCCGCCGCCCGACGACTTCGAGGACGACGTCGAAAGCGTCCGGCTCGGGGTGGAGGAACTGCTGTCGCTGGGAATCACCGCGATCGTGGACCCCTCGTCCCGGATGGGCCACAACATGCGGGTCTACCAGGAGGCCTTCAACCGCGGATATCTGCGGCTGCGCATCGCCGCGGTGTACGAGGGGACCTTCAACACCCATGCCCCCGAGGCGATCTCCACGCACCTCGACGGGATCAAGGTCAACAACCTGGGCGACCGCTTCCTCCGCTGGCGCGGGGTCAAGGTGTACGGCGACGGGGGCGTGGGGACCCGGAGCGCCTGGATGTCCGAACCCTTCCACATGTGGGACGAGCTCGAAGGGGAACGCAATCTGGGCAATCCGGTGGTCGAGAGCTATCCGGAGCGGGAGGCGCAGTACCGCGCGATCCGCAGCCACGGCTGGGACCTCCACACCCACAGTTGCGGGGACCAGTCGATGCGCCAGACCGTCGATCTCTACATGAAGCTGCTCGACGAGATGCAGGAGGAAGGCGGGGAACTCCCCGACCTCCGCTGGAGCGTGATCCACGCCTACTTCCCCATCGAGCCCAAGACGCGGGTCCTCGACGACATGGCGCGCTACGGCATCGTGGCCGCCACGAACCCGGTCTTCAACTGGCAGCAGGGTTTCTCGTTCGCCGCGAACTCGGGTCCGCAGCGGATGGCCCGCCTCCAGCCCTTCCGCAGCTACATGCGCGGCGGGGTGATCATGGCCTCGGGTTCCGACTACGGCGTGACCACCCACAACCCCTGGATGGGGTTTTACGCGCTGCTGACCCGGAAGGACCAGAAATCCGGCGTGGCGCACGGTGAGGACGAGACGGTCACGATCGCGGAGGCGCTGCGTTCCTACACCTGGAACGGCGCCTTCCTGACCCACGACGACCAGGACCGCGGAAGCCTGGAGCCGGGCCGGCTGGCGGATCTCGTGGTGCTCGACCTTCCGGGGCTCGACGCTCTCGAGGAGGATCCCGAACTGCTTTTTTCGATGCGCGAACGGATCGTCGCCACCATGGTGGAGGGGGAGGTCGTGCACGGCGCGCTCCCTTCGCCGTAGCGGGGCTCCGATGGGGTTGACATGGCCGTCCGGGCGGCGGTACAAACAGGAACCAGAGATACGGCAATGACCCATTCTCGGAAAGGGGGTCGGAAATGACCGCACCGCCGGACGACTTTGCGCTCCGGGCCCCAACCGGGGTTCCGGGAGGGTCTGAAGAGGACTTCCCGAGCCGTACCGGGGCCCGGAACTCACGGGACGAGTTCCCGGGGTCCTGACCACTGACGACGGCAGAAGCGGGGCCGACCGTCGGGGGCAGGAGCGCAGACAGCGCCCGCCCCCACCGCTCCGCACTGCGATGAGGCCCAGCGCCTTCCGAGGGACCCCGGGGCTCTTTCGTGTACGCCGCGGTTCCCTGCTGGCGCCCGCGGTTCTGCTGGGGGCCCTCGTCAGCCTCTCCTGCGATGCCCGCCTCTACCTCTACATCCACGGGGGACGCGAGACGCTCCTGCCGGGACGCGCCTACGGCGACGCGCTCGTCACCCAGGGGTTTCTGGCGTCCGTCCCTCCGGGCCGGGGGCTGCCGCCCGGCGAGCCCCCGCGCCGCTTCGTCCTGCGGCATCCGCTGCGCCCGCCCGACTGGAACGGCACCCTGGTCATCGGGGCTCATCGCGGCCTCGGAGGGATCCGGCGCGGGCTCGAGGGCGCCGACCTCGGGAGCGGCGAGACCGAGCTCGACGACCTGATCGGCTGGTGGGCCCTCGACCACGGGTTCGCCTGGGCGAGTTTCGACCGGGCCGGGGTCGGAGCGGGGCCGGACGGCTACCGACTCACGGAGGCGTTCGCCCGGCTGATGTTCGACCAGATCCGGCCGCGGCTCGCGATGGATCCCGACCGGACGATCCTGCTCGGCTACGGGGAAGGGGGCGGGCTCGCGCGGTACGGCGCCGCGGCGCCGGACGAGACGTTCGCCGGGGTGGTGCTGGTGGCCGCGACGCTCGGTGATCCGGAGGGAGCGTCCCGCCGGCGCAACGCCCGCCTCGCCCTGGCGGCGGACCGGGAGACCTCCGACGCCGGCCTCGCCGCCTACGCTTCGGCCGCCGGGATCGGTCTCGAGGGAAGCCGGTTCTGGCCCTTCTACGACGCCGTGGCGGCGGCGCCGAGTCCGGTGCTGCCGGCGCCGCCCGTTGCCCTCGAGCGCCCGGTCATCGAGGTCGTCGGGACCCTCGACGATTTCGTGCTGCCGGAAGTGCTCTCCTACCGCGACCGCATCCAGGCGGCCGGGATGGCCGGGGTTCACGAACTGCGCCTCGTGCCGGGAGCCTGGGGCGTCGGCCCCGGGGACGACGCGGTAGAGGAACTGCAGGCCTGGGCCGCCGAACTCGGCCTGTCCGAACCGGACCGCGCGGCGCTCGGCTCGGGGCGGAGCCTGGCGCCCGAAGTCCAGCGAGCCCTGACCGACCTGCAGGCGCGCCTCCGGGATTCTGCCCGTTAGCGGTCAGGGCGTCGGGTGGCCGCGAGGAAGCGCCCGGCGCGGGCCTTCGGCGTCCTGCTCGCCGGAGCGATGTTCGCTTCGACGGCGTATCTGCTGGTGCTGTCGATCACGCCGCTCCTCTCCCGGCGCTACCTCCCGGACTCCGCCTGGATCGGCCTCCCGAACGCCGCCCTGATTCTGGGAGTGGCGGCCGGAACGCCCATCCTCACCTGGCTCTTCTCCCGGCGCGGCCGGCCTCTGGCCCTGGGACTCGGGCTCACGTTCGCAGCCTGCGCCGCGGTGGGACTCGCGCTTTCGGCGTGGTGGGAAGCGGGCTTCGCCGTCCACCTCGGTGCGAGCCTGATGCTCGGCTGCGGCTATGCCGCCTACCACCTCACCCGTTATACGGCGGCGCTCCTGGTCCCGGCCAGCAAGAGCGGGCGGGCGATCGGGCTGGTCGTCTGGGTGGCGGTGGCCGGCGCCTTCATCGCGCCGCTCATCTTCGGATGGATCGAGCGCGTAACCGGGTCCGGCGGGGGAGCGGCGTTCTCCCTCACCTATGTGTGCGCGGCGCTGTTCTACGGCCTCGGCGGCATCCTGTTCCTGAGGAGCCGGTCGCTCCGGGCGCGGCCCTCGCTCGGGGCCCGCCCCGTCGAGACGAGGGTCGAACCGGCCGCCCAGCCCACCGCCGGGGCGTCGCTCGGGCGGACCTTCGGGCTCGCCATCGTCTCGCTGGTCGCCGCGCAGGCCTCGATGATGATCCTGATGACGATGGCTCCGCTACAGATGATGGGAAGCGGCGGCTCCCTGGCCGGGCTCGGAGCCATGATGGGCGCCCACAACCTGGGCATGTTCGCCCTGTCTCCGGTGGTCGGCATCCTTTGCGACCGCTTCGGGGAGCGTCCCATCATCGCGCTCGGCGGCGCGACGCTGGCGGCGGCGGGCCTGCTGGCGGCGTTCGGTCCCGGCCGCGGCCTGGAACTGGGGATCGCGCTCTACCTTGTGGGTCTCGGCTGGTCCCTGGCTTTCGTGGCGGCGAGCACGCTGATCTCCGAAGGTCCGGACTCACCCGCCAAGGTCCGCCGGCAGGGGCTTGCCGATTCGCTGAACTGGCTGGGGGCCGGGGTGGCCTGCGTGGTCTCCGGGGTCCTGATGACCCAGCTCGGGTTTCAGGCGGTCGCCTTCGCAGGCCTGGGGATGGGCGCGGTCTCGCTGGTGGCCGCCCTGGGCGCCTCCGGGCATCCGAGCCCGGAGAGACACGCTCCGCCGGGTGATGGCCGGACGGAATCAGGATCCGGACGCAATCCGGATCAGTAGCCCAGGACGCTGTAGTCGCCGTCCGTGATCAGGCGGATGGAGACGTACACCCCGAGCAGTCCGCCGGCCATCCAGGGGGAGTTGGGCGCCACGATCCAGGTGTACAGCTCCCGGCGGCTGATCCGCGCCTGCCGTCCGGCCACGAAGAAGCTGACCAGATAGACCGACGCCCCGTACATCACCTGCCAGAACAGGATGACGCCGACGATGCCGGTCAGGACGGCGGGCAGGAAACGGAACGTGCAGGCCGCGTACACGATCAGCGTGGGGACCGGAGTGAGAAACCCGTTGACGATGTCCACGTTGAATCCGAACGTGCGGCGGTCCGCGTAGGAACCGTCGTACTGGGAGTAGGCCGCCCAGACGTCAGCCCAGACCGTCGGGGACAGCAGCCGGACCAGCGGGACCCTCGCCCGGAGGAACTCGACGGCCGGGGTCCGGCCGGTGCGCTTCCTCCACTCGCGCCAGTACGCAGTGCGCGTCTCGACCAGGTCCCGCCGCAGGAAGAGGCAGATCTCCCAGTAGCAGATGAGCAGATTGATCGAGAGGAACAGGCTGAGGAGGGCATGAAGGGCGTTCCAGTCCCCGTGTACCTGGTGGCGCGCGCCGATGCCGAGAAGCGTCAGGGCCGCGACGACCAGCGTCGCGAAGAGACCCGCCGGCAACTAGAGGTACCGCTCTTCCAGCACCCGCCGGTGGTGGATCGCGTGTCCCACCGTCAGAAAGCAGATCGCCCGGACGGTGGCCCGCGCGCCGCTCGCTTCCCCGCTCCGGTCGAGCGCGGCCCTGTCGAACGACCGCATCAGGCTCACGGTGGCCTGGCGGATCGCC
This sequence comes from Acidobacteriota bacterium, assembly GCA_028877265.1. Classification (GTDB taxonomy): domain Bacteria; phylum Acidobacteriota; class Vicinamibacteria; order Marinacidobacterales; family Marinacidobacteraceae; genus Marinacidobacterium. The sequence goes on from JAPPGX010000133.1 coordinate 61,581, forward strand.
TCCAGTTCGTCGAGCAGGGATCCGAGAAAGCGTTCCCCGTGGCCCGAAGCCGCCACGTAGGGGTCCTGTTCCATACCCGGTAGGGGCGTGTCGTCACCCCGGGCGAAGCGCAGCGCCCGCACCGACATGATGCGCTCGACGTCGGCCACATGGCCCACGACCTCCCGGACGGACCATTTCCCCGGCGCGTAGCCGCGGGCGGACGCCGCTTCGGAAACGCCGGCCAGCAGGGAGCGGAGGGTCTCCATTTCCCGGAGCGCCGCCTGCGGGAGGTCGTCGCCGTCCGGTACCTGGCGGATATAGCCGTGGTAGTAGTCGGCGCACTCGTCGGGCTGGGGCTTGTTCCACATGCGATGCATCGTAAGCGAGATGCCCCGGTACCATCGGCCCCATCCCCGGAGGATCTGTCCATGCGCTCTTCTACTCTCCGTCTCGCTCTCGGCTGCGCCCTGCTGCCCGTCCTGGTCCTTTCCTGCACGGGGCCGGTGAACGTGGACATGGAAGTCCCCAAGCCCGAGAAATCCCGCCTGGCCGGCCGCATTCCCCCCGTCGGTCCCTATTCCGCGGGAATCGAGTACGGGAACCTGGTGTTCCTCGCCGGCCAGATCGCTCTCAACCACGAGGGCGGCGGACTCGTCGAGGGCGGCATCGCGGAGCAGACCCACCAGGTCATGCAGAACCTCGAGGCCGTTCTCGAGGAGGCCGGTCTCGGTTTCGGGGACGTGGTCCGGAGCGGAGTGTTTCTCGCCGACGTGAACGATTTCGGAGCGATGAACGAGGTCTACGCCTCCTACTTCCCCGAGGGGGCGATCCCGCCGGTCCGCACCACGGTGGCGGTGGCCGACATCCCCCTCGGCGCGCTCCTCGAGATCGACATGATCGCGGTCCGCTGACCGGCCCATCGACCGGCGGTTCCGAGAGGCCGGCCGCACCGTGACGAGCGGTCCTGGAGGCCCGGATCGCGGGCTCGGCCTCTCGCTCTGGACCGCCGCCATGTTCGTGGTGGCGAACATGATCGGGACCGGAGTCTTCACGAGCCTGGGCTTCCAGGTCGCCGCGGTTCCCTCGGCGTTCCCGGCGCTCCTCCTGTGGGTGGTCGGCGGTCTGGTGGCCCTCGCGGGGGCGCTTGTCTATGGCGAGCTGGGAGCCGCGCTGCCCCGTTCCGGGGGCGAATACAACCTGCTCCGGCGGAGCTTCCATCCGGCCGCGGGATTCGCCGCCGGGTGCGTTTCCGCGACCATGGGCTTCGCGGCGCCCACCGCGCTCGCGGCGGTGGCGATGGCCACCTACCTGCAGCCGCTCTTCCCCGGCATCGAGCCGGTCCACTTCGCGGCGGGGACCGTGATCGCCTTCACCGCCGTGCACTCCCTGCCGGTCGGCTGGAGCAGCGGGGTCAACAACGTCCTCACCGCCGCCAAGATCCTGCTGGTCATCGCGTTCTGCTGCATGGGGTTCTGGGCCGGCGGGGTCTCGACGCCGCTCGTTCCGAAGCCGGGGGACTTCGAGCTGCTGCTGAGCCCGGGGTTCGCGGTTTCGCTCGTGTTCGTCTCGTATGCCTATACCGGCTGGAATGCCGCGGTCTATGTCGTCGGGGACCTGAGGCGTCCCGAGCGGCTCGCCCGGGCGCTGGTGGCCGGCACTCTCCTGGTCACCGTCCTCTACGTCCTGGTGAACTTCGTCATCCTGCGGGCTGTCCCGCTGGAGGATCTCGCCGGCAGGATCGAGATCGGGTACCTGGCGGCCGAACGGATTCTCGGCGCCACCGGGGGCCGCGTGATGGCCGCGGTGCTCGGGCTGGTCCTGGCCTCGACGGTCAGCGCCATGGTGTTCCTCGGCCCGCGGGTGGTCCGCGCCATGGGAGAGGACGAGCCCTTCCTCAGGCCCCTCGGCCGCGCCACCGAAGGGGGGATCCCGCATCGCGCGCTGCTCCTGCAGCTCGGCATCACCCTGGTGCTGCTCTATTCGGGCACCTTCGAGCAGATCCTGCTCTATGCCGGGTTCACCCTGAACCTGATGACGGCGGCTGCGGTGGCCGGGGTCTTCCGGCTGCGCGCCGGCAGGATCCCGGGCGCCGTCCCCGGCCGGTTCCGGACCCCGCTGTACCCCGTCGTCCCGCTGTTCTTCCTGGGGATGAGCGCGTGGGCGCTGGGCTACACGCTGCTGGAGCGGCCCGCCGAGTCGCTGCTCGGCCTTGCTACCGCGAGCGCCGGCGCGGTGCTCTACCTGGTGGCGAAACGCTCCTGAAGCGTCGCCGAGCCTCGTCCCGGTCCACGGAGACCGCATCGCTGGCGCGGACCCCTTGCCGGAGGCGCGGCCGGGGAGCCATCAGGAAACTGTGAAGGTCGAGAGTTGCCCGGGACGGGACGGCGATTCCCCGGCGGGCGAGCAGCGCCGCCGCTTGCCGTTCGTCATTGGCCGCCGGCGCACGCGGCTCGATCCCCGTTACTGGCTTGCCGCTGTCGGTCATCGGGACGGTCTCACCCTGTCGGGTTCGCCCGACTCCTACAACCTCCGCCTCGGGTTGATCATCGTCCGCCACATGTGCGCCGTGGGGCTGTTGTCGTAGCCGAGCCCCTCCTTCGGCTGCTTGAAGTGGCGGCCGATGATGTCCACGAACGGATCGATCGAGACCTCGACGCCGCGCTCGAAGCTGTAGTCGTCGTGCATGGTGATCGACCGCGCTTCCATGTACCACTTGTGGTTCCGGGCGTACTCGGCGGCGGCCTTGATGTAAGGCTCCGGTTCGTGGTCGGCGCCGAACATCCGCACGTACATCTCGGGGTACTCGTAGCCCACCGATGGGTCGGGGAAGAAGCGCAGCGCCTGGTGGTAGCGGATGGCCCACGAGACTTTCTCGGGCACGTACGGCGCGAGCATCTGCGCGCCCCACCAGCCGTGGTCCGCCCGCACCAGGTTCATCACCGAGAGGTCGTGGAGCAGGCAGGCGAGGATGATCTCCTCGCTCATGCCGTGCTTCATGGCCCGGGTCGCGCTCTGCAGCACGTGGGAGGCGGGCGCGAACCGGTGCTCGAAGAAATCGAGGAGCGTCGGCTTCGCCGGCATGACGGAGAGAGGTTCCTCGTCCTCCGACTTCGCGAGCGGCGGACGCTCGGGGGCCTCGAGCAGGTGCATCATCTCGTGCTCGAGCGCTTCGGCGCGGTCGTTCACGCCCACGATCCCGGCGCCGCTCACCGTGGCGGCGGCCTTCAGAAAGAGTCTGCGATCCATGTCGTTCGCCTCCTGGCGGACCGGCGAACTCCCGATTCGGTCATCCGGCGGGGCGTCCGGCGAGCCGTGCTGGCCTAGTATAGGAAACCTGTTGCCAGCGTCACCGATCACCGCCGGCCGATCCGTGGGAACGTCCCGTCTGCCGTCCCGCCGCCGGGTGCTCAGCGTCGCCGCGAAGCTCGGTTCCGGCCTCGCCGCCGGCGCCGCCGCGGCCTGCGCCGGCCGGCCGGTTCCCGCCTCCCGGACCGCGCCGGACCCGCTTTCGGCCCCGAGCTTCCGCCTCCCGGCGGTCAACGTCTCCCGCGACCGGATCATCCGCACGGTGGTCGGGCTCCGGCCGTACCGGGCCTCGGGCTTTCGGGTGGAGAGGGAGGACCTCGGCGGTGGGCGGCTGCTGGTTCACAACTACGGCCACGGCGGGGCCGGGGTGACCCTTTCCTGGGGCAGCGCCTGGCTGGCCGTCGAGGAACTGATCGGCGACGCTCCGCCCCCGGCGCGGGCGGCGGTGGTCGGCTGCGGCGCGGTCGGGCTCGCCACCGCCCGCCTGCTCCAGCGGCGCGGCGTGGAGGTGACCATCTACACGAAGGACCTCCCGCCGGACACCACCTCGAACGTGGCCTGCGCCCAGTGGGGCCCGTACTCGGTATCGGACGCCCGCGTGCACACCGACGCGTTCCAGGACCGGTTGGAACGAGCCGCCCGGATCTCCCACCGGATCTTCCAGGAAATGGTGGGCGTCCGCTATGGCGTCCACTGGCTCCCCAACTATCCGCTGAGCGACGCCCGCTTCGGAGGTCCGGGCCAGCCCGACCGGCTCGCCGACCTTTTTCCCGGGAGCCGCGATCTCGAACCCGGGACCCATCCATTCCCGGTCCGCCATGCCCGCGAATACACCACCATGATGATCGAGCCGCCGGTGTACCTGCGCGCGGTCATGCGGGACTTCCAGCTCGCCGGCGGCCGGATCCGGATCCGCGACTTCGCCTCCCTCGACGAGATCGCCGTCCTCGCGGAACGCCGCGTGGTGAACTGCACCGGCATCGGCGCCCGGGACCTGGTCGGCGACGAGGAACTCGTTCCGCTCAAGGGACAGTTGACCGTCCTGCTCCCGCAGCCCGAGATCCGCTACATCGCGCTCTACCAGGGGCTCTACATGATGCCGCGCGCGGACGGCATCCTGCTGGGCGGAACCCGGGAGCGCGGGGAGTGGTCGCTCGAGCCGAATCGGGAGGCCGAGGAGCGCATCCTGGCCGGCCACGCCGGTTTCTTCGGACGCATGGCGGAGATGGCCGGGGCCTGACCAGGAAGGGGGCGCGTCCGTACCGCGCCGTATGTGACATTTGTAATATTTCGAACGCAGCCGAAGGAATCTGATTCGCCGTATGCGCTTCGGTTTCTTGAACCCGTGCGCTTCGCCGCGCCCCGGTCGGAGAGCACCGGGAAGGGGCACAAGAGTAATAGAATCAATAACTTATGACCCACCGTGGCGGTCCCTGCCTCGGCGGCCCGGCCCTTGCCCTCCGTGACACTGGAGAAACAGGTCCGAATCGCCTAAAGTTCCGCCATTGAACCGTGTGGACTTGTCGTTTCGGCTCTTCACAGATCAAATGTCTTGGACTGCCCGCAAGCTCGGGCGTCAGGCTCATGGACTCATACGACCTCAGGAGGGACTCATGAGATCGCTTTTGTTTAGGACCGCCGCGGTGCTCGGCGTCCTGGGACTCGCGTCGGGCGTTTTCGCCCAGACGTTCCAGGGCGGCATCCGTGGCGTGATTCAGGACGCTGATGGGGGCGTCCTTCCCGGCGTCACGGTGACCATCGAGAACGAGGGCACCGGCGTCTCGCGGACCGCGGTTGCGAACGCGGTCGGCGAGTACAACTTCGCCAACGTCCAACCGGGCACGTACACACTGCGCGCCGAACTGAGCGGCTTCGCGCCGTTCGTGAGCGAGGGGCTCATCGTGGGTGTCTCCTCGTTCCTGGTGGTGGACGCCACCCTCAACATCGGCGGCATCGAGGAGACGGTCACCGTCATCGGCGAGACGCCGCTGATCGAGACCGCGACCGCGTCGGTGTCCTCCGCGGTGAGCCGCGCCGAGCTCGAGGTCCTCCCGACCCCCGGCCGGAACGTGTTCATCCTCGGGGTCGGAACGCCGAACGTCGTCCACACCGGAAACCCGGTGTGGGTGAAGCAGTCCGACCAGACGAACTCGTCCCTGCTCTCGCTGGGCGGCGGGCCGCTCCGCGGCAACAACTACACCGTGGACGGCGTCTCGACCACCGACCTCCGGAACCGCACCGTCATCATCCCGGTGTTCGAGGCGGTCCAGGAGCTGAAGGTCCAGGTGAACACCTACGATGCCGAAATGGGCCGCACCGGCGGCGGCGTGTTCAACGTGATCCACCGCAGCGGCACGAACAACTGGGCCGGCAGCGCTCTCTACCAGCGCCGCCCGGGGAAGGTGAACACGATCTGGCGCGCCCTCTCCTACACGGACCAGCTGGCGTACGACGCCGACAACTCGCGGACGTTCGCCGACCGTCCCTTCTGGCTCTGGGGAGGGTCCTTCGGCGGCCCCATCCTGTCGGACCGCACCTTCTTCTGGTTGTCGGCCGAAGGGAACAACGATGTCCTGGCGGAGAACACCGAGGTGATTCTTCCCAGCGCCGCCGAGGCTGCCGGTGATTTCTCGGCGAGCGGGACGACGATCTACAACCCGTTCGACCTCGACGCAAACGGCAACCGCCGGCCGTTCCCGGGGAACCGGATTCCCTCGCACATGATTGATCCGGCGGGATCCTCACTGGCGCAGTTGCTGACCACGCTCGGTCCCGGCGGCGGCGCGAGTGTTTCCGGAGCCCAGACGACGACCGCGCTCCAGTCCACCGGGAACCTGAGCCATTCGTTTTCCGACACCTGGCAGGCCACGCTGACCTATCTCTACTACACCTCGAGCGAAGGAGCGTTCCAGCAGTACACGGACCTGCTGGGCGCCGACACCGCTCCGGATTTCGGCATCGGAGCCGCGGCCCTGATCCGCGACGTCCACGCGGTTGCTTTCAACAACACCTTCGTCGTGGGCGACGCTTCCGTCCTGACGCTGCGCTACGGCCAGACGTACTTCAACGACTCGAACGAGAACCCGGTGTACGGACAGGATCAGGTTGCCAGCCTGGGGATCCAGGGGAGTTTTCTTGACCAGATCTACGCGCAGGACGGCTACGCGGGACAGTTCCCGTCCATCAGCATCGCCAACTTCGGCGACGGCGGCTCCACCCACGGCTCCTGGTCCAACACGGACGTCCAGTGGACTTCGCGCGAGGTCAGCGGAACGTATTCCCAGTTCCTCGGCAACCACACGCTGAAGTACGGCGGCCAGTACCGGCGGATGGGCCTCCGGGCGGCGAGTTTCGGAAACGGCTTCTCGATGAGCTTCGAGCAGAGCTTCACCCAGGGCCCGAGCCCCACCGCGCCGGACAGCGGTTCCGGTAGCGCGATGGCCGACCTTCTCCTTGGGATTCCGAGCGGCGGCGCCGCGACCATCGCCCAGCCCGCCGATGTGTTCATCGACTACTACGGCGGCTTCATCCAGGACGACTGGCGGCCCAGCCAGAACCTGGTCCTGAACCTCGGACTCCGGCTGGAGCACGAGACCGGCCTCCAGGAGCAGAGCAACGGCTTCGCGGTGGGCTGGGACCGGACGAACCCGTTCCCGATGCAGGTTGGGCTGGATCCGGCGATCGAAGGCTCGCTCCCCGGCTTTCCGCTGCGCGGCGGGCTCATGTATGCCGGCCTCGACGGCAACCCGACCCACCAGTGGGATCCTCCCGGCCTAAAGCTGGGACCGCGCGTCGGCTTTGCCTACACGGTGAACCCCGAGACGGTGGTCCGTGGCGGCTACGCGGTGTTCTGGGCGCCCTACGCCATTCCAAGCGGCACGGGAGCCTCCCACCTCGGCACCTACGGCTATACCAACGTCACCTCCCTCGCGACCAGCGTTGACGGCATCACGCCGCCGGCGGCGACCACCTCGAATCCGTTCCCGAACGGCATCGAGAACCCGATCGGGAACGGCAACGGCCGCCTCCAGAACATCGGCGGGAACGTGTACTTCAACGAGCAGTTCCGGGCCTCGCCCTACATCAACAAGTGGTCGCTGGACATCCAGCGGGACATCGGGAACGACCTCGCGCTGAAGATCGGCTACGTGGGCAGCCAGGGCGCCGACATCCCGCTCGGCGGTACGAACAACGCTTCGGTCAACATCAACCAGCTCGCCGACCAGTACCTGTCGCTCGGCGACCGCCTGAACGACCAGTATCCCAACCCGTTCCACGGCGATTCGCGCTTCGGCAGTTTCTCGAGTGCGGAGACCCTTCCGCTCGGCCAGTTGCTGCGGCCCTACCCGCACTTCCGGAACGTATTCGCCCGCCACGTGAGTTCCGGCAAGTCGCTCTACAACGCCCTCCGGGTCGAGTTCGAGAAGCGCTTCCGGGGGAACTGGGGTGCGCGGATCAACTACACCTTCACGAAGCACGACGACAACATCTACGAGAACAACCAGTTGCTCGAGAACGAGACGGGCACGGTCTACAACACGCCCGACGAGTGCGCGTTCGCCAAGTGCGGACCGCTGTCGGACGCCGACTACGGCCCGTCGCGGGTCCATGTCCCGCACCAGTTCAACGTCAACGGCACCTGGCGCACGCCTGGCGACAATCCGATCTTCGGCGGCTGGGCGCTTTCGGCGGTTGCGATCATGCGGAGCGGCTTCCCGCTGGTGGTCACGCAGAACTCGAACCCGCTGAGCGCTTACGGTTTCGCGAACCAGCGGCCGACGAGCGCGAACCTGAGCGGCGGCGGCAACCCGCGGGGCAACCACACCACCTACCTCTCGGCCGGCGACGCGCAACTCACCCAGGGACTCACGCTGAGCAACTCTCCGAACACCACGGATTCGGTGCGCAGCCCGGTGCTGATCAACTGGGACGTTGCGCTCGAGAAGACCACGCGGCTCTACGAGGACATGAACCTGACCCTGCGGTTCGAGTTCATCGACCTCTTCAACCACGTGAACTGGCGCGGACCTCGCACCGTCCTGGGCGCCAGCACCTTCGGAAGCATCCCGGGCACCCGCGGGTACCCGAGGACGTTCCAGTTCATGGGCAAGATCACCTTCTAGGCGATCCCGGACCCTGAACACCGGGGGGCGGGCCTTCGGGCCCGCCCCCTTTTTGCGTCGAGCGGCCTCCGGATGGGGCCACGAGCGTGAACAGAGTTGGGTCGTCAGGTCCGATTGAGCGGGGGCCCCATCCGGAGACCGCCCGGCGCTTCGCGCCGCGTCGGTCCCGTCAAGCGGTCCGGGAGCGGGGGCACATGGCTCGATCTCGCTGGGTTACGGAACGGCTGGAGGTTGAGCCCCCGCTCCCGAACCGCCCGGCGCTTCGCGCCGCAAATCGAAACTCCCTCGTGGGCTGGCGCCCACTTCGGCGAGTTCCGGTTCGTCGTTACTTTTTGTGAAAGGGGGGGTGCCCCCCTTTCATCCATAGTGATCTGTTGCCATGCGGTCCCAAGCGGAGCCGTAACG
>JAPPGX010000168.1:0-7060 GCA_028877265.1 Acidobacteriota bacterium
TGGCGCGGGCGCCGCAGTTCGTGGACAGCCGGCTGGCGCTCGGGCAGGCGCTCGGGCAGCTCGGGGAAGTGGAAGAAGCGCTCGAACAGCTCGAAGCCGCCGCCGAACTGGAGCCTTCCCGGTACGAGGCCCACTATCTCGCCGCCGCCGTGCTCGACCAGGCGGGACGCCTTCCCGAAGCGGTGGGGGCGGCCGGGCGAGCGGTCGAACTGGCGCCGCGGGATCCGGGAATGCACCGGTTCCTGGGCCGTCTGCTCCTGCGCATCGAGCGCTGGCCGGAAGCCCGCGCGGGCCTCGAACGCGCGCTCGAACTCGGTTTCCGGGAGGATCCCGCGATCTTCGCCGACCTCGGCGCGGCGCTCGTCGGCCAGGAGCGTCTGGAGGAGGCCCGGGCCGCCTACGAGCGGCACCTGGAGTTCGCGCCGGACGACGCCGAGACGCTCCTGCAACTGGGCTACCTCGACTGGCGGGAGGAGGATTTCGGGGCGTCCCAGGCCCGTCTCGAACGCGCCATTGCGCTCGACCCCGGACTCCGCCGGGCCCATCACTTCCTCGGGCTGACGGCGCTCCGGCGACAGGAGCTGGACCGGGCGGAAGCCGCGTTCCGGCGCGCCCTCGAACAGGGGGAAGATTTCCCGGAGGCGTGGCTGAACCTCGGCAAGATCGCGCTCCGCCGGGGAGACGCGGAGGAGGCGGCCCGCCTGTTGGAAACCGCGATCCGCCACGCCCCGGACTATGCCGACGCCTACTACCAGCTCTCCTTCGCGCGGCGCCGGCTGGGTGACGAGGAAGGAGCCGCGGCGGCGCTCGAGCGTTTTGAGGATCTCAACCGGGAGGAGGGCGCCAGGCCGGAACCTCCCCGCTGACCCCGGATGCCGCCCCAATCCCTTCGAAGACCCGACTCCCAGTCCACCCGCTCGCGCATGCTGGCGGAGCGGGAGCGGGTTCGCCGGGACATGAGAACGCGAGCGCCCGACGGACCGCGCGGGGATCCTCCGTGGTGGAAGGAGATGCTGGGGATCGGAACGAAACGAGAGTGGATCCTCGTCGTCGTGGGCCTGCTGCTCTTCGCGGTCTATACCTACGAACACGAGGGCGCGCGGCAAGCCCTGTGGGCCATTACCACGGCGGTTTCCGGCCTGCTGATCGGCCGGTGGTGGACGAAGCGGAACGAAGAGGCATCCGAGGCGACCCGAGAACCCGTCCTCGGACCTGGCGATACCGGGCGCGACGAGCACGGCGGGCGGGGCTGACCGGTTCGCCGAAGCGCGCTGGGGGCGCGTACCATGAGCTCGCCGTCAAGACACGGGAGGAACCACACGATGCGCGCGAGACGAATCCTCATCACGGCCGTCCTCATCCTCGCGGTGGGTGCGGCGCCGCTGCTGGCTCAGACCACCCACCCGCCGGTCGCGACCTTCTCCATCGTCGCCTATGACCCCGACACCGGGGAGATGGGGGTCGCGGTCCAGTCGAAGTACTTCTCGGTGGGGCACGTGGTGCCCTGGGGCGAGGCCGGAGTCGGGGTGGTCGCCACCCAGGCCAACGTGAACGCCGGCTACGGCCTGCAGGGACTCGACCTCCTGCGGCAGGGGTTGAGCGCGGAGGAGGTGAAGGACCGGCTGCTCGCCGAGGACACGTTCCCCGGCCTGGAGGGACGGCAGTTTGCGGTGGTGGACGCGAACGGCGGGATCGCGGCCCACACCGGGCCGACCGCGACGTTCTGGGCCGGACACCGGGTTGGGGAGCACTATTCGGCGCAGGGGAACATCCTGACCGGGCCCGAGGTCGTGGAGGCGATGGGTGACGCCTTCGAAGCCGCCGGGGGTACGCTCGCGGAGAAGATGCAGGCGGCGATGGTCGCGGGGCAGGAGGCCGGCGGAGACGCCCGCGGCCGCCAGTCGTCGGCGCTGCTGGTGGTCGGCAAGGGGATGGGCCGGAACATCAACAACGACGTGGTGGCGAGGCTCCAGGTCGAGGACCATCCGCGGCCGATCGAGGAACTCGGGCGGGTGCTGAACATCAACCTCGCGATCACCGCGATGTCCCGCAGCCGGGAGCGGAGCCAGGCCGGCGACGGCGCCGGCGCGCTGGCCGCGGCGGAACGGGCCACCGAACTCTGGCCCGATGCTTCGGACACCTGGCTGAACCTCGGCCTGCTGAGCTACTCGCTCGGCAACCGGGAGCGCGCTCTGGAGGTCCTCCGGAAAGCCGCCGGAATGAACGATCTGTTCCGCGGCCAGCTCGAGTCCACGCTGCGCTGGACCCGGCATCCGGGACTCGACGACGAGTTCCTGGCGGCGCTCTTCCCGGGGGGATCCTGAGGGGGCCGCTCCGGAAAGCGACCGCCAAACCGGCCCGTGCGTGTGATCGCTTCGCTCGGCGTCTCGTTGCTGCTCTCGGCGGCGCTGGGCTTCGGCGCCCAGGATCCGGAGGCCCTGCTTCGTAGCGGCCAACGCTGGCTCGACGCCGGGAACGCCCGGGCGGCGGTGGAATCGTTCCGCCGGCTGGCGGCAGCGGCTCCGGACTCGCGGTCGCACTACTACCTGGGAGTGGCGCTCCTCCGGGACGACCGGCCGGAAGAGGCGGTCGCGGCCCTCCGCCGGGCCCAGTCCCTGGCCGAAACCCCGAACCCGGCGCTGACGCTGTCGCTCGGCACGGCGCTCCTGCGGACGGGCGCCTCCCAGGAAGCGATCGAGGTGCTCACCGAGGGTGCGAGACACTTTCCGCGCGCCGCGCCCATCCTGGTCCAGCTCGGCTACGCGCACTACACGCGGCTGGAAGGCGAAATGGCCCGCGCGGCGCTGCGCCGGGCGCGAGCGGCGGCGCCGAACAATGCGCAGGCGCCTTTCTACCTCGGGCTGGCCGAGGCCGCCCTTGGTGCGCTCGAGCCGGCGGCGGAAGCCTTCGGGGAGGCCGTGGTCCTCGACCCCGGAAACTTCGAGGCCCAGGTGGCGCTCGGGCGCACGCTCGCTCAACTGGGGCGTCCGGAGCGGGCCCGGGAGGCGTACCAGGCGGCGCTCGCCACGGCGCCCGGACTACCGCCGGCGCTGGTGGGACTCGGGAGGCTTGAACTCGAGGCGGGTCGCCCGGAGGGCGCCGCCGCCTCTTTCGAGGCCGCGCTGGCGGCGGACCCCCGGCACCGTCAGGCCCTCTACAACCTCGCCGCCGCCCTGGCGCTGCTCGGGCGCACGGAGGAAGCGGCTGCGGTGCGGCGCCGGTTCGCCGAGGCCGCGGCGGCGGGGGAGGAAGCCGGACGCTCGCTTTCCCGCACCCGCTCGAAGGCCCGCCCGCGCTGATGGCGCACCTCCGCTTCGTGTTCGCCGCGCTGCTCGCCGCAGCGCCGGCGGCGGGCGAGAACTTCGTCTTCGTCGACCGGACCGACGAAGCCGGAATCCGCTTCCACCACGAGGACGGCGGGAGCGGCCGGCGCTACGTGATCGAGATCGTCGGGGCCGGCGTCGCGGTGCTCGACTACGACGGCGACGGCTGGCCCGATCTCTTCTTCGTGAACGGGCATCCGCTGCCGGGCGATCCGGGCGGCGCGACGGTCGGAAACCGGCTCTTCCGGAACCGGGGGGACGGCACGTTCCGGGACCGCACCGAAGCCGCCGGGCTTTTGGATCCGCCCGACCAGCTCCGCTACGGCATGGGGGCGGTCGCGGGCGACCTCGACGGTGACGGCGATCCCGACCTGCTGGTCACGCACTTTGGGGAGGAGCGGCTCTTCTGGAACCGGGGAGACGGCACCTTTCGGGAAGCGCCCGGCGCGGCCGGCGCGACCGACCCCCGCTGGACCACGAGCGCGGCGCTCTTCGATCCGGACCGCGACGGGGATCTCGACGTCTATGCCGCGAACTATCTCGACTACGCCATCGAGCGGCACCGGGACTGCGTCAGCCCGGTCCGGGAACTCCTCGCCTACTGCCATCCGCAGGAGTACCCGGGCGCGGCCGATTCGTTCTTCGAGAATCTGGGCGACGGAACGTTCCGGGCGTCTCCGGTGCCCGGCTCGGAGGACGGGAAGGGTCTCGGCGTGGTGGTCAGCGATCTGGGAGGGGACGGCGCGCCCGACGTCCACGTGGCGAACGACACCACGCCCAACTTCCTGTTCCGGACGGCGGCGGGGCCGGACGGCGTCCGTTTCTTCGAGGAAGGTCTCGCGTCCGGCGTCGCCTACAACGAGGAGGGGCTTCCGGAAGCGGGCATGGGGAACGACTTCGGGGACGTGGACCGTGACGGGCTGATGGACCTCGTGGTCACGAACTTCGATTTCGAGACGAACACGCTCTACCGGAACCTCGGCGGGGGCCTCTTCCTGGACGCGACGGCCTCTTTCGGACTGGGGAGCGAGAGCCTCACCGAACTGGCCTTCGGCTGCGACCTCGCCGACTTCGACAACGACGGCTGGCTCGACCTGGTGGTGGCGAACGGCCACATCCTGGACAACATCGCCAGCATCCAGTCCAACCTCACCTTCGCCCAGCCGGGCCAGGTGTTCCGGAACGACCGCGGGCGTCTCCGGCGCCGCCACGGGAGCGAGGGCGACTTCGCCCGGCCCCGGGTGGGCCGGGGTCTGGCCACCTTCGACTACGACCTCGACGGGGACCTCGACCTCGCGCTCGCCAACAATCGCGGTCCCGCGGAACTCCTCGAAAACCGGGGCGGGGCCGAGGCCGGCAACGCGGTGGGTCTCCTCCTGATCGGCACCGAAGGGAACCGGGAGGGAATCGGCGCCCGTGTCCGGCTTGAAGGGAGCCCGGTCCTCCAGGAGGAGGAGCGGCGGGCGGGGGCGAGCTACCTCTCCCAGCACGATCCGGTGCTCTGGTTCGGTCTCGGCGCGGCCGTGGGCGCGGCCGAGGTTGGAATTCGTTGGCCGTCAGGGAAGGAGGAGTCCCTCGGGCACCTGCCGGCGGGAGCGGTCCACGTCCTCAAGGAGGGCGTCGGGCGCATCGCCAGCATGGGGATCGGGGCCGGAGCGGAACCGGGGGGAGCGGTGCGATGAAGGCCGTCATCGCCGTGGCGGGGGCCCTCCTGCCGCTGGCGGCGGCAGTGTCCGCGCAGCCGGAAATCCGTTTCACCGAGGTGGCGGAGGCATCGGGCATCCGCTTCGTCAACATGTACGGCGGCGTCCGCAGCAAGGACTTCATTCTCGAGACGACGGGTAGCGGCGCCGCGTTCTTCGACTACGACGGCGACGCGGACCTGGACCTCTTCCTCGTCAACGGGTCCCGTCTCGGCTACGACGCGAGCCAGAGCCTTTCGAACGCGCTGTTCCGGAACGAGGGCGGCGGACGCTTCCGCGAGGTGACGGGCCCCGCGGGACTCGAGGCCTACGGCTGGGGGCAGGGCGCCTTCGTCGTGGACCACGACAACGACGGCGATCTCGATCTCCTGGTGACGCGCTACGGGAAGAACCTCTTCTACCGGAACCGCGGCGACGGGACGTTCGAGGAGGCCGGTGCGGCGGTGGGGCTGGACGATCCGCAGTGGGGGACCGGGGCCGCGTTCGGCGACCTGGACCGGGACGGCGTCTCCGACCTCGTGGTCGTGAACTACGTGGACTTCCGGGTGGAGGAGACGCCGCGGCCGGGTGAAGAGCCGTTCTGCTTCTTCCGGGGGCTGCCGGTGATGTGCGGCCCCAACGGTCTGACGCCGGCGCCGGCGCTCCTCTACCGGGGACTTTCCGACGGCCGCTTCGTCCGGGTGGACGGGCAGGCGATCGGCGCCGAGCGGTACTTCGGTCTGGGGGTGGTGTTCGGCGATCTCGACGACGACGGGGACCTCGACGTCTACGTGGCGAACGACCAGACCCCCAACAACCTCTACCGGAACGACACCGGCGCCGGGGGATTCGATTTCACCGACGTCGGCCTCTCCGCGGGGGTCGCCTACAACGAGGACGGCCGCGCACAGGCGGGGATGGGAGTGGACCTCGGCGACTACGACAATGACGGGCAGCTCGACATCGTGGTCACGAACTTCTCCCACGACTACAACACCATCTACCGGGCGGTGGGAGGGGGCTGGTTCCTGGACGAATCGTTTGCCGCCGGCGTGGCGGAGCCGAGCTACCCCTATCTCGGCTGGGGAACCGGCTTTCGCGACCTGGACCGTGACGGCTGGCTGGACCTCGTGGTCCTGAACGGGCACGTCTATCCCGAGGTGGACGGAGCGATCACCGAGAGTGACTATGCCCAGCGGGGCCTCGTCTTCCGGAACCGGACGGACGGTGGTTTCGAGGAGGTTCCTCCGACCGCGCTCGAGGTTCCCCGGGTGTACCGCGGCGCGGCCTTCGCCGACTACGACGACGACGGCGACACCGACCTGCTCGCGACCGTCATGAACGGTTCGCCGGCGCTCTTTCGGAACGACGCCGATACCGGCGCCGCCTGGGCGGGGTTCCGGCCGGTGGGCCGCCGGAGCCCGAGAGACGGCGTTGGGACCCGCCTGGTGCTGACCGGAGGAGGACTCACCCAGGTTCGGGAAGCCCGGGCCGCGGGCAGTTACCTGGCGTCCAGCGATTCCCGGGTCTTCTTCGGCCTGGGGCATCGCGAGGGACCGTTCGCGGTCCGGGTCCGCTGGCTCTCGGGCTGCGAGCAGGACGTCGAGGCGGTCCCCGGCCGCTATTCGCTCGTGGTGGAACCGCGGGACTGCGGGGGCTCCTGACCCAGATGACGCACCGGCTTGGAACGCCGGTCTCCAGACCGGCACGCGCGGGGGGGGGCGCCCCCTCCCCCCCTCCCCCCCGGGGGGCCCCCGCCGGGCCCCCCCCCGGCCGGGGGGGGGCCCCCCCCCCCCCCACGGCGCAACCCCACAAGGGCCCTGACGTCGAGGAAACCCGCGCCAGGCCGGATCGGTGTCCCACGAGGTTTGGCGGGACCGTAACGGCGACCAGCGGAGCGCGGTGCGCTGGCCTGGGGCCAACGCGTGCCGGTCTGGAGACCGGCGTTCCCGAGGAGTCTGCGGCGCAGACTCCTGGGGCGCCGCAGAAAGCGGGGGGGAAGGGGACCGCGGGAAAAACCCCCCCAACACCCCCCCCCGGGGGGGGCCCCGCGGA
>JAPPGX010000168.1:7070-9993 GCA_028877265.1 Acidobacteriota bacterium
TGGGGGGCCCCCACCCCCCCCCCCCGGCGGGGGGGGGGGGGGGGCGGGGCCCCACCGGGGCGGGGGCGGCCCCCCGGCCGCCCCCGCGGTGGCGCCCCCGCTTTGGGCGGCCCAGACTCCTAAGCGTCGTCGAAGGAGACCGTCTTCAACAGCGCGAACACCTCGCCGCCGGGTTCGAGCCCGAGCTCAGCAGCGGCGTCGCGGGTGATCCGGGCGACGAGCCGCTGATCCGCGAACCCAACGGCCACTTCGGCGAAGGGGGTCTCCGGCAGGTCGCGGACCTCGATGACGCTGCCGCGCAGCACGTTCCGGATGCTGATCGCGGTTGGCGCCTGGGTGGCGAGCGCGACGTCCCGGGCTCGTACCCGCAGGCGTGCCTCGGTTCCGGCAGGACGCTCGGTGCCCGGGACCCGGAGGCGTTGCCCGGCGAGATCGAGCTCCGAGAGCCCGAGCGCCGGAAGCCGGGCCCGGACGGTTGCGGTGAGCACGCTCCCGGCCTCGAACCGCGAGAGCAGTTCGCCGGCCGGCAGGCGATCGAGCGCCTCCGCGACCGGGGCGGCGCCGGTGACGGAGCCGCCGGAGATCGGCGCGATCCGATGGGCGACGTCCACCACTTCCCCGAGGTCGTGGCTGACGTAAAGGATCACCATGCCGGACGCCTCTCCCATCGTCCGAAGCCAGGGCAGGATCGCCGCGCGGGCCGTGCGGTGGAGGCCCGAGAGGGGCTCGTCCAGCAGGAGAGCCACCGGGCGGGCGAGAAGCGCCCGCGCCAGTGAAACGCGCTGGCGCTCGCCACCCGAAAGACCTCGCGGCACGCGTTCGAGGTGCTGACCGAGTTCGAGACGTTCCACGACCTCGACGAAAGAGACGGAAGGATCGCCTTCCGGCTCGCCGCTGCGGCGCTCGGCGTAGCGGAGGTTGCCCTCGACCGTCAGGTGACCGAACAGAACCGGCTCCTGGAAGGCGAACCCGATGCGCCGGCGATACGCCGGCACGAAGACGCCGCGGCGGTCGTCCTGCCAGGTGGCCGGCCCGAGGGCGAGCCGTCCGGAAAGGCGGGTGAGGCCGGCAACCGCGCGGAGAACGGTCGTCTTGCCGCTGCCGGAGGGACCGAAGATCGCGGTCGTTTCTCCGGGCCGGGCCTCGAAGGCCGCCTCGATCCGCAGTTCTCCGAGCGTTCCCCGGAGCCCCACGTCGAGCGCGCCGGGCGCGGCGCCCGAGCCGGTCACCGGTCCCGGCCTCCCATTTTCTTCTGGAGGCTGAGGGTCAGCGCCACCACCACGAAGGAAAACGCCAGCAGGCTTCCGGAGAGCACGTGCGCGGTGCCCCACTCCATGAGTTCCACGTGGTCGTAGATGGCGATCGACAGCACCCGGGTGGCGCCCGGGATGTTGCCGCCGATCATCAGGATGACCCCGAACTCCCCGACGGTGTGCGCGAAACCGAGCACCGCACCGGCGATCAGGCCGGGCCGGGCGAGCGGCACCGCGACGGTCCAGAAGGCGTCCCAAGGCGAGGCCCGCAGGGTGGCGGCCGCCTCCAGGGGCCGCTCGCCGACGGCTTCGAAGGCGCTGCGGATGGGCTGCACCGTGAAGGGCAGCGAATAGATGATCGACCCGATCACGAGGCCCGGGAAGGAGAACGCGAGGGACCGCTCGCCGAACAGCCGGGCGACGGAACCCCCGGGCCCGTCGGGCCCCAGGGCGATCAGCAGGTAGAAGCCGAGCACGGTGGGCGGCAGGACAAGGGGAAGCGCGACCAGCGCCGCCACCGCTTCCTTGAAGCGGAAGCGGGTCCTGGCGAGCCACCAGGCGATCGGGGTCCCGAGGAGCAGCAGGAAGACCGTCGTCACCCCCGCCAGCTCGAGGGTGAGCCGGATGGGCGGCCAGAGGGTTTCGGCGCTCACGGTCCGTTTCGTCCCCCGGGGCCCGGTTGCTCCGTCCGGTAGCCGTGCCGCCGAAGGATTTCCCGGGCCGTGGACGATCCGAGGA
The DNA here is from genome assembly GCA_028877265.1 of Acidobacteriota bacterium. Classification (GTDB taxonomy): domain Bacteria; phylum Acidobacteriota; class Vicinamibacteria; order Marinacidobacterales; family Marinacidobacteraceae; genus Marinacidobacterium. The sequence goes on from JAPPGX010000168.1 coordinate 9,062, forward strand.
AATCGAGGAAGCGGGCGGCGGCCGGGTTGCCGTGGCCGGCCTCGAGCAGCACCGCCTGTTGCCGAATGGGGGCGTGGAGGTGCTCGGGGACGAGCCAACGGGACCCGTCCGCGCTCCGGACAACCTGGGAGAGAGCGAGGAATCCCAGCTCGGCGTTGCCGGTGCGGACGAACTGGTGCGCCTGGGACACGTTCTGGCCGATGACCTGACGGTCCCGCACGATGTCCTCGACCCCAAGCGCCCGGGCCGCCTCGAGCGCCGCCCGGCCGTAGGGGGCAAGCGCCGGATTCGCGAGGGCGATGCGCCGGAGACCGGGGTCCCGGAAGGCGTCGGGCCCGGTCACCCGCCCCATGTCCGTGCTGAAGAGCACGAGCCTCCCCACCGCGTAGGTCCGGCGGCTGCCGGGAACGGCGAGTCCCTCGCGCTCCGCGAGCGCCGGGCGCGCCTCGTCGGCGGCGAGGAACACCTCGAAAGGAGCGCCTTGGAGAATCTGCGCGTAGAGCTGGCCGGTGGAGCCGAAGCTGAGGAGCGCGCGGTCTCCGGTGGCGTCCTCGAACGCGGCGGCGATCTCCCGGGCGGCCGCAGTGAAGTTGGCGGCTACCGCGGCCGTGACCGTGCCAGCGCCAGATGGCGCTCCGGCGAACGCGATTCCGGCGAGCAGCTGAGCGGTCAGGATCGCGGACGGCAGCGCTGGTCGCGTCATTGCTTCAACTCGGCGGAAGTAGAGCCTGCGGATCTTGCCAACGATAGGCCCGCCCTCGGCGGCCACCCGAGGATCGCCGGCGCTTCACCGCCTGGTCGGACACGCCACGAGCGCGGGTGCGGTTACGACGTGGGGGGGGCGGGGGGCCGCCCGGCCCCGGCGGGGGGGGCGCGGCGCCCCCCCCGGGGGCCCCCCGGGGGGGGAGGGCGGGGGGGGTGGGGCGGGGCCC
>JAPPGX010000150.1 GCA_028877265.1 Acidobacteriota bacterium
ACGTGGACTGCCCCGGCCACGCCGACTACATCAAGAACATGATCACCGGCGCCGCCCAGATGGACGGCGCGGTACTGCTGATTTCCGCTCCGGACGGCCCCCAGGCGCAGACGCGCGAGCACATCCTGCTCGCCCGCCAGGTCGGGGTGCCCCGGATCGTCGTGTTCCTCAACAAGGTGGACATGCTGGACGACGAGGAGCTGCTGGAGCTCGTGGAACTCGAAGTCCGGGAGCTGCTTTCCTACTACGACTTCCCCGGCGACGACATTCCGGTCATCCGGGGCAGCGCGCTCAAGGCGCTCGAGTCGGACGATCCGGCCGACTGGGAACCCGTTCGGGAGCTGACGAAGGCTCTTGACGAGTACGTGCCGGTGCCGGAGCGGGCGATCGACAAGGACTACCTGATGCCGATCGAGGACGTCTTCTCGATCTCCGGCCGCGGCACCGTGGTGACCGGTCGGATCGAGCAGGGCAAGGTCTGTGTCCAGGACGAGGTCGAGATCGTGGGGATCCGGGAAACCCGGAAGCGGGTGGTGACCGGAGTCGAGATGTTCAAGAAGCTCCTCGACGAGGGCGAGGCCGGTGACAACGTCGGAATCCTGCTGCGGGGAACCGATCGCCGGGACGTGGAGCGCGGGATGGTGCTCGCCAAGCCCGGTTCCATCACGCCCCACACCAGGTTCCGTTCCGAGGTCTATGTCCTGTCCAAGGAAGAGGGGGGACGCGAGAAGCCGTTCAAGAGCGGTTACCGCCCGCAGTTCTATTTCCGGACCACGGATGTGACCGGCACCGCCACCCTCCTCGGAGATCAGGTGGTGGCCATGCCGGGAGACAACATCCAGCTCGAGGTGGAACTGATCACCCCGATCGCCATGGACCGCGGACTCCGCTTCGCGATTCGCGAAGGTGGCCGGACGGTCGCCTCCGGGATGACCACCGAGATCCTGGAGTAGGCGGCGAGAGCGGGAAACGGTCCTCTCGCGGACGGCCTGAGTCGTCCGTGGGAGGGCCATCCTCGAATCATCCGAGTGGAGTAGAACCGACGGGAAAACGGCATGGCTCGCGAAAAGAAACGGCAGATCGTCACGCTGGCGTGCACGGACTGCAAGCGGCGCACGTATTCGACGACGAAGAACCGGGCAACCCATCCGGGCCGGATGGAGTTGCGCAAGTTCTGCCGTTTCTGCCGGACGCACATATTGCATCGGGAGACGCGTTGACTACTGTGAGGGGTGCGAAGGCCAGTAGCTCAATTGGCAGAGCACCGGTCTCCAAAACCGGGGGTTGGGGGTTCGATCCCCTCCTGGCCTGCCATCCCCACGTTCCTTCGGGGCGTCGCCGTCCGAGGCTCTCATCGTGAGCGTGCTCGAGAGGGTCGGGTCGGCCCGCGCTTTCCTCGGGGAAGTGAGGGGAGAACTGGACAAGGTCACCTGGCCGACCCGGGACGAAGTCCGCGGCACCACCATCATCGTGCTGATCACGGTCTTCTTCTTCGGGTTCTATCTCTACGGCCTGGACGTGGTGATGTCGTACATCTCGGCCTTCATCACGAACCTGATCGGGTAGTTCCATGGCCAGAGAGTGGTTCATCGTGTCGACGCACTCCAAGTTCGAGGAGAGCGTGAAGGAAGCCCTGCGCCATCGGGCCAACGCGTACGGACTCGGGGAGCAGATCGGCGAGATCCTGATCCCCACCGAGAAGGTCGTGGAGATGCGTGGCGGACGCCGGGTGGTGACCACCAAGCAGGTCTACCCCGGCTACGTGCTCGTCAACATGGAGATGAACGCCGACACCTGGCAGGTCGTCAAGAACACCGACAAGGTCATGGGGTTCGTGCCGCCGCACAAGCCCCAGCCGATGCCGGAGGACGAGGTCGTCCGGATTCGCGAACAGATGGACGACGCGAGTCAGGCGCCCAAGCTGCGGCACACCTTCCAGACGGGCGAATCGGTCCGCATCATTCACGGCCCCTTCAACGGCTTTCAGGGGGTCGTCGACGAAGTCCAGCCGGATCGCAACAAGGTGAAGGTCATGGTCACGATCTTCGGACGCTCGACTCCGGTGGAACTCGAGTTCCTTGAGGTGGAAAAGGTCTGACCGGCCGGAGTTCCGATCGGAGAAACATGCGATGAAGAAAGTGCTCGCGGTCGCGAAGATCCAGTTGCCCGCCGGCAAGGCGACCCCGGCGCCGCCGGTCGGACCCGCGCTCGGACAGCACGGCATCAACATCATGGACTTCTGCAAGTCCTTCAACGCGAAGACCGCGAACGACCCCGGCATGATCATTCCGTGCGTCGTCACGGTCTATCAGGACCGGTCTTTCAGCTTCATCACCAAGACACCGCCGGCCGCTGTGCTGCTGAAGCGCGCCGCGGGAATCGCGAAGGGATCCGGTGAGCCCAACCGGATGCGGGTGGGCAAGGTATCGGTCAGTCAGGTGGAGGAGATCGCCCAGATCAAGATGAAGGACCTCAACGCCGTCGACATCGACGCCGCGCGGCGCATCGTCGAGGGGACGGCCCGCAGCATGGGCATCGAAGTGGCCTGAGGGTTCGGAGACAACAGATCAGGAACGCGAATCATGGGAAAGAAGTACCAGGCGGCGAAGACGACGGTCGCGGATTCACAGCCGGAGACGCTGGACGAAGTGTTCAAGACGCTCAAGAGCGCGAGCTTCGCCTCCTTCGACGAAACTGCTGAGATCGCCATGCGGCTCGGGGTGGATCCGCGGCACGCCGATCAGATGGTGCGCGGTTCGGTGGTCCTCCCGCATGGACTGGGAATCTCGCGCCGCGTCGTGGTGATCGCTTCGGGCGAGAAGGCCAAGGAGGCCGAGGAAGCGGGCGCCGACGAGGTCGGCGGCGACGACATGGTGGCCCGCATCCAGGGTGGCTTCCTGGATTTCGAGGCGGTGGTGGCGACGCCGGACATGATGCGTTCGGTCGGGAAGCTCGGACGGATCCTGGGACCGCGGGGACTGATGCCCAATCCCAAGTCCGGAACCGTCACATTCGACGTGGCGAAGGCCGTCCAGGAGATCAAGGCCGGCAAGGTCGACTATCGGGTGGACAAGACGTCCAACATCCACGCTCCCGTGGGGAAGCTCTCCTTTTCCGATGACCGGCTCGTGGAGAACACGCTGGCCTTCGTCTCGGCCGTGGTTCGCTCGAAGCCGGCGGCAGCCAAGGGCCGTTACATCCGGAGCGTCGCCATCAGCTCGACGATGAGCCCCGGCCTCCGCATCAGTCCTTCATTGGTCGGAGCCAAGTAGGCCGGAGCAAACGGAGATCAGGGAAAGGGTCGGAACGATGCAACGCATGGAGAAGCAGGAAGCAGCCACGTCGCTCGCCGCGCTGCTCAAGGCGCAGACCGCGGTGTTCTCCTTCGACTACCGGGGTCTTTCCGTGGCGGAAGTCACGGATCTGCGCCGCCGGGTCCGCGAAGCCGGCGGCAAGTACCGCGTCGTGAAGAACAGCACGGCGAAATGGGCCTTCGAGGAGGCCGGCATCTCCGGACTGGACGACCAGCTCGCCGGGATGACGGGTCTTGCCTGGAGCGAGGACGATCCCGTCGCCCTGGCGAAGGTTCTCCACGAGGGGACCAAGGACTTCGCCGCATTCCAGTACAAGGGCGGGGTCGTTTCCGAACAGCAGGTCGATCCGCAGCAGTTCGAGGCACTGGCGAAGCTGCCGGGCCAGGAGGCTCTTCGCGGTCAGCTCGTCGGCGTCATTGCGGCGCCCATCCGGAACCTGATGAACGTCCTCGAGGGAGTTCCGCGGAAGCTCGTTCTCGTGCTCAAGGCAGCCGAAGAGAAGGCCGCCGCCGGCGGGGATGCCGCCCCGTGACCCTCAACCGATGGCATCGGACCCCGGCGCTCGCCGCCGGTCGGTCGTTGTCACGCACTTTGTCCAATTCCGATTCAAGGCGTAAGGAGTAGATGCCCACCATGTCGACAATCAGCCAGCAGGACGTTGTCAACCACATCAAGCAGCTCACCGTGTTGGAGTTGTCCGAACTCGTCAAGGCGCTCGAAGATGAACTTGGAGTCTCCGCTGCGGCCGCCATGCCGGTGGCAGTCGCGGCCGGCGGCGGCGATGCCGCGCCGGTCGAGGAGCAGACGGAGTTCGACGCCGTACTCACGGAGACCGGCCCGAACCGGGTCCAGGTCATCAAGGCGGTTCGGGAACTGACGAGTCTTGGCCTCCGGGAGGCGAAGACGCTCGTGGAAGAGGCTCCGAAAGCGGTCAAGGAAGGCGTTCCCATGGAGGAAGCCAAGGCGATCCAGGAGCGATTCAAGGAGGTCGGCGCGACGATCGAAATCAAGTAGATCGGGGTGCGTCTCCTTTGCCCATTCCTTTCCCCCGGTTTCGCCGCGCCCCGCGCCCGGCTGTTGGCGGAGAACCGCCATCAGCCCGCGACAGCGGCCCTCCGGGCTATCTCCCGACTCCATCGGGGCGCCGCCCGGCAGCCCCGCGTCGGGTGCCTCGTGGCAACGCGAACAGGCCGTCCTCATGCTGACCGCTGAAATCACTCCGAAGAAAACGCGGCACGACTTTTCCCGCATCCGTGCGTCGATTCCCCTGCCCAAGCTCATCGAGGTCCAGCATCGGTCCTACGACCGATTCCTTCAGAAGGACCTGCAGCCGCAGGATCGCGAGGAGATCGGCCTCCAGGCCGTTTTCCGTTCCATCTTCCCGATCAAGGACTTTCGCGACAACTGCGAGCTGGACTTTCTCGAGTACTCCGTAGGCCGGTGGGCGTGCAGTTGCGGGGAGCTCGAGGGCATCGAGCACACCCGGAACGGCTCGGTCTGCAACTACTGCGGGGATCGGGTCCACCTGAAGGTCGAACACGACGTGGAGCAGTGCCAGCAGCGCGGCAAGACGTACGCCGTACCCCTGAAGGTGAAGATCAGGCTGACCGTCTGGGACCGGGACCCGGAAACCAATCAGCGGTCGATCCACGACATCAAGGAAGAAGAGGTCTTCTTCGGCGACATCCCGCTGATGACCGAGAACGGGACGTTCATCATCAACGGGACCGAGCGCGTCGTCGTCTCCCAGTTGCATCGTTCGCCGGGAGTCTTCTTCCATGAGGCGGAGCGGGGCTGTTTTCTGGCCCAGGTCGTGCCCTATCGGGGTTCCTGGCTCGAGTTCGAGACGGATGCGCGGGGGCTCCTGCAGGTCCGCATCGACCGCAAGAAGCGTTTTCCGGCATCGATCTTCCTGAGGGCGCTCGGGTTCGGGAAGACGGAGTCGATCCTGGCGCGCTTCTACCACGTTCACGAGGCGACGCTGACCGGGGACCGGGTCCGGCTGCCTCTCACCGACACGCTGAAGGAGATGCTCCTCGACGAACGCATCGAGCGGGACATCGAGGCGGACGGCGAGGTCGTCATCGAAGGCGGGAAGCGGATCAGCCGGGGAGACATCCGGAAGCTGACCCGGCTGAACCGGGAGGCGCTGGACTTCCATCTGGAGGCCCTCGGCGGGTTCCGGCTGGCCGTTGCGGCGACGATTCCGGATACCGGTGAGGAGGTTCCGGCCAACAGCCGGCTGACCCCGGAACTCGTGGACGAACTCGGTGATGCGGGCCCGCTCCGGGTCGTACTGCCGGGCGCCGATCCGGTCGGCACGGTTCTGGCCGACACGCTGGACAAGGATCCGCTGACCCGGCAGCGGGGCACGGACGCGCCGAACGCCGAGAGCGTCGACGGGGCGCTCGTCGAGCTCTATCGTCGGCAACGCCCCGGCGACCAGCCCACCGTGGAGAGCTCCCGGACCCTGCTCCACAACCTGTTCTTCAACGAACAGAAATACGACTTCTCCCGGGTCGGGCGCCGCAAGCTGGCGACCAAGCTCGAGCGGGAGATGGATCCCAACCGAACCATCCTCGCGGAAGAGGACTTCGTCCTCGTGCTGGACTACCTCCTTCGCCTCACCCGCGGTGAGAGCGGCTATCGGGCGGACGACATTGACCACCTCGGCAACCGCCGCGTCCGGTCGGTCGGCGAACTCCTCGAGAACCAGTTCCGCCTGGGCCTCGTCCGGATGGAGCGGGCGATTCGGGAAAAGATGAACGTGTATCAGGAAATGACGACCGCGATGCCGCGGGACCTGATCAACGCGAAGCCGGTGACCGCCGCCGTGCGCGAGTTCTTCGGCGCCTCCCAGCTCTCGCAGTTCATGGAACAGACGAATCCGCTCTCCGAGGTGACGCACAAGCGCCGCCTGTCGGCACTGGGTCCGGGAGGACTCTCCCGCGACCGCGCCAAGTTCGACGTGCGGGATGTCCACGCGACGCACTACGGACGGATCTGTCCCATCGAGACGCCGGAAGGTCCGAACATCGGGCTGATCAGTTCGCTCTCCTGCTACGCGACGATCGACAACTACGGTTTCATCCAGAGTCCCTACCGCAAGGTCGTGGACGGCCGCATCGTGGACTACGTCCGCGTCGAGGATCCCGGGGACACCAAGCTCGAGGCCGGCGGCATCGTTCCGCGGAAGGACGCCGAGGCGGCCAACGCCAAGATCGGACGCCGCCGGAAGACCGCCACGCTCATCCCTCACGCGTTCTACCTGTCGGCGCTCGAGGAAGAACGCCACACCATCGCGCAGGCGAACGCCCGGGTGGGAGAGCGCGGCGAGCTTCTGGACCCGCGCGTCAACTGCCGTCATGAGGGCGAGTTCGTGCCCGCGCCGCGGGAGAACGTCGATTTCATCGACGTGTCTCCCAAGCAGATCGTTTCGGTGGCGGCCTCGCTCGTGCCCTTCCTCGAGAACGACGATGCGAACCGGGCCCTGATGGGCTCGAACATGCAGCGCCAGGCGGTCCCCCTGATCACGGCGGAGGCGCCGCTCGTGGGCACGGGCATGGAATTCGTGACCGCTCGCGATTCCGGGTCGGTCATCGTGTGCCGGGAGCACGGGGTCGTGGACCGGGTCGACGGGCGCCGGATCATCGTTCGCAAGGAGAGCGACGGAGCCGGAGAAACCGAGATCGGGGCCAGCATCTACCGGTTGAAGAAGTTCCGCCGCTCCAACCAGAACACCTCCATCAACCAGAAGCCCCTCGTGGAGGTGGGCGAACGGGTCGCGAAGGGTCAGATCATCGCCGACGGTCCGTGCACCGACGGCGGCGAACTGGCGCTGGGCCGGAATGTGCTCGTCGCCTTCATGCCGTGGCGCGGCTACAACTTCGAGGACGCGATCATCGTTTCGGAACGGCTCGTTCAGGACGACAGCTACACCTCGATCCACATCGAAGAGCACACGGTGCAGGCGCGGGACACCAAGCTGGGGCCGGAGTCCATCACGCGCGAGGTGCCTGGCGTCGCCGAGAGCTTCCTGAGGAACCTCGACGAATCGGGCATCGTCCGGATCGGTGCCCGGGTCAGTCCCGGCGACATCCTCGTCGGGCGCGTCACCCCGAAGGCCGAGGCTCAGCTGACTCCGGAGGAGAAGCTCCTTCGGGCCATCTTCGGCGACAAGGCGGGCGACGTCAAGAACTCGTCGCTCAAGTGCCCGTCAGGGGTCGAAGGCGTGGTCGTGGACGTTCGCGTCTTCCACCGGAAGGATGCGAACCGCGATGAGCGGGCGCTCTCGATCGAGGCGGACGACATCGAGGCCATCGACCGCGACTACCGCGATGAAGAGCGGATCCTCCGCGAGGAGTGCGACAAGCGCATCGTGGACCGGATGGTCGGCGCTCACCTGGTTGAGGACTGCATGAACCCGGCGACGGGAGAAGTCGAACTCAAGAAGGGTACGCGCCTGACCCGGAAGGAGCTCTTGAAGCGGCTGGACTTCGTTCCCCTGTTCGAGACCGATCTGGCCGACGACGTGCGGGATGAGATCCAGGAGATCCAGGAAAAGACCGAGGAACAACTGGATCTGCTCTCGGTGCGCCGCGACGAGCAGCAGGCCGTGGTGAGCCAGGGAGACGATCTTCCACCCGGCGTCATCAAGATGGTCAAGGTTTACGTGGCCATGAAGCGGAAGCTCAGCGTAGGCGACAAGATGGCCGGCCGGCACGGCAACAAGGGCGTCATCGCCAAGATCGTGCCCGTGGAGGACATGCCGTTCTTGCCGGACGGCACGCCGGTGGACATCATCCTGAACCCGCTCGGCGTTCCGTCGCGCATGAACATCGGTCAGGTCCTCGAGACGCACCTCGGTTGGGCGGCGCGCATGCTGGATCGCCACTTCGCCACGCCGGTCTTCGACGGGGCCCGTGAGACGGACATCCGCACGCTGCTCGACGAGGCCAACGAAAAGGCCGGGGCGCAGGATGGGCTGCGGGCGAACGTTCTGGAGGACGGCAAGACCGTTCTCTACGACGGCCGGACCGGAAGACCATTCGATCAGCCCGTCACTTCCGGGTACATCTACATGCTCAAGCTCGGGCATCTGGTGGACGACAAGATGCACGCTCGCAGCATCGGGCCCTACAGCCTGATCACGCAGCAGCCGCTTGGCGGAAAGGCTCAGTTCGGCGGGCAGCGGTTCGGCGAGATGGAAGTGTGGGCCATCGAGGCCTACGGTGCGGCGCACACGCTCCAGGAGATCCTGACCGTGAAATCGGACGACGTTCGGGGCCGCGCGAAGGTCTACGAGTCCATCGTGAAGGGCGACACCAGCTATTCGCCCGAGGTGCCGGCATCGTTCAAGGTGCTGATGGCGGAAATCCAGAGCCTTGGGCTCGACATCGAGCTGATCCGCGCCAAGAACTGATCGGTAAACCAACAATCGAGAGGGACGAAATGCAGACAACCAGGGAAACCGCCGGAGTCTTCCCGGACCTTGAGGAAAGGGAAACCTTCAGCTCTGATTTCGACGCCATCAAGATCTCGATCGCGTCGCCCGAAAAGATCAGGGCGTGGTCCCACGGAGAGGTCACGAAAGCCGAGACCATCAACTACCGCACCCTGAAACCGGAACGGGGCGGACTCTTCTGCGCTCAGATCTTTGGTCCCATCAGCGACTGGGAGTGTTTGTGCGGCAAGTACAAGCGCATGAAGCATCGGGGCGTCGTCTGCGACAAGTGCGGCGTGGAGGTCACGCAGGCCTCGGTCCGCCGCAGCCGGCTGGGACACATCGAGCTGGCCTGCCCGGTTTCCCATGTCTGGTTCTTCAAGGTCCCGCCGAGCCGCATCGGGCAGGTCCTGGACCTGACCCCGAGGGAACTCGAGCGGATCCTCTACTACGAGTCGTACGTGGTGCTGGACCCCGGCGACGTGGACATCACGCTGCTGAAGGAAAAGGAAGTCACGCTCACGCTCGAAGAAGCGCAGGTGCTGCAGCAGCTCTTCGCTTTCTCCTTCGACGAAGGAGACCAGGGCTGCAGGGTCGGCAACATCCGGCTCGGCAACCTCCGCAAGGGCCAGGTGGTCACCGAGGACCAGGATCGCCTGCTCAAGCGGCTCTTCGGTCGTACCGACAACGAGTTCCGCGAGAAGCTGAAGCGCCCGGGCTCCACGTACCGGGCGGGAATGGGTGCCGGAGCCGCCAAGCAACTGCTTCACGAAGCGGACCTCGAGACCCTGGCGGTCGAGTTGCGTCACGCCATGCGGCACGAGCGGTCCATCCAGAAGCGGACCAAGGCGGCGAAACGGCTGAAGGTCGTGGATGCGTTCCGGAAGTCCGGGAACCTGCCCGAGTGGATGATCATGGACGTCATCCCGGTGATCCCGCCGGACCTGCGTCCGCTGGTTCCCCTCGATGGCGGACGCTTCGCAACCAGCGATCTCAACGAGCTCTACCGGAAGGTCATCAACCGTAACAATCGCCTCCGGCGGCTGCTCGAGCTTCGCGCGCCGGACGTGATCGTCCGGAACGAGCAGCGCATGCTGCAGGAGGCCGTGGACGCCCTCTTCGACAACGGCCGCCGGGGACGCGTGCTGAAGGGCACGAACAACCGCCCGCTCAAGTCCCTCTCCGACACGCTGAAGGGCAAGCAGGGCAGGTTCCGCCAGAACCTGCTCGGCAAGCGCGTGGACTACTCCGGCCGCTCCGTCATCGTGGTCGGTCCGGAACTGAAGGTCCATCAGTGCGGTCTTCCCAAGAAGATGGCGCTCGAACTGTTCAAGCCCTTCCTGTTCAACAGGCTGGAACATGAGGGTCTCGCCGCGACGATCAAGCAGGCCCGCGAGCTCGTGGAGGAGCAGCGTCCCGAAGTGTGGGACTACCTCGAAGAGGTCATCAGCGAGCACTCCGTGCTGCTGAACCGCGCCCCGACGCTTCACCGGCTCGGCATCCAGGCCTTCGAGCCGGTCCTGGTGGAGGGGAAGGCGATCCGGATCCATCCGCTCGTCTGCAGTGCGTTCAACGCCGACTTCGACGGCGACCAGATGGCGGTCCACGTTCCGCTGAGCCCCGAGGCGCAGGTGGAGGCGTCGCTGTTGATGCGTTCCTCGCGCAACATCCTCTCGCCCGCGCACGGCGGCCCGCTCGCCGTCCCGACGCAGGACATGGTGCTCGGCATCTACTACCTGACCAAGCCCCAGGTGACTCCGCCGGAGGAAAAGCAGGCCTTCTCCTCGATCGAGGAGGTGCTGCTCGCCCACGAGAGTGGACAGATCGCCACCCTGACGCCGATTGAGCTGCGGTACTCGGGAGAACTCCTGGAAACGCACGACAGCCAGGACCTGCTCCGGGTGAAGGTCGTAAACAGCGAGGGAAGGCGCATCGAGACCACTGTCGGGAGAGTGCTCCTGAACGACCGCCTGCCCGCGGACCTGCCGTTCGTGAACGGCGTGCTCAAGAAGAGGGGCATTCAGAGCCTCGTCCGCCTCGTCTACCTCCGCCACGGTCTCGAGAGCACCGCCGACGTCCTCGATGCGCTGAAGGACATCGGCTTCGAGTACGCGACGCGCAGCGGAACGTCCATCGGACTCGGCGATCTCGTGGTCCCGCCGAACAAGGCGCGCCTGGTCGAGGAAGCCAAGGAAGAGGTCGGCCGGGTTGACGAGCAGTACCAGCAGGGTGCGATCACCCACGGTGAGCGGTACAACAAGGTCATCGATGTCTGGTCGAACGCCACCAACAAGGTGGCGGAAGACATGCTGAAGACCATGCAGGTCCGGGAGCGCGAGACCGGACGGTTCAGCCCCGTCTTCATGATGGTGGACTCCGGCGCCCGGGGCAGCGAGAAGCAGATTCGGCAGCTCGCCGGCATGCGGGGGCTGATGGCCAAGACCTCGGGAGAAATCATCGAGACCCCCATTACCAGCAACTTCCGCGAGGGGCTCAGCGTCATCCAGTACTTCATCTCGACCAACGGGGCGCGAAAGGGTCTGGCGGACACGGCGCTCCGGACCGCGGACGCCGGCTACCTCACCCGCCGGCTGGCCGACGTTGCCCAGGACGTCATCGTCACCCTGGTCGATTGCGGGACGCTCCGGGGCATCTACGCCGAGCCCATCATCGAGGCCGGAGAGGTCATCGAGCCGCTTCGGGACCGGATCGTGGGCAGGGTCAGCCTCGAGGCCGTCAAGGACTTCCGCGGGGATCTCATCGTGGACGCCGGCGAGGAGATCAGCGAGGAGATCGCGACCGCCATCGAGGGCTCGGGCGTAGCCCGGGTCAAGATCCGGTCGGTCCTCACCTGCGACGCCCGCCGCGGCGTCTGCGCGATGTGCTACGGCCGGAACCTGGCCACCGGACGTCTCGTGGACCTGGGAGAAGCGGTGGGCATCATTGCGGCCCAGTCCATCGGAGAGCCCGGCACGCAGCTGACCATGCGGACGTTCCACATCGGCGGCACGGCCAGCGTTTTCGAGAACTCGGCCCTCGAGGCGCGCCACGACGGCGTGATGCAGTTCTCGGAGAACCTGCGCACCGTCGAGGACCGCCACGGCAACCTGGTGGTCATCAACCGCGCCGGCACCGTGGAGGTGGGGGACGGCGAGGGAAGGATCCTCGAGAGCCATCCCGTGGTCTACGGCGCCCGGATCAAGGCGGCACCCGGCAGCGCCGTGAGCAGCGGCCAGGTGATCGTCGAGTGGGATCCCTACAGCTTCTCGATTCTCGCCGAAGAGGAAGGGACGGTCCGGTTCCGGGACATCATCGCGGACGTGACGATGATCCAGGAGGTGGACAACGTCACCTTCCGGTCACAGGCGGTGATCATCGAGTCGCCGGATGACCGGTTCGAGCCGCGCATCGAGATTCAGGGCGCCCCGGGTGAGGACCCGCGGACCTACCTGATGCCCTCGCGCGCTCATCTCGAGGTCGAGGAGAGCGATGCCGTCCGTCCGGGCGACGTGCTCGCCAAGATTCCGCGGGAGACCACCAAGACCAAGGACATCACCGGAGGCCTGCCGCGCGTGGTCGAGCTCTTCGAGGCCCGGCCGCCGAAGGCGCCCGCCCTGATCAGCGAGATCGACGGGCGGTTGCAGTACGGCGACGTCCGCAAGGGCAAGCGGGTGATCAGCGTGACGTCGCAGGTCACCGACGACGTCCGCGAGTACGAGGTGCCGCGCGGTGTCCACATCAGCGTCCGGGAGAACGAGGAAGTCCGTGCGGGCGACCCGCTCATGGACGGTCCGCGCAATCCGCACGACATCCTCCGGGTCCTCGGCGAGGGCGAGCTGCAGCGGTATCTCGTCCACGAGATCCAGGAGGTGTACCGCCTCCAGGGTGTCGTGATCGATGACAAGCACATCGAAGTCATCATCAGCCGGATGATGCGCTGGGTGCGCGTCACCGACGTCGGAGACACCGACCTGATCGTGGACTCGACCGTGGACCGGCACGAGTTCGCCCAGGCGAACCGCAAGGCTCAGGCGGAGGGCGGGCAGGCGGCCCAGGGAGAACCCATGCTGCTCGGCCTCACCAAGGCCTCGCTCGCCACCGACAGCTTCATCTCCGCCGCCTCGTTCCAGGAGACCACCAAGGTCCTGACCGAAGCGTCGCTCACCGGCAAGGTGGACTATCTCCGCGGGCTCAAGGAAAACGTCATCATGGGCCGGCTGATTCCGGCCGGTACCGGGCTCCGGGAACACCGGCGCTTCGTGCTGCCGGAGGAGATCGACGCGCACCGGCAGGCCATGCTCCAGGAAGACCCCGATCCGGAAGCTGAGCTGGCCCAGGAGATTCACTAGCAGCGTCTCTCCGGGCGCCCGCAGGCACGTTCCGGCCGCGGCCGCCGCCACCGGCGGCGCGGCCGTTCGGATTTGACAGCTACGCGCGTCAGCGCGTAAAATCCTTCGTCCGCTACGCGCCCAAAACGCATTATTCGAGCGTCGTGGACGTCATCGTTTCCCTCGGGAAACAGCCGCCGATCGCCTTTTTCGAGCCCTGACGGGTGGGCGGTGCACGTCCCAGTTTCCCTTCCCCTTTGGGGGCCCAGCATTTTCCTTCGGACCCGATCTCCCCATGCCCACCATTCATCAGCTTGTCCGCCGTGGACGGAAGCGCGTGGCCCCGGCCACCGACTCTCCGGCGCTTCAGCGGTGTCCACAGCGAAGGGGAGTGTGCGTGCGGGTCTTCACCATCAACCCCAAGAAGCCGAACTCGGCCCTTAGAAAAGTCGCCCGGGTGCGGCTCACCAACGGGATCGAGGTCACGACCTACATTCCGGGGGTGGGGCACTCCCTGCAGGAACACTCCATCGTGCTGCTGCGGGGCGGCCGGGTGAAGGACCTTCCGGGGGTGCGGTACCACGTGATCCGTGGGGCCCTTGACGCTACCGGAGTGGATGGACGAAAGAACGGCCGGTCCAAGTACGGAACCAAGCGGCCGAAGAGCTGACCGGTAGAGCTGCCACTTACCCAAGAGAGATTCGGAGATGTCCAGACGCCGCGACGTGCCGAAGCGGCAACCCGCTCCGGATGCCCGCTACCAGAGCGCGCTCGTCTCATCGTTCATCAACAAGGTGATGCTGGACGGGAAGAAGTCCACGGCCGAGTCGATCGTGTACGGGGCCTTCGACCGCATCAAGGACAAGACGGGCGGCGAGCCGCTCACGACTTTTCGCGAGGCCGTGCAGAACGTCAAGCCGACCCTCGAGGTGAAGAGCCGCCGGAAGGGTGGCGCGAACGTCCAGGTGCCCTACGAGGTGCGTCCCGAGCGGCGTACATCACTGTCCCTGCGCTGGATCGTCGGATACGCCCGGAAACGGCCGGAGAAGACGATGGCGGAGAAGCTGGCGGGCGAACTGCTCGACGCCGCTCAGAATCGCGGTGGGGCCATCAAGAAGCGGGAAGACACCCACAAGATGGCGGAGGCGAACAAGGCCTTCGCCCACCACCGCTGGTAACCGCCCCATCCATCGGCAAACAACAAATCGGAGGAACCGCCATTCAGGAAGCGAGCACGATTTCGCCAAATGAAATCGACTGCTGAGTCCAGCCCATTCGGGTCCCTCCGGCCCGGTGAGACGAACTCGATCCGTTTGTCATCGCGCGCGAATCGAACCGCAGGCACGTCGGACTCTCTTCCCCAGTTCTCGTCTCCCGTCAGATCCCCCTCCCCAGACCCGTCGCCCTCCAGTTCCCATGTCCCGCAAAGTCGCCCTCGCCGATACCCGAAACATCGGGATCATGGCGCACATTGACGCCGGGAAGACGACCACCACCGAACGCATCCTCTACTACACGGGCGTCACCTACAAGTTGGGCGAGGTTCATGAGGGAACCGCGACGATGGACTGGATGGAACAGGAGCAGGAGCGCGGGATCACGATCACCTCGGCCGCGACGACCTGTTTCTGGAAGGACCACCGGGTCAACATCATCGATACGCCCGGACACGTGGACTTCACCGCCGAGGTGGAACGGTCGCTTCGGGTTCTCGACGGCGCGGTGGCCGTGTTCTGCGCGGTCGCCGGCGTAGAGCCGCAGTCCGAGACGGTCTGGCGGCAGGCCGACAAGTACGGCGTGCCCCGGATCGCCTTCGTGAACAAGATGGACCGGGCGGGCGCCGACTTCGGCCGGGTCGTGAAGATGATGGAGGATCGCCTCGGCGCCAGGGCAGCGGCGATACAGCTCCCGATCGGGGCGGAGGACGCCTTCGAAGGGGTGGTGGATCTCGTTCGAATGAAGGAGATTCGCTATCACGGGGATGTTCTCGGCGCCCGCTACGAGGAGACCGAGGTCGCGCCGGAGCGCCTCGAGGAAGCCCGCCTGGCCCGGGAGTCGCTGATCGAGAAGATCTGCGAGTGCGACCTGGAGGCCCTCGGGATCTGGGACGAGAAGGGGGATCTCACCGCCGAGGAGTGTGCGGCGGCGCTGCGCCGTTCGACGGTCGCGCTGCAACTGGTGCCGGTCCTCTGTGGATCCGCTTTCCGGAACAAGGGTGTCCAGCCCCTTCTGGACGCGGTCGTCGCCTTGCTGCCCGCGCCGACGGACGTGCCGTCGATCACGGGCACCGCGTCCATAGCCGACCCGACCCCGGCGGTCCGGGACGCGCGGGACGACGCTCCCTTTGCCGCGCTGGTCTTCAAGGTGATGACCGATCCCTTCGTCGGCCAGCTCTCCTTCTTCCGCGTCTACTCGGGGGTGCTCCGGACCGGTGACACGGTCCTCAACTCCACCCGCTCGGTCCGGTCGCGGGTCGGCCGCCTCCTCAAGATCCACGCCAACAAGCGCGAGGAGATCAAGGAGGTCTACGCCGGAGACATCGCGGCGGTGGTGGGTCTGCGGAACGCGAGGACCGGGGAGACGATCTGTACGCCGGCCGCTCCGGTGGTTCTCGAAGCCATGGAGTTCCCCGAGCCGGTCATCTCCCGGGTCATCGAGCCGGCAACGAAGGCGGATCAGGAAAGGCTCTCCGGAGCGCTCGGGAAGCTGACCCACGAGGATCCGACCTTCCGGGTCACGACCGACTCGGAGACGGCGCAGACCATCATCAGCGGGATGGGAGAGCTACACCTCGAGATCATCGTGGACCGGTTGCTCCGCGAGTTCCAGGTGGGTGCGGTGGTGGGTCAGCCGCGGGTGGCCTACCGCGAGACCATCCGCTCCTCCACGAAGACCGAAGGCCGTTACGTGCGGCAGACCGGCGGCCGGGGTCAGTACGGCCATGTCCGGCTCGAGGTCTTCCCGAATCCGGTCGAGCCGTTCGAGTTCATCAACGACATTGTGGGTGGGTCCGTGCCGCGGGAATACATCCCGGCAGTCGAGGAGGGGGCTCGCGACGCCCTCGCCGCCGGGCCGCTCGCCGGCTATCCGGTGACCGGCGTGACGGTGCGCCTCTATGACGGCACCTTCCACACCGTGGACAGTTCCGAGCTCGCGTTCCGCATCGCGGGTTCGATGGCGGTCAAGGACGCGCTGCGCCGGTGCTCGCCGGTCATCCTCGAACCGGTGATGAAGGTCGAGGTCGTGACTCCGGATGACTTCACCGGAGAGGTCATGGGCGACCTGAACGCACGGCGCGCCCGGATCAGCGGGCTTTCGATGCGGGGAAACGCGCAGGTCGTGGAAGCGCTGGTGCCGCTGGCCGGGATGTTCGGTTACGCCACGGACATCCGGTCCGCCACCCAGGGCCGGGCGACCTACACGATGCACTTCGGCTCCTACGAGGAGGCTCCGGAGAGCGTCATGGCGGAGGTCATGGCGAGCGCCTGAGCGCGCGTGACGGGGACGCCTGACGAGGACTTCAACCGATGAACGAAAAGATCCGTATCCGACTCAAGGCGTTCGACCACCGCCTGCTGGACCAGTCCACGAGTGAGATCGTGGAGACGGCGAAGCGGACCGGCGCCACGGTGGCCGGACCGATTCCGTTGCCGACGGTCAAGAACCGCTACACCGTTCTTCGTTCTCCGCACGTGGACAAGAAGTCCCGGGAGCAGTTCGAGCTCCGGACGCACAAGCGGCTCCTGGACATCCTGGGGTCCACTCCGACGACGGTCGATGCGCTGTCGCGGCTGGATCTTCCGGCCGGCGTTCACGTCGAGATCAAGGCGATGGTCGCCGGCGAGCCGCAGGCCAAGTAGGGAACCGAAAGCGTGGAGGAAGGACGATGAACGGGCTGCTGGGCACGAAGCTGGGGATGGCCCAGCATTTCGGGGACGACGGCCGGGTGATTCCCGTCACCCTGATTCGCGTGGGCCCCTGCGTTGTCGTGCAGAAGAAGACGGCGGCGGCGGATGGCTACGAAGCTGTCCAGGTCGGCCTGGAACGGCTGAGCGGCCCGGGAAGCCGCCCCGCCCGCAACCGGGCGCTCGCCGCCCGGCTGGAGGCTGCCGGAGCTCCCTCCGCCTCGGTCCTGCGCGAGTTCCAGGCGGATTCGGGCGAGGACCTGGAGATCGGTTCCCGGCTCGGCGCCGAGGTGTTCTCTCCGGACGACGTGGTCCGGATCACCGGAGTCAGCAAGGGCAAGGGTTTCGCCGGAGTGATGAAGCGGCACGGCTTCCACGGCGGGCCGAAGTCACACGGCTCCAAGTTCCACCGCGCCCCGGGCGCGATCGGGATGTGCGCAACCCCCTCGCGGGTGCTGCCCGGCACCCGGCTTCCCGGCCAGCACGGCCGGGAGCGCGTGACGGTACGGAACCTCCGGATCGTTCGGGTGGACGCGCAGGAAAACCTGGTGGCGGTGCGCGGCGCCGTCCCCGGCCCTCGCGGCGGGACCGTCGAGATTCGCAAGGCCTGACGGGACAGACAACCGAGACTGGACCACCGATCCGAACAACCAGAGCAGGAAGAACGAAAGTGACCGTGGCAGAGCAAGAGGCGCTTCCGACGGAAGGCGTCCCCGAGGCCGGGGATTCTCAGCGGCGCGCCACCCCCGTGGTCGCCCGGGATGCAGAAGGCGGCGAAGTGGAACTCGATCCGACGGTCTTCGCGGCGCCGGTCTCGCCGGGCCTCCACTACGACGCCGTTCGCCAGTACATGGCGGGCCGGCGCGCCGGGACCCACGCGACCAAGAACCGCGCGCTCGTTGCCGGAGGCGGCCGCAAGCCGTGGCGTCAGAAGGGCACCGGAAACGCGCGGGTCGGCAGCCGCCGCACCCCGTTGTGGCGGGGCGGCGGGACCGTGTTCGGACCGCAGCCGCGCGACTACAGCTATCGGCTGCCGGGACGCATGCAGCGCGGCGCGCTCCGTTCCGCGCTCTCGCTGTGCGCGAGCGAAGGGCGGTTGCGCGTCTTCGAGGACTTCGGTCTTGAGGGCCCCTCCACCCGCGCCGTGCTTCGGCGCCTGGGCGAGTGGGATTCGGCGGGCGGACGCGTGCTGATCGTGGAGACGGCGCCGTCGGACGATCTCTACCTGTCCACGCGGAATCTGCCGGCCGTCGACGTGGTCTCGGTGAGGGCGCTTCACTGCTACGAGGTGCTCAAGGCGAAGACCGTCCTGATTCGGCGCTCCGCGCTCGCCGCGCTCTCCGAAAAGCTGTCCGAAGCAGGGGGCCGATGATGGAAGCCGACCGCGTCATCCTCGAACCGCTCACCACCGAAAAGGCGGAGCGCCTCCGGGAGACCCAGAACGTCGTCGCTTTCCGCGTGAGCCCGAAGGCCAACAAGATCCAGATCCGCCGCGCCGTGGAGCGCCTGTTCGAAGTGGAGGTCAAGGACGTCCGCACGTCCAACTTCACGGGCAAGAACAAGCGGTGGGGCCGTTTCGTCGGGCGGCGGCCCAACTGGAAGAAGGCGTACGTGACCCTCCAAGAGGGCCACTCCATCGAGATCTTCAAGGGCGTGTAGAGGCGCGTAGATGGCTATCAAGAAGTCCCGTCCGACCTCCCCTGGACGCCGGTTCCACACCGTCCAGACGTTCGAGGAACTCACCACCACCACGCCGGAGAAGCGGCTGACCCGGGGAAAGAGCCAGCGCGGCGGGCGGAACACCGCCGGGCGCATCACGGTCCGGTTCCGCGGAGGCGGCCACAAGCGGCGCCACCGGGAGATCGATTTCCGGCGGGCGAAACCGGGGGTGCCCGGACGAGTGGCGTCGATCGAGTACGACCCGAACCGTTCGGCCCGGATCGCGCTTCTGCACTATCTCGACGGCGACAAGCGATACATCCTGCACGCCGTCGGGATGAAGGTCGGGGATGTGGTGATGGCGAGCGACAGCGCCGAAATCGCGCCCGGAAACATGCTCTGCATCGATCGCATTCCGCTGGGCGCCACGATTCACAACGTCGAGCTCCGGCCCGGGGGCGGCGGCAAGATGGCGCGCAGCGCCGGGGCGTTCGTGCAACTCGTCGCCAAGGAAGGGCGTTACGCGCAGGTGCGCCTTCCCTCCGGCGAGGTCCGCAGGGTGCTGCGCGAGTGTCACGCCACGATCGGCCAGGTCTCCAACGTGGACCACGAGAACGTGAAGCTCGGCAAGGCCGGCCGCAAGCGCTGGCTCGGGCGCCGGCCGCACAACCGGGGAGTCACCATGAACCCGGTGGACCACCCGCACGGGGGCGGCGAAGGCAAGAGTTCCGGAGGACGTCACCCGGTGAGCCCGTGGGGCGTACCGACCAAGGGACACAAGACCCGCAACAACAAGCGGACCGACTCGATGATCGTCCGCTCCCGCCGCCGCCGCAGAAGGTAGAGCGAGGATTCCCACAGCACCAGGATCGGAACAGGGATCAGAAAAAGGACCAGAGAATGCCGCGTTCGATTCAAAAAGGCCCGTACATCGAGGAAAGCCTGATCCGGAAGGTCGAAGACGCGCATCTTGCGCGCCGGCAAACGATCATCAAGACCTGGTCACGGCGCTCCACGATCGTTCCGCAGATGGTGGGTCTGACCTTCGCCGTCCACAACGGCCGCAAGTTCATTCCGGTCTATGTGACCGACAACATGGTGGGCCACAAGCTCGGCGAGTTCTCGCCGACGCGGACCTTCAAGGGCCACAAGGTGAAGACCGAGAAGTCGAGGGGACGCCGATGAGACTCTCCTCGCGGACGGGGGTGACGCCGTGATCGAAGCGGTTGCCCGGGCGACGGCGGTTCCCGGTTCGGTTCAGAAGGCGCGGCTCGTTCTCGACCTCATTCGCGACAAGCCCGCGCCGGACGCCATCTCGGTGTTGCAGAACACGAATCGCGCGCCGGCGCCCATCATCGAGAAGGTGTTGCGGTCGGCCATCGCGAATGCCCAGACGAAGGCCCTCGGCGAGGCGAAACGGATCGATGAGGACAAGCTCGTGGTCTCCGAGGCGTTTGCCGACCAGGGACCGGCCCGGGCGATCGCCCGGAGCGGCCGGAGGGCCCGCATCCGTCGCATCCGGCGGCGAACCACCCACTACACGATCCGCGTAACCGCGATCGAAGAGGAATAGGAATGGGTCAAAAAGTACACCCGCACGGCTTCAGGCTCGGATACAGCAAGACCTGGCGCTCCCGCTGGTTCGCGGACAGCGCTTACCGGGACTCGCTGCACGAAGACCTGAAGCTGCGGCGCCTTCTCAAGCGCCGCCTGTACCACGCGGGTATCTCGCGGGTGGAGATCGAGCGGCCGGGAAACAAGCTCAACATCTACATCCATACCTCGAGGCCCGGAATCATCATCGGGCGCAAGGGGACGGAAGTGGAGAAGCTGACACGGGATCTCCGCAAGCGCACCGGCAAGGAAGTCCACATCCGGCCTCTCGAGGTGATCAAGCCGGAGCTCGACCCGCAGTTGGTTGCCGAGTCCATCGCGCTCCAACTGGAGAAGCGGATCGCGTTCCGGCGCGCGATGCGGAAGGCCGTCGAGAACACCATGCGGAACGGCGCCAAGGGGGTTCGCATCCGGTGCGCCGGGCGGCTCAACGGGGCTGACATCGCCCGGGCGGAGTGGTACCTGGAGGGACAGCTCCCGCTCCACACGCTGCGGGCCGACATCGAATACGGGCTCGCCGAGGCCTTCACGACCTACGGTCAGATCGGGGTCAAGTGCTGGGTCTATCGGGGCGTCAGCGACGTGGTGAGCCGGCCCGCCCGGCCGGAGATCCCCACGAAGCCAACACCCTCCGGCTCCGAAGAGGCAAGCGCCGGTTGAGCCCTGAAAAGGACCCGGGAGGAGAAACGCCATGCTGATGCCGAAGAAGACCCGGTACCGGAAACAGCAGCGCGGCCGCATGCGCGGCAAGTCCTGGACGGGGCAGACCGTGGCGTTCGGAGACTTCGGCCTCAAGACGCTGGAGCCCGGATGGATCACGAATCGCCAGATCGAGTCGGCGCGGGTGGCCATCACCCGCTTCATCAAGCGGACCGGGCGGGTCTGGATCCGCATCTTCCCCGATAAACCACTGACCAAGAAACCCCAGGAGACTCGGATGGGCAAGGGGAAAGGCGGTCCCGAGGGATGGGTCGCCGTGGTGCGGCCGGGACGGGTCCTCTTCGAAATGGAGGGCGTCAGCCGGGATCAGGCCATGGAGGCGATGCGCCGGGCGAGCCACAAGCTCCCGGTGCGGACGCAGTTCGTCGGCCGCTTTGAGGAGGAATCGTCGTGAAGGCCGCCCGGGTCCGTGAGCTGACCCACGACGAACTCGTGAGGAAGCAGCAGGAAACGACGCGGGAGCTGTTCGATGCCCGGCTCGAAGCCGCTACCGGTCAGCTCGGTCACACGCACAAGGTCAAGCTGCTGCGGCGCGAGGTCGCCCGGCTGCAGACGATCATGAGGGAGCGCGAGCTCGAGATCGGGACCGATTCCCCGGGGAGCGGCGCCTCGGATTCCTGAGGCCGGTGAAACCAAGAAGAAACGTCATGCCAAGACTGATCAGGACCGGAACCGTGGTCGCCAGCGGCGCCGAGAAGACCATCACCGTGCTCGTGGAGCGTCTGGTGGAACACCGCCTGTACAAGCGCCGGTACCGCAAGTCCACCCGCTTTTCGGTTCACGACGAGAAGAACGAGGGCCGGGTCGGAGACCGCGTGCAGATCGAGGAATGCCGTCCGCTGTCCCGGACGAAGCGTTTCCGGCTGCTCAAGGTCGTGGAGCGCGCCACATGATCCAGATGCAGTCGGTGTTGCAGGTCGCCGACAACTCCGGTGCCCGCCGGGTCACCTGCATCCTTCCGCTTGGCGGCGGGGTCGGTCGTATCGCCCGGCTCGGGGACGTCATCACCGCGTCGGTGCGCGAAGCCGCCCCGGGGAGCGCCGTCAAGAAGGGGACCGTCGTCCAGGCGGTGATCGTGAGGACCCGAAAGGAACACCGCCGGGCGGACGGGTCGTACATCCGTTTCGGTGACAACGCCGCGGTGCTGATCAACGAGCAGCGCGAGCCCACCGGAACCCGGGTATTCGGCCCGGTCGCCCGCGAACTGCGCGAGCGTCAGTTCATGAAGATCGTTTCGCTGGCTCCGGAGGTCCTCTGACGATGTCCCGGAAGAAGAGCGCGCCGCCGCCGCGGCGTCTGCACGTTCGCAAGAACGACCTCGTCCAGGTCACGGCCGGGAGCGACCTCGGGAAGCGGGGACGGATCCTCCGCGTCTTTCCCGAGACCGGACGCGTGCTCGTCGAGGGCATCAACATGATCAAGCGGCACACGAAGGCGAACCCGCGCCAGAACATCAAGGGTGGCGTCGTCGAACGGGAAGCCACGATCGCGATCAGCAACGTGATGATCGTGGACCCGGAGACCAATCTCCCGACCCGGATCGGGAGGACCCGGCTGACCGATGGACGCAAGGTTCGGGTGAGCGTCCGTTCCCAGGGAGTGATCGACAAGTGAGCCGCCTTCGTTCCCGGTATCGGGAGACGATCGCTCCCGACCTGCGCACCCGACTCCAGATTGCCAGCGTGCACGCGGTACCCCGAGTGACCAAGGTCGTCGTCAACATGGGCGTCGGAGAAGGGTCGCGGGAGCACAAGTTCATCGACGCCGCGGTCGCGGACCTGACGGCGATCACCGGCCAGCGGCCGGTGGTGACCAGGGCGAGGAAGTCCATCGCCAACTTCAAGATCCGTGACGGCATGCCGGTGGGTGCGCGGGTCACCCTGCGCGGAATCCGGATGTACGAGTTCATGGACCGGCTGATCAACATCGCGTTGCCGCGGGTGCACGACTTTCGCGGCGTCTCGGACCGGGCCTTCGACGGCCGCGGCAACTACACCCTGGGCCTGACGGACCAATCCGTGTTTCCGGAGATCGACTACTCGAAGATCGAGAAGACGCGGGGGATGAACGTGACCATCTGCACGACCGCGACGAGCGACGAGGACGCGCGAGAGCTGCTCCGCGCCTTCGGGATGCCGTTCGCCCGCCGGGAAGCGTAGTACTCGAGAGCTGAACAAGAGAGGAAAGGGTTTTGGCGAAGAAATCACTCATTGCCAAGGCAAAGAAGCGGCCCAAGTTCGAGGTGCGGCGCTACAGCCGCTGCCTGAGCTGTGGCCGCCCACGGGCCTATCTCCGGAAGTTCGGGCTCTGCCGCCTGTGCTTCCGGAAGCTGGCGCTCGCGGGAGAGATCCCGGGCGTCATCAAGGCGAGTTGGTAGGGAGGCGCGCTGATGTGGTCTGACCCGGTAGCCGACATGCTCACCCGGATTCGCAACGCGATTCAGGCGCGGCACGACTTCGTCGAGATTCCCGCCTCGAAGCTGAAAGAGGAGATCGCCCGCATCCTCCACGAGGAGGGATACGTGGACGGGTGGGAGCGCCGGTCCTCTCCACCGCAGGACGCGATCCGCATCAAGCTGCGGCGCCTGCCCGGCAACCGGGAGGCGCTGACCGGGCTGAAGCGGATCTCGCGGCCCGGCACCCGCGTCTACGTCTCCCACCTCAAGATTCCCAAAGCGCAGGGAGGGCTCGGCGTCACCCTGCTTTCGACCTCCCGCGGAGTGATGACGGGCCGCCAGGCGCGCCATCTCGGCGTGGGCGGCGAAGTCCTCTGCCAGGTCTGGTAGGCCGAAGGTCATGTCCCGCATAGGCGCCAAGCCGATCCCGCTTCCGTCCGGGGTCTCGATCACGATCCAGAGTTCCGAGGTCCGCGTGAAGGGCCCGAAGGGCGTCCTCACCAGCCCCGTACTCCCCGGCATCGAAGTCCAGCTCGACAAGAGCGTGGCCCAGGTGTCCCTTCGGGAAACTTCCGGCAACCGGGCCTACTGGGGGCTCACCCGGGCGCTCCTCGCGAACGCGGTGACCGGGGTCTCCGAGGGCTTCCAGAAGGAACTGGACATCGTCGGAGTCGGTTACCGGGCGCAGGTGAAGGGACGGAACGTCTCGTTCGCGCTGGGGTATTCCCACCCCGTCGAGTTCGCGCTGCCCGACGGGATCGACGTCCGGATCGAGAAGAACACCCACGTCGTCGTGTCGGGCGCCGACAAGCAGGCCGTCGGGCAGGTGGCGGCGCGCATCCGCGCGCTCCGCAAGCCGGACCCGTACAAGCAGAAGGGGGTTCGCTACACCGGCGAGCGCCTCATCAAGAAGGCAGGAAAGACCGGAGCCTGATCCCGAGGACCGAGGAGCCATGCGAATCACGACCCGCCGCCAGCGAAAGCGGCGCATCCATGCCCGCATTCGCAAGAAGATCACCGGCACCGCCGCGCGCCCGCGGCTCGCGGTCTATCGCTCATTGAAGCACATCTACGCGCAGGTGATCGATGACGCCGCCGGCACGACCCTCGTTGCCGCGGGCAGCTGCGAGACCGGAATCGAGAGCGGCGGAAACGCCACCGGCGCCGCCCTGGTCGGCGAGAAGCTGGCCGAGCGGGCCCGCGCCGCCGGCATCGAGACCGTGGTCTTCGATCGCGGCGGATCCCGGTACCACGGCCGGATCAAGGCCCTCGCCGACGCGGTGAGGAATGGAGGGGTTCAGTGCTGAACATGGACGGCGGCCGATCGAGGCCTCGCAGCGGTTCGCGCAACACGCAGGTGGAGCGCACCGGTGATCCCGATCTCAAGGACAAGGTCGTCTCGATCAACCGGGTGACCAAGGTGGTCAAGGGCGGCAAGAACCTGTCCTTTTCCGCGCTGGTTGTCGTTGGAAACGAGGACGGCCGCGTGGGTTTCGGTCTCGGCAAGGCGCGCGAGGTGCCGGCGGCGATCAAGAAGGGAATCGAGATCGCCAAGAAGAACCTGACGACGGTCCCCCGCGAGGGAAGCAGCATCGCTCACGAGGTGGTGGGCGTGTTCGGAGCGGGCCGGGTCCTGCTCAAACCGGCGTCGGAGGGGACCGGGGTGATCGCCGGCGGCCCGGTGCGCGCGGTCATCGAACTCGCCGGAATCAAGGACATCCTGACCAAGTCGCTCGGAACCGCCAATCCCAAGAACGTAGTGGAAGCGACGATGGTCGCGCTCCTCTCGCTTCGCTCGAAGACCGCGGTGGCGGAGCTCCGGGGGAAGGACGTGAGTCACATCGAGGCGGAGATCCGGGCCTAGAGCCATGACACAGCCAGAAGACACCGCCGCAGCCCCGGGGGGGCCGAGGATCGTCGTGCAGCTCGTGCGCGGACTGGCCGGCACGACCCGCTATCAGCGCGAGGTCGTGAAGGGCCTGGGGCTGCGCCGCCTGGGAGCGACCGCTTCCCGGCCGGACAACCCCATGATCCGGGGGATGTTGCGGCGGGTTCCGCATCTCGTGCGTATCGTCGAAGAGACCGAGGTGCAAGAGACGGCCGGATCGGCCGATGGTGAATGAGGACGAGCAAGTGAGCCTTCATGAACTGGCGCCGCCCGAGGGCGCCGTCCGAGCCCGCAAGCGGGTGGGACGCGGCCCCGGATCAGGAACCGGCAAGACCGCCGGCCGCGGCCACAAGGGAGCCAAGTCGCGGTCCGGGTACTCCCTCCGCCGCGGCTTCGAAGGCGGTCAGATGCCGCTCGTGCGGCGGGTGCCGAAGCGCGGGTTCACGAACATCTTCAGAATCCGTCGGGAGGTCGTCAATCTGAGCGACCTCAACCGTTTCGAAGACGGTTCGACCGTCGGCGAGATCGAACTGGTGGCCGCCCGCCTGATCCAGGGCGCGCGAATCTACCGGCCGGATCCGGAAACACCTCCGTTGCTGGTCCGCCCCCGGCCATTCCGCATCAAGGTTCTTGGCGGAGGTGAGCTGGAGCGGCGCCTCACCGTCCGCGCCCACGCCTTCAGCGCTTCCGCCCGCCGGAAGATCGAGGCCGCCGGCGGGACCGCGGACCTCATCGGCGCGGGCGCCGGCAACTCCGAAAGCCAGAAGTGATCAACGCCGTCCGCAGCATCGTCCGGATTCCGGATCTTCGTACCCGGATTCTGTTCACGCTCGGCATGCTCGCCGTCTACCGGCTCGGAAACCACGTCCCCACGCCCGGTGTCAACCCGGCGGCCCTGACGGCCTTCTTCGAACAGAACCGCGCGACCTGGTTCGGTTTCGTGGACATGTTCTCCGGGGGCAACCTTTCGCAGGTCACGGTGTTCGCGCTCGGCATCATGCCCTACATCAGCGCGTCGATCATCCTGCAGCTCCTGACGCTCGTATGGCCGTATCTCGAGAAGCTCAGCAAGGAGGGTGAACTCGGGCGCAAGAAGATCACCCAGTACACCCGCTACGGCACCGTGATCCTCGCGGTGATCCAGTCCGCCAGCATCGCGGTCTTCCTGCAGAGTCAGGCGCTGCCCGACGGGATGAACCTGGTGAACGAGCCCGGGCTCTCGTTCACCCTGATGACCATCCTCACGATGACCGCCGGCACGGTGTTCATCATGTGGATCGGCGAACAGATCACCGAGCGCGGAATCGGCAACGGAATGTCGTTGCTGATTTTCGCGGGGATCGTCGTGATGTTCCCGTCGGCCATTCTCACCACGGTCCAGAACATCCGCGTCGGACAGCAGACGGTCTTCGGCGTGGCTCTCCTCGTCGTCTTCATGATCGCGGTCCTCGCGTTCATCGTGTTCGTCGAGCGCGGTCAGCGGCGGGTTCCGGTGCAGTACGCGAAGCGGTTCGTCGGCCGCCGGATGTACCAGGGACAGTCCACCCACATCCCGCTGAAGATCAACACCGGGGGCGTGATTCCGGTGATCTTCGCCAGCTCGATCATCGCCCTGCCGCAGACGTTCGCCTCCCTCTTCACCGAGAGCCGCTGGATGGCCGCCATCGCCGAGCAGCTTCGCTGGGGCATGCCGCTCTACACCCTGCTCTACGTCGTCTCGATCCTGTTCTTCTGCTACTTCTACACCGCCATCGTCTTCAAGCCTGCCGATGTGGCGGACAACATGCGGAAGAGCGGCGGTTACGTCCCGGGCATTCGGCCGGGGCGTCCGACGGCCCGCTATCTGGACGCCGTGCTCGGGAAGCTCACCTTCGTGGGCGCCATCTATCTGGCGGCCGTCGCGGTCCTTCCGGAGTTCCTTCTCAACGGGTTCACCGTGGCTCCGATCCCGGTGGTCGGGCCGTGGCTCGATTCGGTCCTCCCGACCTTCATCACCGAGGGCATGGGGGTGACGTTCTACTTCGGCGGTACTTCCATCCTCATCGTGGTGGGCGTCGCCATGGACACCGCGCAGCAGGTGGAAAGCCAGCTCATCATGCGCAACTACGAAGGCTTCCTGCAGCGGGGCCGGATCCGCGGACGCCGCGGCTGAGGCGCGCTGGAGCCGATCATGAACGCCGTCATCCTCCTCGGCGCTCCCGGGTCCGGAAAGGGAACCCAGGCGGCGCGGCTCGCCGAGTCGCTGGGCATGCCCCACATCTCGACCGGGGCCATTCTCCGGCAGGCGGTCACGGACGGCACGGAACTCGGCGTGGCGGCCCGCGACATCATGGCGGCCGGCCGCCTGGTGAGCGACGAGATCGTGCTGGGCATCGTGGAAGCGCGGGTCTCCGCTCACGATTGCCGCCGGGGTTTCATCCTCGACGGCTATCCGCGGAACCGGGCGCAGGCGCGGGCGCTTGGCGAGGTCCTCTCGAGGCTTGGAGCCACCGAGTGGATTGCGAACATCGCCGTTCCCGCGGAGGAACTGGCCGCCCGGGTCCGCGGCCGGCGCGGGACGGACGGCCGGCAGGACGACAGCGAGGAAGCGTTCCGCCGCCGGCTTGAGGTGTACGAATCCGAATCGCTTCCGCTCCTCGACTACTACGGGGACCGCGCTTCCAACGTCTCGGGACTCGGGTCCCGCGACGAAGTCTTCGGCCGTCTGTGTGCCGCCCTCCCGTTCGCGACGGCGCAGTTGGTGACGCAGTGATCTCCCGATCCGACGTCGAGCTGGACAAGCTCCACCAGGCCAACGCGATCACGGTGGAGACGCTGGAACTGCTCGCCCGCACGGTCGAGCCGGGAGTGACCACCGCTCACCTCGACCGCGTGGCCTCCGACAACCTGCGACGCCATGGGGTGACTCCGGCCTTCAAGGGATATCACGGGTTTCCCGCGACCCTGTGCGTTTCGGTCAACGAAGAGGTCGTCCACGGCATCCCGTCGCGCTGGCGAAAGCTGAAGGAGGGCGACATCGTGAGCCTCGACTTCGGCTGCATCGTGGACGGCTACTACGGCGACAACGCGACGACCGTCGCGGTCGGTCGGATCGACGAGGAAGTGGCGCGACTCCTGGAGGTGACGGAAGGGGCTCTTCACGCCGGAATCGGAGCCGCCTGTCCCGGAAACTGCATTTCGGCCATCGGGCAGGCCGTGCAGACCCATGCCGAGAGCCACGGCTATTCCGTGGTGCGCGAATACGGCGGGCACGGGATCGGAACGAGCCTGCACGCCGAGCCCTGGATCCCGAACTTCTATGATCCCCGCAAACGGACCCGCCTGATTCCGGGCGCCGTGATCGCGATCGAACCCATGGTGAATCGCGGGAGTCCGGACGTGCGCGTGAAGCGGGATCGCTGGACGGTCGTCACCGTGGACGGCAGCGCCTCCGCGCATTTCGAGCGATCCATCGCGGTCATGGAGGGCGGTCCGTGGATTCTGGCGGAGCCCAGAAAGCAGAACTCCGGTATCCCGGGTTCAGAGGAAGATCATGTCTAAGGAAGACGCTATTTCCGTGGAGGCGACCGTCATGGAGCCCCTGCCAAACGCCATGTTCCGGGTGAAGCTCGATACCGGCGATCACAAGGTGCTCGCCCACGTGTCGGGAAAGATGCGGAAGAGCTTCATCAAGGTACTGCCGGGAGACCGCGTCCTGGTGGAGCTGTCCCCCTACGATCTGAGCCGCGGCCGGATCGTCTACCGGTGCAAGTAGGAGCGGCAACATGAAGGTTCGCGCCTCCGTTCGGCGTATCTGCGCCAAGTGCAAGATCGTCCGCCGCCGTGGGGTCGTGCGGGTGATCTGCGAAAACCCGAAGCACAAGCAGCGGCAGGGGTGACACCGCGTGACGACCTCAGCCAGCGGAATTCCGTGCCGGTCCGACTGTTGGCCGGACCGGACGACACGAACAGGGAGAGACTGACCGATGGCCAGAATTGCCGGCGTTGACCTGCCGCGCGCCAAGCGCATCGACATCGGGCTGACCTACATCTACGGCGTGGGGTCCCACCGCGCGGTGACCATCCTCGACCGGGTCGGGATCGAACGCCACCGCCGCGTCAGCGACCTGACCGAGGAAGAGGTCAGCCGGATCGGTCGGGCCATCGACGACGAAGGCGGCGTTGAAGGAGACCTGCGGAAGCGGATCTCGATGGATTTGAAGCGCCTCATGGACATCGGGTGCTATCGCGGGCTCCGTCATCGCCGGGGCCTCCCGGCAAGGGGCCAGCGCACCAAGACCAACGCCCGGACCCGCCGCGGTCCCCGCCGGGTCGGAATGCGCCGGCGCTAGGAAGACACCACATGGCAAAGAAGAAGACAGCGCGCCGCCGGACCGGAAAGAAGCGCGAGAAGCGCACGCTGACCGCCGGTGTCGTGTCGATCCAGGCGACGTACCACAACACGATCATCACCTTCGCGGATCCGGCCGGAAACGTGGTCTGCTGGGCCAGCGCCGGATCGCAGGGCTTCCGCGGTTCCCGGAAGCAGACGCCGTTCGCCGCGCAGCAGGCGGCGGGGGCGGCCTCGCGCGAAGCTCGCGCCCTTGGCTGCACTCATGTGGACGTCAAGGTGAAAGGCCCCGGCGCCGGACGCGAAGCGGCGATCCGGGCCGTAGCGGCCGCCGGCATCGAGGTGAAGTCGATCAAGGACGTCACCCCGATTCCGCACAACGGGTGCCGGCCACCAAAAAAGCGCCGGAACTAGGAGGACATCTTGGCGAGATATCGAGGTCCCGTCTGCCGGCTGTGCCGCCGGGAGGGGGCCAAGCTCTTCTTGAAGGGCGATCGCTGCCTCAGCCCGAAGTGCGCCATCGACAAGCGCAACTTCGCGCCCGGAGCCCACGGGAAGACCCGTCGCAGCCGCGTTCAGGGCTACGGACTTCAGCTTCGCGAGAAGCAGAAGGCGAAGCGCGCCTATGGCCTGCTCGAGCGTCAGTTCCGCCTGTACTTCGACCGCGCCGAACGCGAACGCGCCGTAACCGGCACGTTCCTGCTCCAGCTGCTGGAGCGGCGGCTCGACAACGCCGTTTACCGATTGGGCCTCGCTCCCTCCCGTGCCGCGGCCCGGCTCTTCGTCCGGCACGGACACGTCGAGGTGAACGGGAAACGCGTGGACATTCCATCAAAGATCATCGATCAGGGAGATGTGATCCGCGTCTGCGACAAGACGCGCAAGAAGGACTTCTTCAAGCTGGTCCTGGAGCGCGCCGAAGGCCGCACGGTTCCGGAGTGGCTTCAGCGCGAAGAGGACGACATGGCGTCGGGACGGGTTGTCACGCTCCCGTCCGGCGAGGACCCGCAACTGAAGATCCGCGACCAGCTCATCGTCGAGCTCTACTCGCGCTAACGGGGCAGAAAGAAAAGGAGAGACGGCGCTTATGTCTGAACTCAGGAGGCCCAGTGGCCTCAACATCGAAACCAGCAGTGACGACTTCGGCCGGTTCTCCGCTCATCCTTTTGAGCGGGGCTACGGAGTCACCATCGGCAATGCCCTGCGCCGGCTGCTGATCTCTTCCATTCAGGGCGCAGCGGTCACCGCGGTGAAGTTCGACGGTGTACAGCACGAGATGTCCACGATTCCCGGAGTCAAGGAAGACACCCTGGACATCATTCTGAACATCAAGCGGATCCCCCTGCGCCTCCACGGGACAGCGCCGCGGACCATCCGCCTGCAGGGAAGAAAGGCGGGTCCCCTGACGTCGGGAGACATCGAGACGGATCCCAATGTCGAGATCCTGGACCCGGACGTGCACCTCGCGACCATCACCCAGCCGGCGGAGCTGGACATCGAAATGCGGGTCAAGAACGGCCGCGGCTACATCCAGGCGGAGCGGAACCGGGATACGGACCTGGAGGTCGGCTACATCCCTCTCGATTCGACGCACTCTCCGGTGCGCAAGGTGAACTACAAGGTCGAGCCGGCGCGGGTGGGCCAGGACACGGACCTCGACAAGCTCGTGATCGACGTGCACACGAACGGTTCGATCCGTCCCCAGGAGGCGGTCACCACGGCGGCCCGCCTGCTGCGGGAGATGCTGGGGATCTTCGTCGGCGGCGAGGGTGAAGCGACGGAAGACGTCGTGATCAGCGACGAGCAGAAGGCCTACGAGCTGCATTGCAACACGTCCATCGACGACTATGCGGATCAGCTTTCGGTTCGTGCGTACAACGGACTGCGGAACGCCGACATCGCCACGATCGGCGACCTCGTGGTCAAGAGCGAATCGGAGTTGCTGCGGGAGCGGAACATCGGGCGGAAGAGCATCGAGGAAGTGGAGAGGATTCTCGACGGTCTCGGCCTGAAGCTCGGCATGGGACAGAGCTGAAATGCGTCACCAGATGGCACACCGCAAGCTCGGCCGCCGGCCATCGCACCGGCGAGCCCTGCTGCGGAATCTGGCCGCCACCCTGATCGAGCACGGACACCTGCGCACGACCCTCGCCAAGGCGAAGGAAGTGCGCCCGTTCGTCGAGCGGCTCGTTACGCTCGGCCGCCGGTCGGACCTGGCGGCGCGTCGCCGAGCGCTCCAGATCCTGCCGCGGAAGCAGGTGGTCCGCCACCTCTTCAGCGAGGTGGCGCCGCGTTTCCAGGAGCGTCCCGGCGGCTATACCCGCATCCTCAAGCTCGGCCCGCGCCAGGGCGACGGCGCTCCCATGGCGCGCATCGAGTTCGTCGACTAACGGCGGCGGCTTGGAACGCCGGCTTGAGCCGGCACAGCGGCCCCCAGGGCCGCGGGCGGTTCGTCGGCTACCCCGGATGCATGGCGCGCAGCGGAGCCATCCGGACGGATGAGGTCCGTCCCGACGCCCGCCTGCGGCGGGCTGTGCCGGCTCAAGCCGGCGTTCCAAGCCGGTGCGCTCAGTCGTTCCGCGACTGGTACGCCTCGATCAGGGCCTTCGCCAGGTTCCCCGGGACGGGGTCGTAGTGGGAAAACTCCATGTGGAAACCCCCGCGTCCCCCGGTGAGCGAGGTCAGCGTCGGCTCGTAGGTGAGCATCTCGGCCATGGGCGCCTGCGCCGTGATCGCGGTCTGCGAGCCCTTCCGGTCCATGCCCTGGGTACGGCCGCGGCGCGAGTTCAGGTCGCCCAGGACGTCGCCCGTGTTCTCGTCCGGAACGGTGATGACGACGGACATGATCGGTTCGAGGAGCGTCGGCCGGCACTTGGACATCGCGTCCTTGAACGCGAGGGACGCCGCGATCTTGAACGCGATTTCCGATGAATCGACCGTGTGGAACTTCCCGTCGAACACCGTCGCCTTGAAGTCCACGACGGGATAGCCGGCGAGGTATCCCTTCTGCCGGGCTTCCTGGAATCCCTTCTCGATGGCCGGGATGAACTGGCGCGGGATCGCCCCGCCCACGACCGCGCTCGCGAATTCGAAGTCCCCGCCGCGCTCGAGCGGCTCGACGCGCACGTGGCAGTCGGCGAACTGGCCGTGTCCGCCGGTCTGTTTCTTGTGCCGCCCGTGCGCCTCGGCGGTTACCGTGATCGTCTCGCGATACGGCACCCGCGGCGGTTTCAGATCGACCTCGACCCCGAACTTTCGCTTCAGCCGGGACACCACGACTTCGATGTGGAGCTGCCCGGTCCCCGAAAGGAGCAGTTCCTGGTCGCGCTCGAACTTCAGGGTCAGGTCTTCCTCGCGAAGCCGTTGCAGCGCCTGGGAGATCTTCTCCTCGTCTCCCCGCGACTTGGGCTCGATGGCGAAGCTGATGACCGGGTGCGGCACTTCGGGGCGCACGAAGCGGATCCCGTCCGCGGTGCCGAGCGTGTCTCCCGTGAAGGTGTCCCGCAGCTTGGCGAAACATCCGAGATCGCCGGCTGACAGCTTCGAGACGGCCTCCATGGCCTTCCCGTTCACGACGTGTACGCCACCGGTCCGCCCGGTTCCTCCGGTGGTCAGGTTCTTGAGCTGGGTTTCGGGACCGACGGTTCCGGTCATGACCCGGAAGAGGCTCAAACGCCCGGCGAAGGGGTCGGCGATGGTCTTGTACACATAGACGCTGGCCGGCGCGCCGCCGTCCACCTCCCGCTCGACCGGCTCCCCGTCACCGCTGACCCCGCGGGCAGGCCCGCGTCCGGTGGGGTCCGGGGCGGCCGCGACGATCAGGTCGAGGAGCGCCGTGGTTCCCACGTTCTGAGCGCCGGTCACCGCCACCACGGGGAAGATGGAACGGGCGGCGACGGCCGTTCGGAGGCCCCGGATCATTTCCTCCGACGTCAACTCCCCCTCGGAGAAGAACCGGTCCAGCAGTTCCTCGTCCGATTCGGCGATCATCTCCATGAGTTCGTTGCGCGCCGCCTCGGCCTGCTCCTGCAGCTCGGCGGGCACGTCGCCCGTTTTCGCACCCCTTCCATCCGGCCCGGGCCCGCTGATCGCCTTCATCGTGATGAGGTCCACGACCCCGGAGAACCCGGACTCGCTCCCGATGGGCAACTGGACCGGGATCGCGGTGCGTCCGAAGGTCTCCTGCATCGAACTCAGGGTTCGTTCGAAGGACGCGCGGTCGCGGTCCATGCGGGTGACGGCGAAAATGGCGGCCGCGCCGTTTTCTTCCGCGAAGTTCCAGACCCGTTCGGTGTTGACCCCCACGCCATCGACGGCGCAGACCGAAATGAGCGCGGTGTCGGCGACCGGCATCGCCAGCTTCGCCTCGGTGAGGAAGTTGCTGTACCCCGGGGTGTCCACCAGATTGACCTTGACCCCGTTCCAGTCGAAGTGGGTGGGCGCCGCGCTCAGGCTGATGCCGCGTTCGATCTCGTCCTCCTCGAAATCGGTCGTGGTGTTTCCATCTTCCACGCGGGCCAGGCGGGTCACGGCGCCGGCGGCGT
This sequence comes from Acidobacteriota bacterium, assembly GCA_028877265.1. Lineage (GTDB taxonomy): Bacteria > Acidobacteriota > Vicinamibacteria > Marinacidobacterales > Marinacidobacteraceae > Marinacidobacterium. The sequence goes on from JAPPGX010000150.1 coordinate 34,141, forward strand.
AGAGGAGCGCCGACACGAGCGTTGTCTTGCCGGACGTTCCATGTCCGACTACGGCGAGGTTGCGAAGTTCGGCGGTCTGATAGTCGCGCATGCTGCTCCAGATTGTGGACGTTTGGGAGTTCGCTCCGAGCCCGAAACGCCTGCGATTCGTTCGGATCCCGGCGCCCGGACCGGATGCCGAACGACGTGCGCCAACTCGAAACGCTGGGCCTCGTTCGGCCGGTAGTCACGCGGGCGAATGGCCGCCGCACGCGTTGGCACGGGCGGAGATCGTCCGCAGCCCGACCGCTCATCCTACCAAACCAAACCCGTTTGCGTCCCCGCTCTTATCGCGCAAGAAACCGCCTCAAACGCCCCGGTCCCGGATGGAGTTAGGCTAAATCCGTCCCCAAGGTCGGAGTCTTGCCCTCGTTACCCCTTCTTCGCCTCGGTTCCCGCGACCGGGCCGTGGCGATGACGTTCCGCCGAGATCATCTGGTGGTTCGCACGAGCGATGGCCGTTGGGTCCGGTGGCGTCTGCCGGCGGACTTCGTCGCGCCTTCGCCGACCGAGCCGAACCTGGCGTCGTCGGTGGAAGCGGCCCGGGTGGTGCAGGCCGCCCTGCGGGCCCTTGCCGCGCCGGACGGTGGCTTCCGGGACGCGGTGATCGCGTTGCCGGACGGCGCCGCCCACGCTGGCCTCTCCGAGGGCGCGGGTTCCCGAGCGGTGCGCCGGCTCCGCTCCGAGCTCGTCCGCGGGTTGGCCACGACTTCGGCGCCGTCTTCCTCCGAGCTCGACGGGCGATTCCGGTTCGGAACGTTGGCTTCCGGCTCTTTCGGGCGGCGTTCCGTACTTGGTGCGGTGACTGGTGCACTGGTCGCCCAGCAGTACGAAGCGGCCGCCGAAGCGGCGGGGCTGCGGGTACGGTGGGTGGACGCTACGAGTCTGGCCCTCCTTCCCGAGTGGCTTGGACGCTCCGCCGGCAGATCGGAGCGGCGTCTTCTCCTGTCGCTCCATCGGCGCCACTTCGTTCTCGCGACCGCGTCCGGAGAACGTCTCACGGGCTTCCGGATGAAGCTTCGCGCCGCCCTGGACCCCGATCCTCCGGCGCTCGCCATCCGGCGGGCCACCGAGAGCGGGAGACACGCCGTGTCGATCCTGGGGGACGGGGCGGCGGCGGTTGCCGAACTGGTGCGCCCGACGGGGTTGACGGTGGCGGAGGCGCGCGACGCGGAGGGGAACGGGGGGCCGCCTGCGGTGTCTCCGGTGACGGACGGCGCCCTCGCGGCGCTGCTCCGGCGGGCCGGAGAGCGGCCGGCACCACTCGACCCGGCTCCCGCCGCCATCACCGAGGCCTGACAGCCAGCCATGGGTCGTCTGCCTGCGGGCATTCAGCTCGGGAAGGGCGTCCGGCCGGGATTCCTGCGGGCCCTGGAGGTGCTCGTCCTCGGAGGGCTCCTGATGTCGCTGTGGGGAGGCGCCTCGCTCTGGAGAACGCGAGCGGACCTCGCCGCCGCCGGGGTCCCCGGCTCCGGTGATCCCACGCCGGCAGTCAGGGCAGGTTCTCCCGCGCTCGAGCCCGACCACGCTCGGCAGGCTGCCGCGCTCCTCTTCGCCGGAGTGTTGGACGCCCCCGCCGTCAGCGCCGCGCTGGACACGGTGCGGGGAACCGCTCCTCCCGGAATCCGGGTCGCCGGGGTCGAAGTCCGACCCGCCGCTGGGGCGGGCCGGGTGGAGGCGGTGATCGCCGCCGACGCCGTCTCGGCGGCGGCCGTTGCCGGGTTCCTGGTCGAACTGGCGAACCACCACGCGGTTCTCTCGACCGAGGTCATCAGCGAAACCCGCCGGCCGGACGGAGCGGCGGTGGTCCGGATCACTGCTCAGCTCGCGGTAGGTCGCTAGAACCATGGACCAACGCCTGCGGCTTCGGGTTCTGCTCGCCCTGCTGTCCGTTTCGCTCGCCTGGCTCGCCTGGGGTGAGGCGAGGCGCTCCTCGGCGGAGCTTGCCGCGGCGCTCGACATGCAGACCCGGTCGGCTCGGGAGAGCACCCAGACGGTGCAGGAGCGGGAGCGGCGCGAACGCCTGCACCGGGTTTCGGAGCGGCTCGCCGGCCGCGCCGCGCCACCCACGAGCGCCGCGGGGACGCGCGAGTTCCTGGTGCGGTTGGCCGGCGAAGGCGGGGTAGACCTCTCACAGCTACGGCTCCAGCCACTCGTCCGGCCGCCGGAGGGCACCGCGGGCGCCGAGGCCGGGATCACCGCGTTGGGCGATCCTGATTCCCTGTCGCGGTTCCTGGCTGGTGTCGAGGGCACGGGATGGCCGCTCCGCGTCGAGCGGGCCACCCTCGCGGTCCGGGGCGGCCTCGGCACGCTTACCGCGTCGGTTCTCGTCCTGTGGCCGGATCCGGCGGCGGCGTTCACCGCGGCGGACGCGGACCGTCTGGGTGACGATCCGCGGCTGGAGGCGTTGGCCGCCTGGCTGGAATCGCTTCCGGGACCGGAAGCGGCCTCCCTGGCCGCCGCCGAGCCGGTCGAGGTGGAGCCGGCGCCCGCGGTCGGCGACGGCATGGAAGACCCGCTCGACCGGCCTCCCGACACGGCAACGCCGCCGTCCGAACTGCGCTCCGAAACTCCGGAGCTTCATGGTTTCGTGGACGTCGGCTCCGGCACTCCGATCCGGGCCGCCCTTTTCTACCGGGGAGAGACCACCCTGGTCGGAGTCGGCGACCGGGTCGGGGACTACACCGTCGTCACGCTCGAACCGTCGGAAGCGGTCGTTCTCTCGCGCGGAGCGGGACCGCCCCTTCGCCTGGTGCTTCGCTGACGACGCTCTCCTCGTAGAGCCCGGTCACCCGGCCCCCGACAGCCGGCGGAAGGCCGCGCCGATCTCGTCGGCGGTCCGTCCGGCGCCGAGCGCCACGGTGAGCAGGATGCGGGCCTTCAGGCCATCGAGGTCCCCTCCGGAGAGGATTCCCCTTTCCCGCTGGGCGTCCGAGAGCACCACCCGGCCGGCCCCGGTGCGGGTCACGAACACCACCAGGGCGCCGGCCTGCATCGCGGCATCCACCGCTTCGGCGACGGGTGGCGGTGCGTTTCCGCGGCCAAAGACCTCGACGACGATCCCCCGCGCCCCGGCTTCCGCCGCCCCCTGAAGGGCCGCGGCGCCGCCCCCGGCGGAGAGCCGGACCAGTTCGACCCGGGGCTCCACGCCGGCGGTGGCGAGATGGTGTCGCCGTCGGGGGGTACTGAAGAGCAGGATCTCTCCTTCATCCACCATGCCCACCGGGCCGGTGTCCGGCGAGGCGAACGCGTGCAGCGCGATGGAATGGGTCTTCTTCACCTCGCGCGCCGCGTGAATCTGACCGTTCAGGACGACGAGCACGCCCAGGTCCCGACCGCGTCGAGAACCGGCGACGCGGATCGCGTCGAGGAGGTTGCGCGGCCCGTCGGAGTCCTCGTATCGCGGCGGACGCTGGGCGGCCGCAAACACGACCGGGCGGCCGGAGGGCAGCACGAGGTCCAGCAGGAAGGCGGTCTCCTCGAGCGAGTCGGTACCGTGCGTCACCACGATCCCGGCGAGTTCGGGCCGCTCGGCGAAGACCGCGGCAACCCGCTCCGCGAGCTGGAACTGGAGTTCCGGATGCATCCGGGAACTTCCGATGCGGACGAAGTCCTCGGTGGTGACCGAAGCCACGGAATCCAGGCCGGGCAGGGCGGCGCGGAGATCGCCGGCGTTCAGCGGTCCTCCCGCGCCCCCGGAGATCGTGCCCCCGGTACCGATGAGGTGGACCTGCGGGAGCGGCTGTCCCGACGCTTGCGAAGCGAGGACGAGGATGAGGGAAGCGGTTCCAGCGCGCACGAATCGGTTCATGGGCAGGGTTTATATCCGGTGCGCGGAAACCGGGGGGGGACGACGCGTCCGCTGCCCTTGGCCGAGGGGGCCGTCTCCGGCGGAGCGGCAATCCCCGCAACCGTTCCGACGCCGGAAGGACCCGTCCGGGCCGTCAGGCGGCAGATCCCGTCCGCTGGCTAATCGTCCGTGACGTGGATGGTGCCGTTCACGGTGCGCACCCGGCACTCGCCGCCACCGTCACGCACCTGCACTCGCTTGTGCCGGCGGGTGGGGGTGTCCAGATGCTCCAGCTCGGCGAGTTCCATGATCACCCGTCCGTTGATTGCCCGGGCATCGACCCGGCCTCGGGCCTCGGGGCCCAGGGTCAGTTGCACCCGGCCGTTCACGGTACGGAGCGAGTGGCTTTCGCCCTCACCGAAACTCTCGAGTTCGCATTCGATCCGCCCGTTGACCGTCTTGGCGTTCACGCTCCCCCGGTGGCCCGTCAGGCGCAGCGACCCGTTGACCGTCTGCGCCTCGAGCTCGCCTGAGAATTCGGCGACCTCGACCGGTCCGTGGACGGTGGAGATCCTGAGGTCGGCGCTCTCCGGCAACCGGATGGAATAGTGGACGCTGCCGTAGCGCTGCCCCCACATCCGGCCCTTCTTCGGGTAGCGCGTGCGGACCTGGAGGCCGCGCGACGAACGGTTGACCTCGATCCGGATGTCCTCGAGCGCGGCGCTGCTCGGCCCCACCTTGCGCACCACGATTTCCGCCTCGTCCCGGTCCCACGCAGTGATCGCCACGCGTCCGTTGATGTTTCTCAGATCGAGAAGCGCTCCCGCGGCGAACGGTTCGTTGAACGTCTCCGTTTCCTCGACGTTCGGCTCGGTCTGGAACGGGACGGCGCAGTTGGCGGAGCCGGCTACGGCGAACGCCCCGAGCACCAGCGCGAGAGGGCGGTGGCCCCTGCCGGTGCCGTACGCATTCCCGTGAACCATGACGGGTGGAGCTTACGCACCGGGGGTCGGGAATGTTCCGTGCCGTCGAGAGGCCGAACGCTTCCCGTATCCTCCGGGGCCCTTCCAAGCGACTCCTGATTCCGGAGGTTCCGATGAAACAAGTCCACCGCATCCCGGCGGTCCTCGCCACCGCTCTGCTCGCCGCTCCGCTCGCCCTCGGACAGGGCGACTCCCGGCCCCGGGCCCGGGACATCGGCCTGTCGCCGGGCGTTCTGGATCCCGGACCGCACAACGCCATCACCGACGTTCCCGGCGTCCTCGTCGGGCAGGTGACCCTGATGGAGGGGGACCACATCCGCACCGGGGTCACCGCGATCCTGCCCCACGCCAGCAACATCTTTCAGGAGAAAGTCCCGGGCGCCGTCCATATCGGGAACGCCTTCGGCAAGCTGGCGGGGTCCACCCAGGTCGTGGAACTCGGGACCATCGAGACCCCGGTCGTGCTCACCAACACCCTGTCGGTCTGGGACGCGGCGCGCGCCGTGGTGACCTACACGCTCGGCCTTCCCGGCAACGAGAACGTGCGCTCGGTCAATCCGCTGGTGGGCGAAACCAACGACGGGTTCCTCAACAACATCCGGGGACTCCACGTGAAGGAGGGCCACGTGCTGGAGGCGATCCGCTCCGCGTCCCCGGGGCCGGTGGCGGAAGGAGCGGTGGGGGCCGGCACCGGAACGTCCGCCTTCGGCTGGAAGGGCGGGATCGGCACCTCCTCACGGCGATTGCCCGAGAGTCTCGGCGGTTACACGGTCGGGGCGCTGATCCAGAGCAACTACGGAGGAGTCCTCGTCATGGACGGGATCCCGGTCGGTGAGGAACTCGACCGCTATTACCTGCGGGACCAGTTGCGCGGTAGCGACGGCGCGGCGGGCGACGACTCGCTGGACAACCCGGACGGGTCCATCATGATGGTGGTCGCCACCGACGCCCCCATCCGCTCGCTGGGCCTCACGCGGCTGGCGCGGCGGGTCATGCTCGGTCTCGCCCGCACCGGCGCCACCTCATCCCATGGGAGCGGCGACTTCGTGATCGCCTTCTCCTCGGCGGAGTCGCTCCGCACCGGTTTCCGGAGCGACTCTCCGGTGGACGAAGGCGCCGTCCTCCGGGGCGACCGGTTGTCGCCGCTCTTCCAGGCGGCGATCGAGGCTACCGAGGAAGCCGTCTACAACTCGATGCTCAAGGCCACCACGGTCGTCGGCAAGAACGGGAACACCCGGGAAGCGATCTCGATCGAGGATCTGCTGGAGGTTGGAGCGAAGTACAACCGCCTTCACCCGCCGGGCGGGAGCCGCTGATGCTCTACCGGTCCCTGAATCCCGCCACCGAGGAGCTGGTGGCGGAGTTCCCGACGGCGACCGACCGCGAGGTGGACGCCGCCCTTTCGCGCGCCGACGCGGTGTTCCGGGCCTGGCGCCGGACCCCGTTCGCGGAGCGATGCGCGGTCAACGAGCGTCTGGCCGACCTTCTCGAGGCGCAGGCGGACGAGCTGGCGGCGCTCATGGCGCTCGAGATGGGGAAGCCGCTCGCCCAGGGAGCGGCCGAAGCGCAGAAGTGCGCGTGGGTCGCGAGGCACTACGCGGAGACCGCAGAGGAGTCGCTCCGGCCGCGCCGTTACCCCTCCGACGGCAGCGACGCCTACGTCCGCTACGACCCCATCGGGCCGATTCTGGCGGTCATGCCTTGGAACTTCCCCCTGTGGCAGGTCATCCGGGTCTCCGCGCCCAACTTCGTCTCCGGAAATGCGATGGTCCTGAAACACGCGCCGTCCGTGCCCCAGTGCGCGCTCCGCATCGTCGAGCTCTACCGGGAGGCGGGAGCTCCGGAGGGGCTCGTCCAGAATCTCTTCCTGACGAATGAGCAGGCGGCCTCCTGCATCGCCGACCGGCGGATCCGGGGCGTCACGCTGACCGGGAGTTCCCGCGCCGGCAGCGAGGTCGCCGCGGTCGCGGGCCGCCACCTCAAGCCGATGGTCGCCGAGCTCGGCGGCAGCGACCCCTTCATCGTGTTCGAGGACTGCGACGTGGAGGAGGCGGCCACCGCGGGCGCGGGGGCGCGGCTCATCAACTCGGGCCAGAGCTGCATCGCCGCCAAACGCTTCCTCGTGCAGCGAACGGTGCTCGATTCGTTTCTGTCGGTCTTCGAAGCGCAGTTCCAGGAAACGGTGGTGGGCGATCCGCTCGTCTCCGAGACCGCGGTCGGCCCGCTGGCCCGGGAAGATCTCCGGGACCGTCTCGAGGAGCAGGTTGCGCACTCGGTCCGCGCCGGCACGGACCTCATCCACCGGGGCGCCGCGCCGGAACGCGGGTTCTTCTCCGCGACCGGGATTCTGGCGGCGCCGCCCGCGGGATCGCCGGCCGCCGAGCAGGAACTCTTCGGGCCGGTCGCGACGATGATCCCGTTCGCGGACGAAGCCGAGGCGGTGGAGATCGCCAACCGGACGAACTACGGACTCGGGTCCTCGCTCTGGACCTCCGATCCGCGGCGGGCGGAACGGCTGGTGCCGCAGATCGAATCGGGGGCCGTCTTCGTGAACGGCATCACCAAGTCGGATCCGCGGGTGCCTTTCGGCGGGACAAAGGACAGCGGATTCGGGCGCGAACTGGGCCCGGACGGCCTCATCGAGTTCACCAACCGGAAGACGGTCTGGATCCGCTGACGCGGGTCAACACCGCGCCGTGTGCGGTGCGGAGCACCGCGCGTGCCGGTCTGGAGACCGGCGTTCCAAGCCGGCGCGCCACGCGCGCGTCGCGGTCCTGGTCGCTAGAGGGGCCAGGCCTCCTGGCGCCAGGCCATGTCCCAGAACATCCATTCGTAGCGGGAACTCATGACGAAGTGCTGCGCCATCGCCTTCCGGGCGTCCGGGCCGAGCCCCTCGGCGACGTCGTCCGTGAGCTGCACCACCCGCTGCACCACCGCGTCGTACTCCTCGCTGCCGTAGCTTTCGATCCAGCGGCGGTAGAGCGGGTCCGGCGAGGAAGGGCGCTTGAGCAGCTCCTTGCCGACTTCCGCGTAGATCCAGTAGCAGGGGAGGACAGCGGCGAGCCCTTCGTGGAAGGGCTGCGCATGGACCCGCGAGAGGAAGTAGCTCGTGTAGGCGCGGTTGGTGGGCGCCGGCTGGCGGACGAAGAGTTCGTCCCGGCTGCCGCCCAGCTCGCTGATGAACTGGCCGAGCTGCTCACGCTCCGCCTCGATCGTCGCCACCGCGTCGCCGCAGAGCGCCGCGGTGATGTCCGGGTGCGGGGCCTTTCCCCCCAGGATGGCCACCGCCCGCGCGAACTCGTGCAGGTAGAGCGCGTCCTCCAACACGTAGAACCGGAACACCTGCCGGTCGAGACTGCCGTCCGCCAGTCCGTCCAGGAAGGGGTGGCGGAGGATGTCCTGATAAATCGAATCGATCCCGGCCCAGAGCCGGGAAGTGAAACGGTCTTCGCGCGGTGCGGTCATGACGGAGGAATGCTAGTGCGGCGAATCGTCGCTACCCGAACACCACCGGCACCCAGAAGACCGCGAACAGGCAGGTGAGGATCGCGCCGATGATGTTCACCCCGATGCCGGCGCGCACCATCTGGGGAATCGTGAAGTGTCCGGTTCCGAACACGATGGCGTTCGGCGGGGTGGCCGCCGGCAGCATGAACGCGCAGGAAGCCGCGACCGTCACGGGAAGCAGCAGCATCAGCGGCGGGATGCCGGCGCCGGTGGCGACGGCGGCCAGGATCGGAACCATCATGGCGGTCGAGGCCAGGTTCGAGGCCAGTTCGGTGAGCAGGATGATGGAGACCACCACCATGATCACGAAGAGCGGCAGCGGCAGCGCCGAGGCGCCGGCGAGACGGTCGCCCAGGAACTGGGAGAGCCCGCTCACCTCCAGACCGTTCGCGAGCGAGAAACCGCCGCCGATCAGGATCAGGACGTCCCAGGGGATCTTCACTCCCCATTCCCAGTTGAGGATGCGGTCCCCGGAGCCGTTCCCGGCCGGGACGAGGAAGGCGAGGACCGTCGCCGCCATGGCGATGGTGGAGTCGGTGATGAGTCCGCCGGCGGGCAGGAATCCGGTCCAGACCGGGCGGAACATCCAGGCGAGGGCGGTGCCCCCGAACAGGATCGAGAGCCGTTTCTCCGGGATGGAGAGCGGACCGAGCGCCAGGTAGGCGGCCCGCACCGGCTCCCGGCCGCCGGGAATGTCCTTGATCCGGATCGGAAACGCCACCCGCGTGAGCCAGAGCCAGGTCAGGGGGAGGAACAGGATCGTCAGCGGCATCGCGAAGGCGAGCCAGCGCACGAAGGTGATCTGGATGTCCAGTTGTTCGCTGAGGAAACCGGCGAGGAAGACGTTCGGCGGCGTCCCGATGAGGGTCGAGAAACCGCCGATGGAGGCCCCGTAGGCGCAGCCGAGCATCAGGCAGACCGCGAAGGGGAACTCCCCCGGAGCGGGCCGGTTCGCCCCGTGGACCGCCCTCGATATCTCCGCGATCACCGCGACCCCGATCGGCATCATCATCGCCGTGGTGGCCGTGTTGGAGACCCACATGGACAAGAACGCGGACGCCACCATGAAGCCGAGCACCAACCGCGGCGGCGAGCTGCCCATCGCCATCACCGTCCGGAGCGCGATGCGCCGGTGCAGGTTCCAGCGCTGCATGGCCTGGGCGATCATGAACCCGCCCAGGAACAGGTACACCAGGTGGTTCGCGTAGGGCGCCGCCGCCCCCGCCGCGGTCGTGATCCCGAAGGGCGGCAGGAGAACGAGCGGCAACAGCGAGGTCACCGCCAGCGGCGCCGCTTCCGTGACCCACCAGGTGGCCATGATCGCGGCCACCGCCAGCATCCGGCGCGCCTCGTCGGGAATGCCCGGGATGGGGACGACGGCGATGCCCACCAGCAGGGCCAGCCCGAGGACGAGTCCGATCCGCTCGCGCTTCATCCGTTTGATCGTCGGAATTCGATGCCGGCCGGCCACTGTCGCCGGCCGGGGGCGCGAGAGCGTATGTCATTCGACCGGCGATCTGTTGTCCCCAAACCCGGAGGCATTCGGGGCGGCGGCGCTGCCGGCCGCTACTGCTGGTCGGTGGTTTCCGGCTGGTACCCGAGACTCAGGAGGTTCGCGAGCAGCCGGTAGGCGCCCGGCGTTCCGGCCGGAAGCTGCCGCCAGAGCCCGAGGCCGAGGTAGAGCCAGCGGCCCTCGCCGTGGCGGGCCTCCACCAGGATGCCGCGTTTCTCCCCGGCGTTGTATTCGAAGCGATCCTCGGACGCGAGGAGGTCCCGGTAGGCGGGGTCCCCGCCCGGGGCCAGGAAATAGAGCCCGCGCTCCTGTACCCAGCCGGCCCAGTCGGAGTCGCCGATCCGGTTCGGCCCGGTGAAGGCCGGATGATCGGGAATCAGCACCCGCATCGGGGCGTCTTCGTCAGTGACCCGGCCGCGCCCGACCGAGATCGGATACGGCCCCCAGGGGCCGGCATTGAACTCGAACTTGTTGTACTGGACGAGAAGCGTCCCTCCTCCGGCGACGTAGTCGAGGAGACGCTGGTTGTGCGTCCGGAGATCGGGGCGGGCCAGATAGGCGCGCACTCCCAGGACGATGGTGTCGAACACCGAGAGATCTCCCTCCGCGAGCGCCGCTTCGTCCAGGAAGGTCAGGGGCACTCCGAGCTGCGCGATGGCCTCGGCGACTTCGTCCCCCACTCCCTCGACGTAGCCGACGTGGACCGGGGCCACCGTGGCGTCCAGCACGCGTGCCGCGGCTTCCGCGGGGCGGAACAGGTAGCGCGTCTCGATGTGGTGGTAGGCGATCTCCTGAACGGTCTCGGTGAAGGCGTCACCGCCCGCCGCGGGCCGCGCCGAAGCGGCGAGCCGGTAGCCGCCGTCGGCCGCTCCGGCCGGAGCGCTCACTTCGAACTCGACCCGGGTCTCACCGGGGCCGGAAAAGGCGACCGGAATGCTCTCCGGGGCGATGGTCCACCCGGTGGGTGCCTGAAGCGCGGCGTGGAACTCCGCCGCTCCGTCGCCGCGGTACACGACCGAGACGCTGAGCCGGCGGGAGTTCTGCCCCCGGGGAAAGACGACGATCTCCGGTGAAACGGCCACCGAGGCGAGCGGAAGCACCGAGATCTCCTTCTGTTTCTCCGTTCCGACCCAGGGCCCCTCGTAGCGGTACTCGACCGGGTTGCGAATCTCGACCGGAATGCCCCCGGATTCGAAATCGACGCGCGCCACGACCTGCGGTGGCCGGGCCGGCAACCCGAACAACTCCGCGGACAGCGGGTCGAAGCGGTCTGCGTCGGGGTCGTCGAGCCAGGGCTGGCGGCTCAGGGCGGCGTTCTCCGCCACCGAGACCCCGAACTCCGCGCGCCGCGGCTGGCTGGAGCTCGTCTCGAGAGGCAGGTCGCCGGGACCGATCGGAGGTGGCAGGGGGCGGCGGCGTGGCCCGGGACGCGGAGTAGCTTCCGCCGCCGAGGTCATCTGGCTCACCTGCCAGCCGTCCGGAACCTCGATTCCGATTCCGGTGATCGTTGCCGTGGCCGGTCCGCCGAGAACGGAGACCTGGGCACCGAACCGGCCGCCCGGAACTGCCGTTCCGGTGTCCGCCACCGCGTCCACCACGAGTCCGTGAGCGAGCGCGATCGCCTCCTGGATCTGGGCCTCCCGCGGCGCCATCCGGTGCTCGATTTCGGTGCGGCTGCCGGGGGTCAGCCCGTCGGGAAGCGCGCCCCGGCGCAGAGCGCGCGCCGCGGTCAGCGCCTTCCGGAGACCCGGGAGCGTGTCGGCGGGTACGACCGCCGAGAACGCCCCGGCGGCTTCGGCTACGGCATCCCGGAGAGCCGTCAGCCGGGACAGGGTCTCCGCAGTCGCCTCGGGGCTGCCGGACACGAAGTCAGCGAGCCGTTCCAGGCCCGTCGGAATCCCGGCGAAAAGACCGTCCGTCCCTTCCGGTCCGAGTGCCGTTCCGTCCGCCGCGCCGCGGGTCTCGGCCAGCACCGAGGGGAACCCGTTCGGCCCGCCGCGCACCTGGCCCATCCCCTGGCAGCGGTGGGCCGAGCGCGCCTCTGCTCCGAGGTCCGCATAGGTGCGGCCGAGCAGGGGATCCCAGACGGCCGTCTCGATGCGGACGGTCTGCGCCGAAGCGGCCGCGGAGCCGCCCCCGACGCCTCCGATCAAGAGGCGGTGGGGGCGCCAGGGCAGCAGGCCGCGTTCGGCGTGCTCGGGGAAACGGTCCGGATCTGCAGCCGCATCGAAAGCTTCGTGGGTGAGCCTTCCGGTCGCCTGGTGGTGCTGGCCGCCGCCGGCCCCGGAGGGAGGCAGGGTCAGTACTACGTCCGGGCGGAACGTCCGGATCATCCGCACCACCTCGCCGAGCGTCTTCTCCCGGTCCCACTTCTCGAGGGTCTCCTCGACGCTGAACGAGTAGCCGAAGTCGGAGACCATGCCGAAGTACTGCTCCACCGCGTCGAGCCGGTGTGAGGTAAGGAGTTCCTCGGTCCGGAGGATGCGCAGCCCGTCGAAGAGTTCGGGCCCGATCTCGTTCTGCCCGCCGCCGCCGCGGGTCAGGCTTACGAGGGAGACCCGGGCGCCCAGGCCGCGGCTGAGGAGGGCGTGCAGGGCGTTGTTCTCGTCGTCCGGGTGCGCCACGATGGTGAGCACCGAAACGCCGCTCCCGATCTTGCGGAGCGCGAGCCCGAGTCCGGTCGCGCCGCGGTCCTCGGCCAGGGGGCGGAGCTGGGCCGGCGCCGCCGCGGCTACGACGATTGCCGCGAGTGACAGGGCGAGCGTCAGAGGTGCGCCCCGCCGCATTCTTCGTGGAGTAGTCATCACTGCGCTCCCTTTGCGTGGGAGAAGGAGGCCCCGCCTCCTAGAATCTCCCGGCGCGGCGCCAAAGCGCCCGGCCCGGCTCGTGAGTCTAGCCGGGAGCCAGCCGGAGCACCGATGGACGCACCTTCCGACCAACCCCCATCCCCGCAAGGGTTCTTCCGCTCCTGGCGGCGGCTCTACGCGGCGGTGCTGCTGACGGCGCTCTCCGTCTACGTCCTCCTCTTCGTGTTCTCCCGGATCTTCGCGCCCTAGGGAAGGCCCAGTCTTGCAGCTCCTCGACTGGATCGTCGTCGCGGCCTACTTCGGGCTGATCATCACCGTCGGCTACTGGACGGGGCGGGGGAACCGGGGCCTCGAGGACTACTTCCTGGCGCGCCGCTCAATGCCCTGGTACGCCATGGGCCTCTCGGTGATGGCCACCCAGGCGAGCGCCATCACGCTGGTGGGTACGACCGGACAGGCCTACGTGGACGGGATGCGGTTCATCCAGATCTACTTCGCTCTGCCCATCGCCATGGTGATCCTGTGCGTCACCCTGGTGCCGCTGTTCTACCGGGCGCGTGTCTTCACCGCCTACGAGTACCTGGAGCAGCGCTGCGGCCCGCACACCCGGTCCCTGACCAGTCTGCTGTTCCTGTTCGGGAGGGCGCTTTCCGGGGCGGTGGTGATCTACGCGCCGTCGGTGGTCCTTTCGGTGGTCTTCTCGCTCGACGAGACGCTCACCATCCTGATCATCGGCGGTTTCGCCACGGTCTACACGGCGCTCGGGGGCATGCGCGCCGTGATGTGGGTCGAGACCTGGCAGATGCTGATCATCCTGCTCGGCATCCTGTTCTGCCTCGGGTCGGTCATCTGGGGGCTGCCCGACGAGGTGAGCCTCGGGGAGGCGCTGCGGCTCGCCGGTTCTACCGGCCGCCTGGAGACCCTGTCCTTCGACACCGACCCGCGCCAGACCTACACCGTCTGGACGGGGCTCCTCGGAGGGCTCTTCCTGATGCTCTCCTACTTCGGTTGCGACCAGAGCCAGGTGCAGCGCTATCTCACCGGGCGTTCGCTCCGCGAGAGCCGCCTCTCCCTGATCTTCAACGCCTTTGCCAAGCTGCCGGTGCAGTTCGTGATCCTGCTCACCGGGGCGCTCCTCTTCGTCTTCTACCAGTTCGAACGGCCGCCCGTCCTCTTCGATCCGGTGACGCTCGCCGAGACGCGCGCGGCCGAGCCGGAGGAAATGGCGGCGATGGAGGCCCGCTACGAGACCGCCTTCGCCGAGCGCCGCACGGCCGCTCTCGACTACGCGGAGGCGGACGGAGGCACTTCCGAAGCGGCGCTTCGGGAGCGGTACGTGGCGGCCGATCTGGCGTTTCAGGAGACGCGCGCCGAGGCGGTGCGCACCGCCGCCGAGGTCAAGGGCGAACCCTGGAGCGACACGAATCACGTGTTCCCGACCTTCGTGTTCACGCAGCTTCCCCCCGGGGTCGTCGGCCTGATCCTCATCGCGGTGCTCGCCGCGGCGATGTCCACCGTGGAGTCGGAACTGTCGGCGCTCTCGACGGCCAGCGTGGTGGACTTCTACCGGCGTTTCCGGAACCGTTTCGCTCGCGGTCCGACGTCCGATCGCCATGACCTGATCGCCGGGCGGGTGGGGATCCTGTTCTGGGGCACGGTCGCCACCGGGGCCGCCCTGTACATGGGGCGTCTCGGGTCCGCGGTGGAAGCGGTGAACCGGGTGGGTTCCTTCTTCTACGGCCCCATCCTGGGGGCGTTCGTCCTCGCCGCGGTCTTCCCGAACCGGGGCGCCCGCCGGGCCTTCCCGGCGGTGCTCTGCGGCGTCGCCGCCGTCTGGGCCGCGGACCTGGTGCCCCGGGCGCTCGGGATCGAGGGCGTTTCCTACCTGTACTACAACCTGATCGGGACGGCGGTCACCGTGGGCGTCGGCCTGATGCTGGGGCGCGTGGAAGCGGGGATCCGATGAGCCGGTTTCGGACCCGCACGCTCTCCCGGATCCTCGAGGCGCTGTCCTCGCGGGAGTTCCTGCGCCGCTCCGGATTCTTCACCGGTCTCAACCTCGGGATCGGAGCACTGGTGGGCGGGGTCATCGTGTCCTTCATCGTGGTGACCGAGTGGCTGGCCGACATCGTGGTTCACGGCGCGGCGCTCGGCGCGGCCCGCTTCGCCGCTCCCGTACTCGGGGCCCTGGCTGCCGGATTCCTGATGCACCGCTGGTTCGAGGGGGCGCGGGGCAGCGGTATTCCGCAGACCAAGGCTGCGCTGGTCGCGAAGGACGGCCGGATTCCGTTCCGGGTGCCCTTCGGGAAGTACCTCTGCGGAGTGCTCACCCTGGGGAGCGGCATCCCGCTGGGACGCGAGGGGCCGTCCGCGCAGATCGGCGCCGGCATCGCCTCCTCGGTGGGAGAGGCGCTGCATCTGGATACCGAGCAGCGCCGGCAGTTGGTCCCCGTCGGAACGGCGGCGGCGATCGCGGCCGCCTTCAACACCCCGATCGCCGCGATCCTGTTCTCGCTCGAAGAGATCGTCGGCAACCTGCACGCCCGCGTGCTCGGCTCCGTCGTCCTGAGCGCCGTCGCGAGCTGGCTGGTGCTCCGCCTGTCGCTGGGCGACGAGCCGCTGTTCTCGGTTCCCGCCTACGAACTCGGGTCGCCCTGGGAACTGCTCATCTACGCCGTGCTCGGCGTACTCGGGGGATTGATGTCGGTGGGCTTCGTGCGTGCGCTCCTCTGGCTGCGCGCCGCGTTCCGGCGGCTTCCGGTCTCGAGCCGCTGGTTCCAGCCGGCTCTCGGCGGTCTCGCGGTGGCGGCCGCCTGGGTGCTGCTCCCCGGGTTCTTCGAGGTCGGCTACGGCCCGGTGGGCCGGGCGCTCGCCGGGGAACTGACCATGGGAACCATGGCAGTCCTCCTGGCCCTCCACCTGGCGCTGGTGGTCTTCGCGTATGCCTCCGGGAACGCGGGAGGGATCTTCGGCCCCAGCATCTTTCTCGGCGCCATGCTGGGGGGAGTCGTCGGCAGTCTCGCCAACACCTGGTTCGACTTCGCCTCCGGCCCGGGGGCCTACTCCCTGGTCGGCATGGGAGCCGCCTTTGCCGGGATCCTCCGGGTGCCGATGGCGTCGGTGTTCATGATCTTCGAGATCACGCAGAGCTACGCCGTCATCGTGCCGATGATGATCGCCAACCTCACCTCGTTCTTCGTCTCCCGGCGGCTCCAGCGGGTGTCCGTCTACGAGGCGCTCGCGGCCCAGGACGGCATCCAGCTCCCCTCGACGGAGGACGAGGAGCCGCATCCCGTGGTCCGAGCGGCCATGCGCCCGCCACGGGAACTGCTTCCTCCGAGCCTCACCGTGGAGGACGCCATCGAGCGGGTGGCCCTCAGCGGCAAGCGGGCCTGGCCGGTGGCGGAGGGGAACCGGATCTCCGGGCTGATCACGCTCGCCGAGCTGGAGCGTTGGCACGCCTGGGGCCAGGATCAGGAACGCCTCGGCGACCTGGTGCGCGGCCGGAAGTTCCCGCACGCGCACGCCGACCAACCCATCGACCACGTCCTGGCCACCATGGGCCGGATCCGCATGGACACTCTGCCCGTGGTGAGCCGGGTGGACGTCCATCAGCTCGAGGCCGTGGTCACCGTCTCGGACCTGCTCCGGGCCTACGGCATCGCGCCGGGGACGGGTGATGGCCCGCCCCGGGGCATCCCGGGATGATTGCCGCCATTCAGCGGGTTTCCCGCGCTTCCGTCTCGGTGGACGGCGAACTCGTGTCCGAAATCGGGGCGGGGCTTTTGGTGCTGCTCGGGGTCTCCGTCACCGATACCGCCGACGACGCCGCCTGGCTGGCGAAGAAGATCGCCGGACTACGGATGTTCCGGGCCCCCGAGGGGCAGCCGGAGCGGAGCGTGCTCGAAATCGGCGGGGACGTGCTCGCGGTGTCGCAGTTCACCCTGCTCGGGAACTGCCGCAAGGGGCGGCGTCCCTCCTTTACCCGCGCCGCCCCGGGGCCGGAGGCCGAGGCGCTCTACGAGGAGTTCTGCGCCCGGTTGCGCGACCTCGGGGTCCCGGTGGGGACGGGACGCTTCGGGGCGATGATGGAGGTCTCGCTGCTGAACGACGGGCCCTACACGCTCCTCGTGGAGAGCCCGGGCGAGCGAAGTATCCTTACCCGCTCGGGCGAACCGCAGTAGTGCGGTCCGGCGTCTTGGTTGCCGGGTTTCCGACCCCTTCGCCCGACCACGAGGTATCTCCGATGCGTACGTTCTTCGTCAAGGTGGCGCCGTGTCTTGCCGGCGCCGCTCTGCTTGCCTTTGCGGGTTGCGGCGGAGCCGTGGCCGGCTCCGGCGGCTCGGCAGCCGGCTCCGACTCGCTCCTTCCGGACACCGTGGACTCCGAGGTTCTCGGCGTCCTGGACGGCGAGGAGATCACGCTCGACGACCTGGGCGACCGGGACATCTCCCAGCTTGCCCAGCTCCGCACCGACTACTACACCGAGACGCACAGCCTGCTCGAGCAGGCCACGGTGCGGACAGCCCGCGAGCAGTTGCTGCTGGCAGCCGCCGCCGAAAAGGGGATGACCCTGAACCAGTACTACACGCAGGAGATCGGCCTTCCGGAAGTCAGCGACGAGGAACTCCAGTACGTCTACAACCAGAACCGCCAGCAGATCGGGCGGCCGCTCGAGGACATCGCGACCGACCTCCGCCGGCAGATCGCCAACCAGAAGATGGCGCGGAACATCGAACTCGAGGGCAACCGCCTGCTGCGTGAGGCCGACTGGGACCTGACGGTCCCGGCCTATCGGGTCGCCATCGAAACGGAGGGTCACGCCACGCTCGGTCCGGACAGCGCACCGGTGGAACTCGTGGTTTTCTCCTGCTTCGAGTGTCCTTTCTGCCGGCGTTTCGACGGCTCGATCAACCGGCTCCGGGAGGACGAGACCCTTGCCAGCCAGGTCCGATTGGTCTTCCGGCACTTCCCGCTGCGCAACATGCACCCGATGGCCCAGAAAGCGCACGAGGCGTCCGTCTGCGCCGAAGACCAGGGGAAGTTCTGGGAGTATCACGACGCGCTGTGGGCGGACGACAACATCTCGGCCGATAGCCTGGAACAGCACGCCAGGCTCGTCGGTCTGGACACCGAGGAGTTCGCGCAGTGCCTCAACTCCGGCAGCAGCTACGAGCGCGTGCAGACCGATCTGGAAGCCGCTCTGGCGCTCGGACAGACCGGGACTCCCGCCGTGTTCGTGAACGGGCGGTACGTCGGCGGCGCGGTGTCGTTCGAGCAGTTGGTGGCCGAGATCGAGCGCGAGATCGACGCGTCGAACTGACCCCCCGGAGAATCCAGGGAATGCCCAGAACCAATACTCTGTCTCCCGACGTCCGGGAGTTCCTGGCGACCCGCTGCTACGTCCACCTGGCCACCCTGATGGCCGACGGCAGCCCCCAGGTCTCCCCGGTCTGGGCGGAGACCGACGGGGATCTCATCGTGGTCAACTCGGCGGCGGGGCGGGTCAAGGACAAGAACATCAAGCGCGACGCCCGGGTGGCGCTCTCCGCGACCCATCCGGAGGATCCGTTCAAGGCGCTCATGATCCGGGGCCGGGTGGTGAAGGTCACCGAAGAGGGCGCCGAGGACGGGATCGACCGCCTCGCCCGGAAGTACATCGGGGGCGAGCGCTACGAGTGGCGGCGTCCCGGCGAGGTGCGGGTCGCCTACTACATCCAGCCGGAAACGGTAAAGACGCTCTAGCGCGTCGGGCCCCCACCGGGAGGACTGGCCTCCGGCCTCCGGCGCGGCCCGTCCCGTAGAGCGGTCCGCTCCACTCCGCGGTGGTGCTCGCGCGGTCGGTCGGCGCCCCTACCCCGGGGCGTCCACGACGGATCCGGTCATGGCGGCGGGGGCCTCGGTGCCCAGCCAGACGATGACGTCGGCGACCGATTCGGGTGCGGAACGGGGCTTGGCGCCCGGGATGGCGGCTCGATAGGACTCCGTATCCACCGACCCGGGGCATACCGCGAAGACCGAGACACCGGCTGGTCGCAGTTCCTCCGCGCACGCCTTGGTGAGTCCCACCACGCCCCACTTGGAGGCGCAGTAGGCGGCGAGGCGGGGTGCGCCGATCCGTCCGGCCATCGCCGCGAGGTTCACGATGCGGCCTTGCCGCCGCTCGATCATGCCGGGGAGTACGGCGCGGGTGCAGAGGAACGTGCCCTTCAGGTTCACGCCGACGACGCTGTCGAAGTCCGCATCGGAAGTCGAGGTCAGCGGGGCCCGGTGGACGGCGCCGGCGGCGTTGACCAGCAGCTCGACGGGACCCAGGCGGCGCTCCGTCTCCTGCACGAGTTCGGCGACCTGACCCGGCTCGGTGACGTCAGTCGGCGCCACAAACGCGTGGCCGCCCGCCTGGCGAATCCGGTTCTGCACGGCAACCAGCCCCACCGGACGCCGCGCCGCGATGCCGACGGCGAAACCGCGTTCGACCAGTTTCAGCGCCGTGGCCGCTCCGATCCCCTGACTCGCGCCGGTGACGATGGCTACCGGAGGACCGGCTGAGTGCGGAGTCACGCCCGCTGTCTGGCGTCGGTCTTGAGGCGCCTTCCCGGTGGAGGAACCGATGCCGCCATCAGGCTTGGCCTCGGGACTTTCGCCGCCCGCTGGGCGGCGGTGCCGGTCTGAAGACCGGCGCTCCCCCGGCGCGCCGTTCGCCTAGACGCCGATCAGATGCGCGGTGACCGTGCGGTCGCGCGGCCCGTCCAGTTCCGCGAAGAGGATGCTCTGCCACTGGCCGAGGTTGATCTCTCCGTCGTGGATCGGCACCGTCACGTTGTGGCCGAGCAGCGTGGCCCGGAGATGCGCGTCGGCGTTCTTCCGCTCGCAGTCGGAGCAGTCCTCGCAGTTGTGGAGGTACCCGTCTTCCGGATCCGCCAGGCGCTCGAGGCACTCGGTGAGGTCGGCCATGAGCGCTGCCTGGAACTCGTTCAGGAAGAGCGCCGTCGTCGTGTGGAGGGTGGACAGGATGAGGAAACCCGCCTTGATCCCCGAAGCCCGGACCTGATCGCGAACGCGGTCGCTGATGTTGTGCAGTTCCACGCGGGAATCCGTCACCACTTTCAGCGTGCGATGCATGATCTTCATCTGCCCGCGGATCACCTCTTCCTTGGACTCCGCCTGCACGACCTTGACAGGCGGCTGCGTCAGTACGCTTTGCATCGTGAACTCCTTGACCCGTGCCGCTCGGCGCCGGTGTGGGACCGCCGCGAGCAGGCGGATCGCCAGTATACCAAGTGGAAAAGGGCTCCTGCGTTGGCCGCCGCCGGGGGCTGGGATACTTCCATCGGCGCCCGTGCCCGCCCATCCGCCTGGATCTGACCCTGATGGAAGCCCTCGCCGCTGAACTCCGCCCGCACCTCGGGAAGTACGGGTTTCTCCTGCGCCCGGAGCACACCCTCCCCTACGAGTGCGACGGCAGCACCGCCTACCGAAGCGCGCCGCAGGCGGTGGCGCTGCCGCGTTCCACCGCGGAGGTCGCCCGGGTGGTGAGGGCCTGCGCCGCCGCCGGGGTTCCGTTCACGGCGCGGGGGGCCGGGACCGGACTCTCCGGGGGAGCGACCCCGATCGAGGGCGGTGTGGTGATCTCCCTGGCGGGGATGAACCGCGTTCTGGAGGTCAACCCCGCGGAGCGGACCGCGCGTTGCCAGACAGGGGTGGTCAACCTCGAGATCTCCCGGGCGACGGCCCCGTTCGGACTCTTCTTCGCTCCCGACCCGTCGAGCCAGTCCGCCTGTACGCTGGGGGGCAACATCGCCGAGAACTCGGGAGGGCCGCACTGCTTCAAGCTGGGGGCCACCACCTCGCACATCCTGGAGGTCACCGTGGTCCTCGACGACGGCGAAGTGGTGGTGCTGTCCGAAGATGACGCCGGCTACGACCTGGTCGGCCTCTTCGTCGGCTCCGAGGGCACCCTCGGGATCGCGACCGAGGCGACGGTACGGCTGCTGCCGGTTCCGGAGACCGTCGAGACCCTCCTCGCGCCGTTCGCGGGACTGGTGCCCGCCTGCGAAGCGGTCTCCCGCATCGTGGCGGCCGGCACCGTTCCGGTGGCGATGGAGATGCTCGACGCCGCCACCATCGAGGTGGTCGAAGCCGGTATCGGCGCGGGCTATCCGAAGGATGCCGGGGCGGTGCTGCTGCTCGAACTCGACGGCGCGAAACCGGCGGTCGCCCGCCAGCGCGCCGATGTGGACCGCATCCTCGACGAGTGCGGGGCGCTCGAGATCCGGGTGGCGCACGACGCGGCGGAACGCGAACTGCTGTGGCGCGGCCGCAAGTTCGCCTTCGGGGCCATGGGCCGGATCTCGACGGATCTCTACGTGCAGGACGGGGTGGTTCCGCGCTCGGCCCTCCCGGAGGCGATCGCCGAGGTCGAGCGGATCGGCAAGCGGCACGACCTCCGGGTGGCAAACGTGTTCCACGCCGGCGACGGCAACCTCCATCCCTGCATCTCCTACGACGGACGCGACCCCGACGAGAAGGCGCGGGTGATGGCGGCCAGCCACGAGTTGCTCTCGCTGTGCGTCCGGCTCGGCGGGGTGCTTTCCGGCGAGCACGGAGTGGGGATCGAGAAGCGGGACTCGCTCGACCTGCTCTTCGGCGAGGACGACCTCGAGGCGATGCGCCGGGTCCGCGACGCCTGGAATCGGCAGGGGCTGTTGAACCCCGGGAAGATCCTCCCGGTCCGTTCCGGCTGTGGCGAGCCGCGGGCGACCCTCCCGGACAGCGGCATGCCCGGGCGGGTCGCGGCGATTCCCGGCGCCTGGATCTGATGGCCGGGACCTTGGCCCCCGCGAGCGAAGAGGAGGTGGCCCGGGCGCTCGCGGCGGCGTCCGGGGCGGGCGAGGCGGTCGTCCTCCGGGGCGGCGGCACCCGCTTGGGACTGGGAGCCCCGGCGCGGACCGATCGGATCGTGGACCTCCGGGGGCTGTCGGGGGTGATCGAGCACCACGTCAGCGACCTGACCGCCGAGGCCTGGGCCGGCACGACCGTCGGAGCGCTGAACCGCGAACTGGCGGCCCACCGGCAACTGCTCGCGCTCGATCCGCCGCTCCCGGACCGGGCGACCCTCGGCGGCGTGATCGCGGCGGGCGATCCGGGGGTCCGGGTGGTCCCCGGCTCGCGGCCGCGGGATCTGCTGCTTGGACTCTCGGCAGTGCTGGCCGACGGGACGCGCATCCGTTCGGGCGGACGCGTCGTGAAGAACGTGACGGGTTACGAGTTGACGAAGCTCTTCACGGGCTCGCTGGGGACCCTGGGGGCGATCACCCGGGTCACGCTCCGCCTCCGCGCGCTTCCGGAGGCCTCGCGCACCGTCGTCGCGGGCCTCCCGGGCTCCGACTCCGTCGATCAGTTTGCCGACCGGGTGCTGGCGGCCGCCGCTGCGGCGCCGGGTCCCGCGGCGGTTGCGGTCGTGCCTCCGGGAACGGGACTCCCCGGGCTCCCGGAAGACGGAGGTTTCCGGCTCGCCATCCGCCTCGAGGGACTGCGGGAGGAGGCGGCGATGTCGCCCGATGGGGTGGCGGAGGCCGCGGGAGGGGGCACGGAAGTCCTCAAGGGCCCCGAAGAGGAGGAGTTCTGGGCGGGGGTTCGAGACTTCCCCGCCGTGGCGCCCGAGCGGGGGGGGACGCTGGGCCTTGCCGTCCATGGCCCTCCCGGGGCCCTGCTGCGCGCGGCCTGGAGACTCGCCGCCTTCGGCCCTCCGTTCGCGTTCCCCGATCAGCGCCGCGCTATCGCGAGCATCCCGGGGACGGACTTCGAGGCGGCGCTCGGTGCGCTTCGGGAGGAGCCGGACGTCAGCGCCGTAGTCGAGACGGCGCCCGACCGCTGGAAGCGCGACAACGACGTCTTCCATCCCCCGCCGTCCTCGCAGGTCCGCGCGCTCTCGCGCCGGATCAAGGAAGCGCTCGACCCCACGGGGATTCTGGCTCCGGGAAGGATGCCGTTCTGATGGGCGCTTGTTCCGCGTCCTCGCGTACATTGATCCGGTGACCCAGCCGACCGCCGGTGAGGCCCTCCGGATCTACGAGAAGACTCTCGCCTGCGTCCATTGCGGTCTCTGCCTCCCGGCGTGTCCCGCCTACGAGAACGCGCCGCGGGAGTCGCTCGCCCCGCGCGGACAGGTCTTCAACGCCCGCGCCCTGCTGGAGGGCCGGCTGCCCGCCAGCGACGGCCTGGCCGAGGACCTCTACGAGTGCCTCGCCTGCCGCGGCTGCGAGAGCGTCTGTCCAGCGGGAGTGGAGGTCGGCGCCATCGTCGAGGGCGTCCGGGGGCTGCTCGACGAGGAAGCGGTCGAGCCGCGCCGGGTGCGGGTGCTGAAGCGGTTCGCGCTCGGAGTGGTGGTGGCCCGACCCGCGGTTCTGAAAGCGGCGATGTGGCTGCTCCGCGTCACTGGCCGCATCGGGCTTCGCCGCCTCGTGCAACCGGTGCTGGCCCGCCTGGCGCCGAAGCTCGCGGCGCGCGAGCGGCTGCTCCCCGATGTCCCGGCGCGCGAGCGTTTCCCGGCGCGGGCTGCCCCGAGCGGCCAGGCGCGCGGGACGGTGGCGCTCTTCCTCGGCTGCGTCGCGCCGCATCTCCGGCCGGAAACCAGCCGGGCGGCGATCGAGACGCTTGCCGCGAACGGCTGGGAGGTGGTGATTCCCAGGGAGCAGGGCTGCTGCGGCGCGCTACATCTGCACGCCGGCCTGCCGGACGTGGCGCGGGGACTGGCGCGCCGGAACCTGGCGGCGTTTCCGGACGACCTCCCGGTGGTGACCACCGCCGCCGGCTGCGGCGCCGCGCTAGCGGAATACGGCGAGCTGCTGGATGCCGACCCACCAGCGGGCGCCTTCTCCCGGCGGGTGACGGATGTCTCGGCGTTCCTCGCGGAGAGCGGCTGCCGGCCCCCCGCCGCCGGCCCCCGCGAGACGCCGCTGCGCGTGGTCTACGACGCCCCGTGCCACCTCTTCCACGCCCAGCAGGTGCGCGAAGAGCCGCTCCGGATCCTCCGGAGCCTGCCCGGGGTGGAACTCGTCACCGTCCGCGATCCGGAACGCTGCTGCGGCTCCGCCGGGATCTACAACGTGACCCGGCACGACACCTCGATGGCCGTCCTCGACCGGAAGATGGCGAACATCGCTCCCGCGAACCCCGACCTCATCGCCACCGGCAATATCGGCTGCCAGCTCCAGCTCGCCGAGGGGGCCCGCCGCGCCGGCCTGAACGCGGAAGTGGCCCACCCGGTCGAACTCCTCGCCGACGCCTACCGGCGCGAAGAGGAGGCCTGAACCCGGTCCCCGGTCCTACCTGCGTCCCTTCCGGGGCAGCTTCTCGTCCGCCATCGCCGCGTGGTAGACGAAGGCCGCCACCACCACCGCGTTCTTCTTGAGGTCGTCGATCGGCAGGGTGTCGTAGAAGTCGAGGTTCGTGTGACCGCCGGTGCCGCCCACCCGCGCCTGCAGGAACTGGAAGCCCGGCAGGCCGGCGTCGTCGAACGCCACGTGGTCGGTGCTGCCCACGCTCGCGGGCGCGAGCGTCGTCATCCCGAAATCGTGGAAGGGCGCCATCCACGCTTCGAAGATCGGCCGCACGTGCTCGTTCTCCTGGAGCCAGACGCCCCGGTAGCGGCCGGGGCCGTAGTCCTGGTTGAAGTACGCGGAGAAAGTGTCGTAACCGGGCTTCGTCCCTGTCTCCGGATCGCCGAAGTGCGCCTTCACGTAGGCCCGCGACCCGAAGATGCCCTGCTCCTCTCCGGACCAGAGCGCGATCCGGATGGTCCGGCGGGGCTCGGCGCCGACCGCCTTCAGGATCCGCATCGCCTCCAGCATCACCGCCACCCCCGAGCTGTTGTCGCTGGCGTTCGGGCTCGCGTGCCAGGTGTCGAAGTGGGCGCCCAGCATCACCAGCTCGTGGGCGAGGTCCGTCCCCGGGATCTCCCCCAGGACGTTCCGGGCCTCGCTCGCCGCCTCGCCGTGCCGGTTCCGGACCTCCAGCTCGATGGTGACGGGGACTTCGCGCCGCCGGATCCGGTACATCCGGTTGTAGTGCCCGGGGGTGATCGCGATGACGGGCAGGGACGACAGCGTCGCCTCGCGGTCCCACATGTCCACCTTGGCGCCGGGGCGGGCGAACCCGCGGACGGCCCCCGGCCAGCCGCTCCGTGATTCGAGCACCGCCGCGGCTCCCTCGTCGACGTAGAACTGGAGTCGTTCGACCGGGCTCAGGACGTCCGGGTGCGGCGGAAGGTCCGCGTACTCGCTCGTGAAGAGCGGGTCCGCCGCCAGCCTCGGCAGCACGTTCGCCGCGAGCTGCTCCATCTGCTCGTCGGTGCGTTCGGGCGTCCCGGTGGCGAAGCGGGTCCGGTCCACCGCCGCCGGGGGCGTCGAGAGGACCGCCTTCCCCCGGAGTTTCCCGCGCAGGGCATCGAGGTCGCCCCGCGTCCGCACGTCGGCGATGACGACCTCCAGCGTTTCAGGGCCTTCGGTCCCCGGCGTGTGGGCGATGGGGTAGCCGACGAGCGTCTGGTACACCGGCTCCTGCATGTGCAGCGAGAAGTAGTCGTTGTCCCAGCTCGCCCCGTAGTTCATGAAAGGCTCGCGGACCGTGTTCGCGAGCCCGATCTCGGCCATCTCCTCGAGCACCCAGCGCTGGGCCCGGTCCATCGCCGCCGAGTTGGTGAGCCGGCCCCCGATCACGTCGGTCAGGTAGGACAGGGTGTCCGGCAACTGGGAGCGGTGGAGTCCTTCCTCCCGGATCTTCGCGACCATCTCCCGGTCTACGGGGAAGGGGTCCTGGGCCGCGGCGGTGGTGACGCCGAAGACCGCCGCACCCGCGATCGACGCCCGGATCAGGTACTGCCTCATGTTCGCCTCCGATCCGCGGCCCGGGCGCGGTCGGCGCGGGCCCGCGGGTCAGCGGAGAGGGTACTTTCGGGGCCGCCACCCCCGGAATCGCGCGCCCTAGAATGGATCGGTGGACGAGTCGCGGAACGACGGTGAACGCGTGGCGAGGCCGTCGGGGACGGTTGCCGGAGGCCGGCACATCCTGGGGAAGGGTCGCCGGCATGTCGCCACGGGCCGGGCGACGGCATTCCGGGCGGCCGTGTTCGGGATCAACGACGGCCTGGTCTCGAACACCGCGCTGATCCTGGGCGTGGGCGGGGCGACCGACGATTCCGGCTTCGTGCTGCTGGCCGGCGCCGCCGGTCTGATCGCCGGATCCCTTTCCATGGCGGCCGGGGAGTACCTGTCGGTGCGCTCCCAGATCGAGATGCTCGAGAACCAGCTCGCGCGCGAGGAGCTGGGGATCGGTCCCGGTGACGTGGATTCACCCTTTGCGGCCGCCATCTCCTCCTTCCTGAGCTTCGCCGTGGGTGCGGCCGTTCCGCTCCTCCCGTTCGCGCTGACAGGCGGGACGGCGGCGCTCGCCGCCGGGGCGTCGCTGGCGCTCCTCGCGCTGTTCCTCGCGGGCGCCGCCGCCAGTCTGTTCACCGGACGCGGCGCGGTTTTCAGCGGCCTGCGCATGGCTGCCATCGGCGGTGCAGCGGCGGCCGTCACCCACGCCGTGGGTCGCCTGTTCGGCGTCGCGATCGGCTGATTCGCGGCCTGTCGTTGGTAAGATCATCGGCTGCTTTCGGCTAGCCCGCTCGATGCGGTCTGAGCGCCTGGATCGCAGGTCCGATCCCGGCGCCGAGCGCGGCGCATTCACTGTTTTCCAGCACAGGAGAGAGAGGCGTATTCCATGGCAAACCAAGCCCCGACGAACCGATTCTGGTGGCCCGACCTGTTGGACCTCGGCCCGCTGCGCCAGCAGGCGCCCGCATCCAGCCCGATGGGCGACGACTTCAACTACGCGGCCGAGTTCGCGACCCTCGATCTCGCCGCGGTGAAGAAGGACATCGAGGCGGTGATGACGGCCTCGCAGGACTGGTGGCCGGCGGACTATGGCCACTACGGGCCGCTCATGATCCGGATGGCGTGGCACGGCGCGGGCACCTACCGGGTGGCCGACGGCCGGGGCGGCGCCCGGGGCGGGCAGATGCGGTTCGAGCCGCTGAACAGCTGGCCGGACAACGCCAACCTGGACAAGGCGCGCCGGCTGATCTGGCCGGTCAAGGCGAAGTACGGCCGCAAGCTCTCGTGGGCCGACCTGATGATCCTGACCGGGAACGTCGCGCTCGAGTCCATGGGCTTCGAGACCTTCGGCTTCGCCGGCGGACGGGTGGACGAGTGGGAGGCCGACCAGACCTACTGGGGGCCGGAGACCGAATGGCTCGCCGACGAGCGCTACAGCGGCGACCGGGACCTCGCGAAGCCGCTCGGCGCCGTCCAGATGGGCCTGATCTACGTGAACCCGGAGGGGCCGAACGCCAACCCGGACCCGGTCGCGGCGGCCCGGGACATCCGGGAGACCTTCAGCCGGATGTCCATGGACGACGAGGAGACCGTCGCGCTGATCGCCGGCGGCCACACCTTCGGCAAGACCCACGGCGCCGTCAAGGAGGAGAACGTGGGGCCGGACCCGGCGGGCGCGCCCACCGAACAGCAGGGCCTCGGCTGGAAGAACAAGGCCGGCTCGGGCTGCCCCTTCACGAGCGGGCTCGAAGGCGCCTGGTCCGCGAACCCGGTGCGCTGGACGTCCCAGTTCTTCGACAACCTGTTCGGGTTCGAGTGGGAGCTCTCGAAGAGCCCCGCCGGGAAGCACCAGTGGGTGCCGGCGGGCGGGCAGGGGGCCGGCCTGGTGCCGGACGCCCAGGACCGCTCGAAGCGGCATACGCCGGTCATGCTCACCACGGACCTCTCGCTGCGGTTCGACCCCGAGTACTCGAAGATCTCGAAGCGGTTCCACGAGAACCCCGACGACTTCAAGGTGGCCTTCGCGAAGGCCTGGTTCAAGCTGACGCACCGCGACATGGGACCGCGCTGCCGCTACGTGGGCAGTGAGGTCCCCGACGAGGCGCTGATCTGGCAGGACCCGGTGCCGGCGGCGGACCACGAGCTGATCGACGCCGCGGACGCCGCGGCGCTCAAGGCCGAGGTCCTCGCGAGCGGGCTGGGCGTTGCCGAGCTGGTCCGGACCGCCTGGGCGGCCGCCTCCTCGTTCCGGAGCACCGACCTGCGGGGCGGCGCCAACGGGGCGCGGGTGCGTCTCGCGCCGCAGAAGGACTGGGAGGTCAACGGCCCGGCCGAGCTCGCGAAGGTGCTGGGGGTCCTCGAGGGGATCCAGGGCAACTTCAACGGCTCGCAGACCGGCGGGAAGCGGGTGTCGCTGGCCGACCTGATCGTGCTGGCGGGCGCCGCGGCTGTCGAGTCGGCGGCGAAGGCGGCCGGCCACGAGGTGGAGGTCCGCTTCACTCCCGGGCGCACCGACGCGTCCGAGGAGCAGACCGACGCGGAATCGTTCGCCGTGCTGGAGCCGGCCGCGGACGGTTTCCGGAACTACTTCGCGAGCGACAGCCTCCGGCCGCCGGCCGAAGCGCTGGTGGACAAGGCGAGCACGCTGAACCTGACCGCTCCCGAGATGACCGCGCTGGTCGGCGGGATGCGAGCCCTCGGCGCGAATTCAGGGAGCAACGGCGACGGGGTCTTCACCGACCGTCCGGGCACGCTCAGCAACGACTTCTTCGTGAACCTGCTCGACATGTCCACCGCGTGGTCGAAGTCGGCGGACAGCGAAGGGGTGTATGAGGGCCGCGACCGCAAGACGGGCGAGCTGAAGTGGACGGCCACCCCGGTCGATCTCATCTTCGGATCGAACTCGGAACTGCGGGCGATCGCCGAGGTTTACGGGGCCGACGACGGGGGCCAACAACTCGCGCATGACTTCGCCGCCGCCTGGGACAAGGTCATGAGCCTCGACCGTTTCGACGTCGCCTAGCCCGTCCCCCCGTTCGTTCCCCAAGGAGGCGCCTGCGATGGCGAAACGACCGAGATTCCTGCTTGCCGCGCTGACGATCGCCATGGCGGCGGTCATGCTCGCGAGCCCGGCCCTTGCCCAAGGCGAGGCGAAGTCGAACCGCTTCTGGTGGCCCGAACAACTGGACCTTGGTCCGCTGCGCCAGCACGCGGCCGAGTCCGATCCGCTGCGCGGCGATTTCGACTACGCCGCGGAGTTCCGGAGCCTCGACCTCGCCGCGCTGAAGCGGGACATCGAGGCCGTGATGACCACGTCCCAGGACTGGTGGCCGGCGGACTATGGGCACTACGGGCCCCTCTTCATCCGGATGGCGTGGCACAGCGCGGGCACCTATCGGGTGGCGGACGGCCGGGGCGGCGCCGGCGGCGGCCAGCAGCGGTTCGAACCGCTCAACAGTTGGCCGGACAACGCCAACCTCGACAAGGCGCGGCGCCTGCTCTGGCCGGTCAAGGCGAAGTACGGCCGCAAGATCTCGTGGGCCGACCTCATGGTCCTGACCGGGAACGTCGCGCTGGAGTCCATGGGCTTCCGGACCTTCGGCTTCGCCGGCGGACGCGAGGACGACTGGGAGGCCGATCTCGTCTACTGGGGACCGGAAACCGCATGGCTCGCCGACGAGCGCTACAGCGGTGACCGGCAACTCGAGAAACCCCTCGGCGCCGTCCAGATGGGCCTGATCTACGTGAATCCCGAGGGGCCGAACGGCAACCCGGACCCGCTGGCGGCGGCCCGCGACATCCGGGAGACCTTCGGGCGCATGGCGATGAACGACGAGGAGACCGTCGCGCTGATCGCCGGCGGGCACTCCTTCGGCAAGGCCCACGGCGCCGCCCGGGCGGGCGACTGCGTGGGCGTCGAGCCGGCGGGCGCGGACATCGAGGCCCAGGGGTTCGGCTGGACGAGCACCTGCGGCTCCGGCGCCGGCGGCGACACGATCACGAGCGGCCTCGAGGGCGCCTGGTCGGCCAGCCCGGTGACCTGGACGTCCCAGTTCCTCGACAACCTGTTCGGCTTCGAGTGGGTTCAGACCCGGAGTCCCGGCGGCGCGGTCCAGTGGATTCCTGCGGACGGCCAGGGCGCCGGCCTGGTCCCGGACGCCCACGACCCGGAGGAGCGGCACGCGCCGATCATGCTGACCACGGACCTCGCGCTGCGGTTCGACCCCGCGTATGGGGAGATCGCCAGGCGCTTCCACGAGAACCCGGAGGAGTTCGAACTCGCCTTCGCGAAGGCGTGGTTCAAGCTGACGCACCGCGACATGGGGCCGCGCGCCCGCTACCTCGGCCCCGAGGTCCCCGACGAGGTGCTGATCTGGCAGGACCCGGTTCCCGCCGTGGACCACGAGCTGATCGACGCGTCGGACGCCGCGGCGCTGAAGTCGGCCGTTCTCGCTTCGGGGCTCACCGTGCCCCAACTGGTCCGGACCGCCTGGGCGTCCGCCGCCTCGTTCCGCGGCACCGACCTGCGCGGCGGGGCCAACGGAGCGCGCGTGCGCCTCGCGCCGCAGAAGGACTGGCAGGTCAACGACCCGGCGGCGCTGGCGGGCGTGCTCGAACGCCTGGAGACGGTCCGGACCGGCTTCAACGACGCGCAGACCGGCGGCAAGCGGGTCTCGCTCGCTGACCTCATCGTGCTGGGCGGCGCGGCCGCCATCGAGCGGGCGGCGTCGGACGCCGGCCACGAGGTGCGGGTGCCGTTCACGCCCGGGCGCTCCGATGCATCCCAGGAGCAGACCGACGTGGACTCGTTCGCCGTGCTGGAACCGGCCGCGGACGGGTTCCGCAACTACTACGGCGACGACAACCGGCGGTCACCGGCGGAGATGCTGGTGGAGCGCGCGGGCATGTTGACGCTGACGGTTCCCGAGATGACCGCTCTGGTGGGCGGCATGCGGGCGCTGGGCGCCAACGCCGGAGAGAGCGCGCACGGCGTCTTCACCGACCGTCCGGGGACGCTGAGCAACGACTTCTTCGTGAACCTGCTCGACATGTCCACCGAGTGGTCGAAGGCATCGGACTCCGAGGGCGTCTACGAAGGCCGCGACCGCGGCACGGGCGAGCTGATGTGGACCGCTTCGCCGGTGGATCTCATCTTCGGGTCGAACTCGGAGTTGCGGGCAATCGCCGAGGTCTACGGGGCCGACGATGGCGGGGAGCGGTTCGCCCGCGACTTTGTCGCCGCCTGGGACAAGGTCATGACCCTCGACCGCTTCGACGACTAGGAAGTAGCGGGGGCGCGGGGACCGCCGGTCTTCAGACCGGCACGCGGCCCGCAGGTCCGCTAGGGTGTCGCGATAAGTGGATGAATATACGTGCTTTTACGAGCGATTCCCAAGACTGGGAACCACTTGGGGCGGCACGATCCTGGATCGCCGGAAACCCCGAGCCGAGCGGGGCCGCAGCGGGAACGTATACCACCTTCGGGCGCACCGGGCGGCGGGGTCCGGGGCCGCAAGCCGGACCCGGTGGAGCAGCGGACGGAACGGACGGGACCCTGGAACGGCTGCCGGGGCCGCCGCGATCGGGACCACCTCGACCACGGCCACCAGGAGGACCTGCTAGCCTGCGGCGACAGCTGGCGGGGATCCCCGGGCGTTGGGGAGTCGCGGGCCAGAGGCGAGACCGGCCCGAGATCGGTGGGTAACCTGCCGTCGCCGGGGTCGCCCTCGGAGCCGAATCTGGAGCGCACACGCTCAGAGCCCCCTTATCTGCGTACTTCCCTGCGCTCGAACCGGTCCGGGGCGTTGTCGAAACCCGTTGGCCCCGTTGCGTTTCGGCGGCGCGGCCGCGACTTTCGCTCTCCGCTTTTGGGCGGAGTGCGGGGCTGGGAGCGACCCCCCCTTTTCCTCCGGAAAAGCGGCCCCGGCGTCCGGACTTACCTGCGGACTTCCCTGCGGGGTTCGGGGTCGCTCCCAGCCCGCGCCTGCGGCGCGAGGCATCCCTGCGGGAAGGCCACGAATCCGCCCGCGGCGGGCGGGCCGGCCTCGATGCGGACGAAGGCATCGAGGTGCCGCTCCCCGAGGCGGCTGGCGACCGTGTTGGCCCGCTCCCCGATGGTGGGGAGCCGGAGGGCCTCCGCCAGGTCGACGAGGGCCTGGTCCACCCGTGCGATGCGGGGGACCACAACGGCGCGCCGCTGGCCCGTGCGGGCGCCGGTACGGGGGTTCGGGGGCTTGGCCCCCGACCGCTCGATGCTCCGGCAGCGGCGCGGGAATCCGGGGGTTCAGAAGGGGGGCGGCGCCCCCCTCGCCAGTGCCCAGTGTTCAACACTGGGTCTGCTGGCTCTCCTGCCGTAGTGGGCCTGCTGACCGCGTCAGCAGGGCACACGGAGGCGGCGGCTGTGGTCATGGAGCAGCCTCGCTCCCGGCCAGGAACGCCGCCCATTGTTGCATGAGCGCCCGCCGCCGCTCGAACAGGTCCGTCCGACGGTAGGCGGCCTCGATGGCGTTCGTGTTCACGTGAGCCAGCGCCAGCTCGCACACCTCGCGCGGCGCATCGGAGCACTCCGCCGCCCAGTCCCGGAAGCTCGAACGGAACCCGTGGGGCACCGCACCGATCCCGAGCTCCCGGACCAGCTTCGCGATGGCCTCCCCGCTGAGCGGCCCGCCGCGCGCCGAGGGGAACACCAACCCGGAGCCGTCCGCGAGCGCCCGGGCCTCCTGCAGGACCGCCAGCGCCCTGCCGGACAGCGGGACCCGGTGCTCCCGGCCCGCCTTCATCCGCTCGGGCGGGATGCGCCATACCCGCCCGGAAAGGTCCATCTCGTCCCATACCGCACCGCGCACCTCACCGCTCCGGCACGCCGTCAGCACCAGGAACTCGAAGGCCAGCACCGTCCCCGGATAAGCCCCCGACCTCCGCACGGTCTCGACCGCGCCGGCAACCTCGGCATACGGGAGCGCCCGATGGCGCCGCCGCGGGACGCCGTTCTTCGGCAGCGCCGCGCCGATGGCCTCCCCCGCCGGGTTGTCCTCCCGGTAGCCCTGCGCCACCGCCCAGCGCATCACCGCCGAGATCCGGGTCCGCACCCGCTTCGCCGTCTCACGCTTCGCGTTCCAGATCGGCACCAGGACCGCCATCACGTCCGAGGTGTGGATCCGGTCCACCGGCCGCCGGCCCAGCTTCGGCATGACGTAGTCCCGGAGGCTCGAGCGCCACAGCTTCTCGGACCGGCCGCCGTCCTTCCAGCCGGCGGCATGGACCGCAATGACCTTCTCGACGGCTTCGGCGAAGGTGGGGACCGTCCGCCTCTTGCCAGTCACCAGCTCGCCGCGCTGGCGCGCGAGGAGGTTGAGGGAGCACTTGAGGCGCGCCTCGGCGAGGCTGACGTGGGGCCAGGAGCCGAGTCCGAGGTTGCGGGGCCGTCCGTCCACGGTGATCCGTTGTCCCCACGACTTGGCGAGGTCTCCGCGCTTGGTGCGCTTGACTCTGAGGGATAGACCGCCGGAGCCGCGGCCGTCGCCGTACCATCCGGGTTCCCGGATGGTCTCGACGAATCTCACCGAGAGGCGATAGGGTCGTTCGGTCATGGAATCGAGCTCTTGGAGCGGCGGCTGGGCGGCACAAACTGGGCGGGAATGTGGGAGGTCATGACGTTCTGCGAGGGAACAGTATAGCACTGTAAGCCGTTGAATAATGGACTGATTAGGGGAACGTCATGGCACTCGAAGGAACCCCTTGGAACCGTCCGACTGCGGCCCGCAGGGCCGCAGAGCGCGTAGAGCCGCTCAGCCCGGGTGGTCCGTAACCAGCCGCCGCCCGTTCAGCGGCTGCACCGGCCGGTTGTTCACGGGAACGAGCGCGCGGAACGCCTCGATCTGTTCCCGCGATGCCGTCACCGGCTCGGTCATCACCAGCCACGAAACGCCCTCCGAACACGGCGGCGTGGTGAGCGAACCCGGATAACGCCAGGTCGTCCGCCGCTCGGGGAGGAGCGCGTTCGCGTCCACCGTCCGCGCAACCAGCGCGGCGGGCCCCGCTTCCGCCGGCAGGTGACACCAGACCGGAGCGAGGGCCTCGTTGGCCGCGCCCTCCTCGAAAAACACCCCGACTACGGCGAGCGCACCATCGGCGCCGGCGTGGACCAGGTGCAGCTCCAACGGGAAGTCTGCGCCGTCCACGGTGTGCTCGCTCCGGTGGTGGAAGTGGAACTGGGTCAACTCGTAGCGCGTCCCGTCGATGACGATGCCGCTCCCGGCCTGGTAGTCCACCTGGATGCTGTGGCCGTTGTTCTGGATCGAGATCGGGCTCGGCGCGTACTCGAAGCCGATCTCGGACAGGGCTTCCCGTTCGGCGCCCGTCAGATCGATCGGCGACTGCTCCCGGCCGTTGCTGCAGACGGCGAACCCGGGGTCAAGGGAGCCCCAGTGTTCCGGGGCCTGCGGGCCCTCGTATCCCCAGCGGGTCATTCCTCCCTGCGTAGTGTGTAATTGATTTCCTCCGTGCCCACGTCCAAATACGGCGGGTCACCGAGGGAGGGGGGATGAGGTCATGATCGAGTGGCTCGGCATCGGCCACCTGCTGGAGCTTTCCGGAACGGAGGCGGTTCTGGGGTTTCTTACTCCCCTGCTGGTCTTCATTTTCTTCTTCCTCGCGCAGCTCATCCTGCCGGGACGATGGGTTCCGGGCTACGTCATCGATCCCGAGACGGGAGAGCCGCGGAAGTATCGGCTGAACGGCCTCCTGGTCTTCGTGATCGCGCTGGCCGTGTGGGCTTTCGAGCTCACCGGGATGCCCCGCGACTGGTTCTACCGGTCCTCGCTCTATGCCGTCGCGGGGGGAACCGTCCTCACCATCGTCTTCACGATCCTGGCGGTATTCACCCAGCCGGAAGGCAAGGTCAAGAACCGGTTCCTGGCGTGGTGGTTCGGACGGGCCCAGGAACTGCAGTTCTTCAACCACCGCTTCGACGTGAAGATGTGGTTCTACGTCGTCGGCGGGACCATGCTGTCGCTGAACGCCCTGTCCGGGGCCGTCTACCACTACGAACTCTTCGGCGAGGACGCCAACCCGGGCGTCTTCGTGTACGCGGGCTTCTTCACCTTCTACGTCCTCGACTACTTCATCTTCGAGCGCGTCCAGCTCTACACCTACGACCTGATCCACGAGAACGTCGGCTTCAAGCTCTTCTGGGGCGGCCTCATCGTCTACGGGTGGATGTTCATCCTCCCGCTATGGGGCATGGCCGCGGTCCCGAGTCCCGGGTTCTCGCCGGCGGCGACAAACATCTGGCTCATCGGGTCGGTGGCGATGTTCCTCTTCGGGTGGGGCATCTCGCGGGGCGCCAACCTGCAGAAATACACCTTCAAGCGCTGGCCCGACCGCACGTTCCTGGGCATCGAGCCCCAGGTCATCGAGGCCGGCGACCGCAGGATCCTGTGCAGCGGTTTCTGGGGTGTCGCCCGCCATTTCAACTACCTCGGCGAGGGATTCCTGGGGCTGTCGATCGCTCTCATCTTCGGCCACTTCACGAACTTCTGGGCCTGGACCTACTTCATCTTCGTCGTCTCGATGTTCACCTACCGGCAACGTGACGACGACGCGCACTGCGCCCAGAAATACGGCCCCGAGAAGTGGGCCGAGTACCAGGCGCGCGTGAAGTACCGGATCATCCCCGGCCTCTACTGAGCGCCGGGACCGCCGGTCTTCAGACCGGCACGCGGGCCGGAGGTCCGCCGAGCGCGTAGCGCTGACCTGCCTCATCCCGCGTACGGCTTGGAACGCCGGTCTCCGACCGGCACGCGCGGTGCTCCGCTCCGCAGTCTACCGGTTCCGTAGTGTCCCGTA
>JAPPGX010000014.1 GCA_028877265.1 Acidobacteriota bacterium
GCGGCGCCCCCCCGCGCCCCCCCCCCCCCCCCCCCCCCCCCCCCCCCCCCCCCCCACGGCGCGCCGCCGAAGTGCGGCAGGATGCTCTCGTCCGTATGCGGCCCCAGCGACGTGCCCGGCCCACGTGCCGTGAGGCGGACGACGTCACGTCGCCCGCGGGCCTGACACCCCGCTGTGCCGGCTGAAGCCGGCGTTCCAGGCCGTTTCCGTGATCTGAGCCCGGTACGCTTCGTTCCCGAGAGGACCGACCGCATGCGCATCGTTTCCCTGGCCGAAATCCAGGCCGCCATCGATCCGGAGGCCGCCATCGAGGCCGTCAAGGCGGGTTTCATCGCCCACGCGCAGGGGCTGGTGCACTGCCCCGAGCCGACGCAGATCGTCTTCCGGGACGACGGGCAGGAACAGCACGGAGAGTGCCACGTCAAGTCCGCGACCTGGAGCGGCAACCCGTACGTGGCGGTCAAGGTCGCCTCGGGGTCCTACCGGAACGCCGCCCGCGGCCTGCCGGGCGCCGGCGGCATGGTCCTGCTGATCTCCGCGGACACCGGCCTGCCGGTGGCCCTGCTCCACGACGAATGCTGGCTCACCAACGTCCGCACCGCCGCCGCCGGGGCCCTCGCCGCCGGCCTGAAACCGGTCCCGAAGGACGCGACGCTCGGGGTGATCGGCACCGGGACCCAGGCGGAGATGCAGGCCGAGATGATCTGCGCACACCTGGGGCTTTCGTCGGTGGCCGTCTGGGGGCGCGCCGCGGAGAAGGCGGCCGCGCTCTGCGGCCGGCTGGGGGCCGGCGGCCTCGCGGCGACCGCGATGGACACGGTCCGCGCGGTGTGCCACGCGAGCGCCATCCTGGTCACCACCACTCCCGCCACGAGCCCGGTCGTCCAGCTCGAGGACGTTCCCGGGACGCTCCACATCGTCGCCGTCGGGGCCGACACGCCGGGGAAGACGGAGCTGGATCCCCGCATCCTGGGCCGGGCCCACACCATCGTCACCGACGCCCACCAGGAGTGCCTCAGCAACAGCGACTTCGGCGCCGCGGTGCGCGCCGGCAAGGTCGCCGAGGACTGCGACGTTTCCTTTGGCGAAATGCTGGCGCTCGCCGAGCCGGACCCGCGGATGGCGCGGGACGGGATCTCGGTCGTGGATCTGACGGGGATGGGGGTTCAAGATCTTGCGATCGCGAGCATGACGTTGAACAGCCTGTAGCGAAACCCAGGCGGCGTTCGACGGGAGATGCATCCCGCCTGAACCGCGCCGCTTGGCGGCGCTCATCGTTGCGTTTCGGTCGGAATACACTCGGTATTCCTCCCTCACGCGCCTTGTCAGGCGGGCGCCTCACCCGTCTCGGCGCTCATCTGGGTTCCACCACAGGCTGTAGGGCGCTGGCGGACTAGCGGTGTTTTGGCCGCGCTGGCGCGCGGCGGTGCCGGTCTGAAGACCGGCGGTCCCCGCTCCTCCCGCTCCGGTACCCTCCCCGCCTCATGGGAGAACTGGCGCGCGAACTCGCGTCGCGGATCGAGGGGGACGTGCGGTTCGACCGCGCGAGCCGGATCCTCTACTCGAACGACGCCAGCATCTACCAGGTCGAACCGCTCGGGGTGGTGATCCCCCGCCACACCGCGGACGTGGCGGAAGCGGTCCGGGTCGCCGCGGAGGCGGGCGCGCCGGTGCTGCCGCGCGGCGGCGGCACCTCGCTCGCCGGACAGGCGGTCGGCGAAGCGGTGGTGCTCGACCTCTCGGTGCACTTCCGGAGCGTGCTCGAGATCAACCGGGAGGAGATGTGGGCCCGGGTGCAGCCGGGCGTGGTGCAGGACGCCTTCGGCGCGGCGCTCGCCCCGCACGGGCTGCGGTTCGGCCCCGAGACCTCGACCTCGAACCGCGCCAACCTCGGCGGCATGATCGGCAACAACTCGGCCGGCGCCCGCTCGCTCGTCTACGGCAAGACGGTGGAGAACGTCATCGACGCCACCGTGGTGCTGCCCGACGGGAGTTGCGAGCGCCTCGGCTGGCTGAGCTGGGAGGACATCCGGCGCCGGGCGCGGGGGAACGGGGCGCTCGCCCCCCTGCTCCGCGAGCTGCTGGCGCTTCGCGACGAGTATTCGGAGGACATCCGGGAGCGTTTCCCACGCATCCCCCGGCGGGTCTCCGGCTACAACCTGGACGTGCTGCTCGATCCCGGGGGGGTGAACCTGGCGCACCTCGTCGTCGGCTCCGAGGGGACGCTCGGGACCGTGGTGGAGGCGCGGGTGAAGCTCTACCGGTTGCCGCCCGCGGTGGGACTCGCCGTCCTGCACTTCGACGGGATGCTCCCGGCGCTCGAGGCGGGGGTGGCGGCGCTCGAGCTGCGTCCGACCTGCGTCGAGCTCGTGGACCGGATGGTCATGGAGCTCGCCCGCGAGTCGCTCGAGTATTCGCGGCGCCTCCACTTCATCGAGGGAGAGCCCGGCGCGCTCATCCTGGTCGAGTTCGCCGGCCACAGCCGGGCGGAAGTGGTCTCCAAGCTGGCCGACCTCGAACGCCGCCTCGGAAACCGCGGCCGCCCCCACCTCCGCGTGCTCGACCCGGCGGAACAGAGGAACGTCTGGGCCGTGCGGAAGGCCGCGCTCCCGCTCCTCCTCAGCCTTCCCGGCGACAAGAAACCCATCGCCTTCGTCGAGGACACCGCGGTCGAACCCTCCCGGCTGCCGGAATTCATCCGCGGGTTCGAGGACATCCTCGCCGGCCGCGACACCGAGGGGAGCTTCTATGCGCACGCCGGCGCCGGCTGTCTCCACATCCGGCCGCTGATCAACCTGAAGGACCCCGCCGAGATCCGGAAGATGGACACCCTCGCCCAGGAGATCTGCGAGCTGGTGCTCGACTTCGGGGGCGCCATGAGCGGCGAGCACGGCGACGGTCTCGCGCGCAGCCATTTCAACGAGAGGGTCTTCGGGCCGCGGGTCTACGACGCGTTCAAGCGTCTCAAGGCGGCGTTCGACCCGGCCGGCATCATGAACCCGGGGAAGGTGGTGGACGCGCCGGCCATGACCGACAACCTGCGCTACGGGGGGGACTACCGGGCGGAGGAACTGCCGGTGGTCTACCCCTACCAGCGCCACGGCGGCTTCGCCGGGGCAGTCGAGCTCTGCAACGGGGCCGGGGTCTGCCGCAAGGAACTCGTGGGGACCATGTGCCCCTCGTTCATGGCGACCAAGGAGGAGGAGCACTCCACCCGGGGCCGGGCCAACCTGCTGCGCGCGCTGCTCGACGGGCGGCTGCCGCCCGAGCGGGAGTCGGAGGACCGCGTGCTCCAGGCGCTCGATCTGTGCCTCGGCTGCAAGGCCTGCAAGGCCGAGTGCCCGTCCGGGGTGGACATGGCCCGGCTCAAGTCGGACTTCCAGCACCGCTACTACCGGGACCGGAAGCGTCCGCTCGCCGACCGCATCTTCGGCGCGCCCGACGTGCTGGCCCGCTGGGGAAGCCGCTTCGGGCCGCTCGCCCGCTGGGTCGACCGGCGGGGCTGGGCGGCCTCCCTGCTGGCCCGGACCATCGGTTTCGACCGGCGCCGGAGCCTCCCGGGCCTCGCCCGCCAGCCCTTCGCTCGTTGGTTCCGGAGGGTGGAGGCCGCCTCCCAGCCGGCCGCTCCGCGGGGCGAGGTGGCGCTCTTCCCCGACACCTTCACGAACTACTTCGAGCCGCAGATCGGGATCGCCGCCTGCCGGGTGCTCTGGGCGCTCGGCTACCGCGTGGCGTTGGCGCCCGAGGTCTGCTGCGGCCGGCCGGCGATCTCGCGGGGTCTCCTCGACCGGGCCGGCCGGTTGGCCCGGGAGAGCGTCCGGGCCCTCGGCCCCGTCGCCGCGAAGGGCACGCCCATCGTCGGGCTCGAGCCCTCGTGCCTGTTCAGCTTCCGCGACGAGATCCCGGAGCTGGTTCCCGAGGAAGAGCGGGCGGCGGCCGAGCACGTCGCGCAGCGCGCGGTGCTCTTCGACGAGTTCCTGGCCGACCACCGCGAGGAGCTCGCCCGGCTCACCGGCGGCCGCGGCGAAGGGTCCCACGTCCTCGCCCACGGACACTGCCACCAGAAGACGTTCTGCGGGACCGGTCCACTCCAGGGCTTGCTCGCCAC
This sequence comes from Acidobacteriota bacterium, assembly GCA_028877265.1. Taxonomy (GTDB): domain Bacteria; phylum Acidobacteriota; class Vicinamibacteria; order Marinacidobacterales; family Marinacidobacteraceae; genus Marinacidobacterium. The sequence goes on from JAPPGX010000014.1 coordinate 4,109, forward strand.
CACCGGGGCCCAGGTCACCGTCGCCGATTCGGGTTGCTGCGGCATGGCCGGCAGCTTCGGCTACACCTCGGATCACTACGAGATCTCGCTGGCCATCGGTGAGCGCCGGCTCTTCCCGGCGGTGCGGGGGCTCGCGACCGAGGACGCGCTGGTGGCGGCCGGGACCTCGTGCCGGCACCAGGTGTTCGACGCGACGCACCGCTACGCGATCCACCCGGCGGAGTACGTCGCGCAGTACCTGGCCGACGGCGGCGGGCCGGACGCGGGCGCGTAGCAGCCTGTGTTGGAACTGGCGTGAGCACCGAGAACGGCGAGGCGCCCGGCTGACAAGGCGCGTGAGGGAGGAATACCGGGTGTATTCCGACCGAAACGCAACGATGAGGGCCGCAAAGCGGCCCGGTTCAGCCGGGATGCATCGCCGTTCGAATGCTGCGTGAGTTCCATCACAGGCTGCTCACACGGAACTCTCCGGTCGTCGTTCCCGTTACCCCGTTTCCGGGAGAGTCCGAACGATGAACGATGAGCGAAGAGAGGTCCGCATCGCCGCGATCCTGGGGACCACCCGCCCCGGCAACGTCACCTCGAAGGTCCTGGCGCTCGCCGTGGACGAGCTGTCCGGGAACCCCGAAGTCCGCGTGACCTGGCTCGATCCGGCGGAGATGGAGCTGCCCTTTCCCGGCCAGTCCGGGGACTTCCCCGACCGGGAGCGTCTCCAGGCGGCCATCCGCGACGCCGATGGCCTGATCTTCGCCACCCCCGAGTACCACGGCAGCTACGCGGCCACGATGAAGCTCGTGATCGAGAACCTCGGGTTCCCGTCGGTGCTGGCGGGGAAGCCGGCGGCGCTCATCGGCGCGGCGTCGGGCGCGATCGGGGCGGTCAAGGCGCTCGAACACCTGCGGAGCGTGCTCTCCCACGTCGGCGCGATCGTCCTTCCGGGCCCGGTGTCCGTCGCGGGCGTCCACAAGGTCTTCGACGCCGAAGGACGATGCCTCGATGAGGCGGTCGAGCGCCGCACTCGCAAGCTGGCGGCGAACCTGCTCGCTTACGTCGAGCGGAGTACCTGTCCGCGGGCGGGGCTCGAGGCGTTCGCGCGCCGCGGCTAACGGCTGCGCCTGGTTCCGGGGGGCTCCTCGCCGGCAGCAGCCGACCTTCCCCCGCCGCTTCCCGCGGCGGCGGCGACCTCGGCCTCGAACCGCCACTCGTTGTAGCGGCGGGCGCCCTCGTAGGTGCGGAAGCTGAGGCGGTCGCTGGTGCTGACCACCCCGGTGATCCCGGTGGCGGTCCCGGGCGCGTCGGGCTCCGGACGCACTTCCTCCCCGGCCCGTTCCTCGAACTCGTCGCCCGCCGGGTTCGTGGGCCGCGGCCGCGCTCCGATGACGCCCGCAGCGGCGGTGGCGGGCGCCGCCGCCGCCTCGGCGCGCAGGATGCGGAAGCTCCGTCCCGTCATCGGGTCACGCCAGGCGCGGCGGAGGTACTTGCCCTCGACCAGCTCGTCGAGGGTCTCGGGAAGCGTGCCCGGCCGGTCCTGCTGGAAGCGTTCCAGCGCCCGCACGATCGCCTCGCCCCGGAAGAGCAGTTCCGCTTCGTCTTCGCGCTGGACGGCCTGGCTCCAGAGCGTCACCGCGGCGGTCAACCCCACGCCGAGCAGCGTGATGCCGATGAGCACCCCGAAAAGCACGTAGCCCGCGGAGGAGTTCCCGGCGCGGCTACCACTCACGGTACGGGCGTCCATCGCTGCCGATCTCCTCCGAACGGCTGCGGACGTCGGAGACCCCGGCGGGAGCGTCCGGGAACATGGGGTCGTAGCCGTCGCGCACCTCCTCCCAGAGGATGGACTGGGTGATGGGGTCTTCGGGGATCTCCCGGAGATAGCCAGAAACGACGAGGTCGGCGAGGTTCGCCGGGAACTCGTCGTGGTCGGCCCGGTACTGGTCGAGCCGCTCCCGGATCGTCGCCAGGTTGTGCTCCAGCACCGCCTCCTTCGCCTTCGCGATCTGCGCCTGGTAGCGGGGCACCGCGATCGCGAAGAGGATTCCCAGGACCAGCAGCACCAGCACCATCTCGATGAAGCTGAACCCGGCGGCGCCACCGACGCGGCGAGTGCGGAGGGTCCTCGTCACCATGACCGGTAGAGCGTGCCGTCGAGCGCGCGGCGGGGCGAGGCGGAGCGGATGTCGTAGACGTTCTGGCCGCCCCAGGAGAGGCGTCCCGGATCGTCCTGGTAGGAGCGCAGCATCCAGTCGGCGCGTCCGGTCATCGGATCCGTCGGGAGGCGCCGGAGGAAGCGGAGGACCGGGGCGCGGCCGTCCGGGCCCCGGGGGCCGGGCACCCCGTCCACCAACGCCTCCAGGTCCGGCGGGTAGTTCTCGTGGTCGGGCTCGATGAAGTCGGGATCGATCTCCCCGGCCTCGGCGGCCTCGTGGTAGGCGTCGATCGCCATCCGGACGGTCCGCAGGGTCCGGCTCAACTCGATCTCGTCGGCCCGGACGGAGGCGACCTTCGCGACGGGGATGATCCCCATCGCCAGCACCGCCAGGATCCCGGCGGCCACCACCAGCTCGATGAGCGTGAAGCCGCGCTGGCGCTCGGGACGGAAGGGCCGTATCAGGACTCGCATTTCAGAATTGGGGCACCGAGGCGAGGCTGAAGAGCGGCAGGTAGATCGCGAGCAGGACCAGCGCCACGAAGCCGCCCAGGATGAGGAGCACGACCGGCGTGAGGAGGCTGAGGAGGACGGTCACCCGGTTCTCGATCACCTCGTCGTTGAAGTCGGCGACCGAGGAGACCATCCGGGCGAGGTCGCCGGTGCCCTCGCCGACCCGGACCATCTGGAGCGCGAAGCCCGGGATCTCGCCGGTCTCCGCCAGGGTCTCGACGAAGGAGCGGCCCTCACGGACCGCCCCGGCCGTGGGTTCGAGCACGCTCCGGAGGTGCCGGTTGCCGACCGCGCGCGCCGCCACTGGGATCGCGCTGACGAGCGGCATCCCCCCGGCGAGCAGGGTGCCGAGCGACCGCGAGAACTGGGAGACGCCGTACAGCCGGAGCACTTCGCCGATGGCCGGGAGGCGGAGGACCCCGCGGTCCCGGATCCGCTTCGCCCTCTCGGTCCGGGACCAGGCGGCGAAGAGGAGGAGCGCGCCCAGCAGGCCGAACGTCACCCACAGCAGGTGCGTCCGGACGAACTCCGCGGCGGTCAGCAGCGCGGTGGTCAGGGGCGGCAGTTCCTGCCCGAACCCGGCGAAGAAGGGAACGAAGTTCGGGACCACCCCGAGCAGGAGGTAGGCGGCGGTGCCGAGCAGCGCGGCGAGCAGGAAGGCGGGATAGACCATGGCCGCGGTCAGGCTCGACCGCGCCTTCACCGCGACGCGCATGGCGTCCGTGAACCGGACGATCATGCCCGGGAGGTCCCCGCTGGTCTCGCCCGCCTGCAGGCACGCCGGATAGACCGACGGGAAGAAGGCGTAGCGGGTGACGGCGGTGCTCATCGGCACGCCGGACTTGACCTCGGAGAGGATCGTCTGGACCGCCTCCCGCAGGGTCGGGTTCTCCATGCGCTCGACCATGATGCCGAGCGACTCGGCGAGCGGCAGCCCGGCGTGCAGCAGCGCGGCCAGCTCCTGGTTGAAGAGCAGCACCTCGCGGCTGCGGACCGGACGCCGGCGCCAGAAGGGCGTTCCCCCCTCGAAGAGGCGGCCGAACGCGGCGAACGAGGACAGGCGCCGGACCGCGAAGACGTGCAGTCCCTGGCCCTGGAGTTCCTCGCGGGCCGCGTCGGCGTCCCGGGCGGTCAGCCGGAGCCGCCGCAGGTCGCCCGCGGGTTCGCCGACCTGGCAAAGGAATTCGGGCATCGGGCTTTCCGCATGGTAAACGTGGCGGTCGTACCCGTGTTGTTTCCGGCATGCGACGGCTAGACTCGTTTCCATGAGTCGAAAGAAGACCGCCAGGAAGAAACGCCGGTTGCGTTCCGCCGGAGCGCACGGGGGAGGCTTCCGCAACGAGCAGGTGCTTTCGGAGAACCGGAGGGCGCGACGGAACTTCGTGATCCTCGAGCAGTTCGAGGCGGGCATCGCGCTCACCGGCGCCGAGGTGAAGTCCTGCCGGGCCGGCGGGGCGAACCTCAAGGACGCCTACGGCCGCGAACGGAACGGCGAGATCTTCCTCGTGAACTGCCACATCGCGCCCTACGTGAACGCTCCGCCCGAACAGGGGAACCCGGAGCGGAACCGGAAGCTGCTGCTCCACGAGGACGAGATGCGGCGGATCGCCGGCAAGCTGACCACCGCCGGCCTGACGCTGGTGCCGCTCCGCATCCATCTGCGGAACGGCTGGATCAAGGTCCAGGTGGCGCTCGCGAAGGGCAAGAGCAACCGCGACCGCCGCGAGACGCTCCGCCGCCGGGAGGCGGACCGGGAAGCTCGGGAAGCGCTCGGCTAGGGACGCAGGGACCGCCGGTCTTCAGACCGGCACCGCGGCAGGGGAGGGCCGCGAAACGCCATGACCGACATCAACGAAATCGGCGCGACCGCCTTCGTCATCGCGGCGATCCGGGCCGCGGAACCCGAAAAGCCGCAACCGCTGTTCCACGACCCCTACGCCCCATGGTTTTCGAACGACCGGGCCCGGGCGGTCGCCGGGCAACTGGACGTCGCCTTCCCGCCCTCGACCAGCATGGTCCGCTTCCGCACGCGGTACTTCGACCGGTTCGTCGAACGCGGGATCGTGGCGGGGGCCCGGCAGGTGGTCCTGCTCGGAGGCGGCTTCGACATGCGCGCCCACCGCTTCGCCGGCGCCCGTTTCTTCGAGGTCGACCAGCAGGCCGTTGTGGAGTTCAAGCGGGGGACGCTGGCGGAGAACGGGATCGAGCAAGCGCCGTCCCTCTTCGCCAACTACCTCGAGGCCGACGTTCCGAACGGCCTGGCCGAACTCGGCTTCGACCCCGCGGCGCCGACGCTGATGGTCTGGGAGGGCAACACCATGTACCTGCCCCCCGAGCGCATCCTGCCGTTCCTCAACCGGCTCGCCGAGGCCATGACCTCGTTTCGCATCGCCTTCGACTACTTCGCCATTGACCTCCAGGACCGAGAATCCGTGGACCCCGTGGACCGTAGGCGCCTCGAGGACGTGGAGCGGGCGATGGGCGCCAGTTTCCCGACGGGTTTCGCCGACCTGAAGGTGTTCGAGGAACAGGCGCCGTACCGGGTGGCCGAGGACGGCTCGTTCGCCGGCCTGGCCGAGGAGTTCGGATTGGGAGAAATGGTGGCGGGCTATCCCGAAGACTGGCGCGAGACGCTCAAGCTGTACCGGTACTGCGTGTTGGAGAGGCGGTAGGACGGTGGATCGCTGATCCGCCGCATAGCACCGCCGGCTTGGAACGCCGGTCTCCAGACCGGCACGCGCGGCGCTCCGCTCCGCTACCGGAATCCCGTAACACGCTGTTTTGT
>JAPPGX010000016.1 GCA_028877265.1 Acidobacteriota bacterium
TCCGGCCCGGCCAGCTTCACGTCCATACACCCACGACCGAACGGTTACCCCCGGTACGTAACCGTTCGGTCGTGCCGGTATGGCGGACCGAAAACGGGAACGTGGGAACCCACGCGACGGAGAATGAAAGCGTGCCGTGCCGCGAAGAACGCGTTGGTCCTGCCGGTCGAACTCGTCAATCTGCGCGGGTTGTTCCGGACGCAGACGGCCCTTCCAGCCGGAGGCGGCCCCATGCCCATACCGGCTCCGCCGAACGGTTACCCCGGTAGTAAGCGTTCGGTCGTGGGTGTATGGACACGAAGCTGGCCGAGCCGGACGCGCTGTCGGCGTCCGGAGAAACCGGCGCAAAGTGACCGACTCGGCCGGCAGGCCCGGCACGCTCGTCGCCCCACGGGTCGCTTCCTCCACCTCTCGGACGGTCATCAAAACCTTGCACCGCAACGACTTGAACAGCGATCCCACGTTGGACGCCTTGTTGGGACGGTCGGCTCTGCCCACTTCCGATCGTCCGCGCTACCTCCCTCCGCTACGCAGGTTCAGCTGTCGGTCCACTCCGTTGTCGGTCCGCTATACACCCACGACCGAACGGTTACCCCCGGTACCCGGAAATGCCGAAGCGTTCCTGTTGCGACTCGGATTCAGAGACGTGGTACGCAGAGTGATACCCGGATTTGCCGACAAGTTCTAAATCGCCCTAGAATCAAAAACTTAAATAGAATGCGAAAGTGGACCTGCGGGCCGCGGTGCCGGTCTGAAGACCGGCGTTCCCGTCAGGCGGCGGAGGAGCGCCGCTCGGTGCTCGTTCGACCCGCCGGTTCCGTCGGGAGCAAGGGCATCTCGATCACTTCCTGATCGAGGCGGTCCCCGTCCTCCGCGCGGAGCAGCCGAAGGGCGTCCCCGAGGAGGAAGATCGAGCCGGCGATCACCACCTCGCCCGTCCGGCCGGCGAGCCGGCAGGCCCTGGCGAGCGCCTGCGGGACGTCTTCCACGGTTTCCGCGCGGGTGCCGTTCTCGGCAAACACTCGCTCCGCGCTGTCCTTCAGGTCGGCGATCGGGAGCGCCCGCCGGGTTGCCGCTGCGGTCAGCAGCACCCGCTGGAAGTGCGGCGCCAGCGGCCCGAGCATCTCCTCGACCCGCTTGTCGCGACTGGCCCCGAAGACCAGCACCCGCCGCCCGTTCTGCCCCAGCGTGTCCAGGTATTCCGAGAGTCGTTCGGCGCCGCTCGGATTGTGGGCGGCGTCGAGCAGGAGACGCGGGCGGCTGCCGTCGGCGGGCAGCCATTCCAGCCGACCCGGCCACCGGACCGCCGAGACCCCCTGCCGGACCCGAACCGGATCGGGGGTTCCAAGTCCCTCTCGGGCGAAGAGCCGCTCCGCTCCCCGGACCGCGAGCGCCAGGTTGTCCAGTTGATGCCTGCCGGGAAGCGGCAGCCAGAGGTCGTCGTACGTCGCGACGGGGGTCGAAACGGTCCCGCCGGCGCCGGTTCGGTGGACCGTGCAATCCAGGGTCGTTTCCCGGGCCACGTCCCGGAAGCGGGCGCCGCGGTCCCGGGCGCTGGCCGCGAGGACCTCGGCCGCCTCCGGGTCCTGCCGGGCGATCAGCAACTCTCCCCCCGGCCGCGCCACCGCCCCCTTTTCGCCGGCGATCTCGCGAACCGTCTTGCCCAGATAGCGCTCGTGATCGAGGGCGATCCGGGTCACGAGCCCGAGCGGCGCGTCGGTCGCGGTCGTCGCGTCCCAGCGGCCGCCCATCCCGACCTCGAAGACCGCCGCGTCGACCTCGTGCCGGGCGAAGGCGAGGAAGGCGGCGCCCGTGATCGTCTCGAAGAACGACGGCTGCTGATCCGGAGGCAGGCGCTCGGCCGCGCTGGCGATATCACCGATCAGGCTGGCGAACTCGTCCTCCGGAAGCTGGCGGCCGTTCACCAGGATCCGCTCCCCGATCGAAACGAGATGGGGCGAGGTAAAGCGCCCCGTGCGAAGTCCGTGGGCCCGGAGGATCGAGTCCAGGATGGCGACGGTCGACCCCTTCCCGTTCGTTCCCGCGACCACCACCGACGGGAACCGGTGTTCGGGGTGGCCGAGCGCCCGGGCGAGCAGCCGGATGTTCCGGGTCCCCACCTTGACGTGGAACTGCTCGCGGCTCTTAAGGAAAGCGAGCGCCTCCTCGTACTTCATGAAGAGGTGCGGAAGGGACCGCCGGCTCTACCGGGCGGTGCGGACCAGCGCCGGCTCCGGTGCGGTCTGCACCGTGGCGGCGGCGTCCTTCTCCACCGAAGCCGCGGCTTCGGCGGGTTCGTACATGAATCGCAGGAAACCGCCCAACACACCCCGAAGGTCCCGCCGGTGGACCACCCGGTCGAGCATCCCGTGGCGGAGCAGGAACTCGGAACGCTGGAAGCCGGGAGGCAGCTCGCCGCGGATCGTCTGCTGGATCACGCGGGGGCCGGCGAATCCGATCAGCGCTCCGGGCTCGGCAAGGTTCATGTCGCCGAGCATCGCGTAGCTGGCGGTGACACCCCCGGTCGTCGGATGGGTGAGCACCGAGATGTACGGCAGGCCCGCATCGTCGAGCACCGCGAGCGCCGCTGAGATCTTGGCCATCTGCATCAGCGAGAGGGCGCCCTCCTGCATCCGGGCGCCGCCCGAACAGGAGACCACGATCAGCGGGATCCGGGCCTCGCAGGCCGCTTCCACCGCGCGGGTGATCTGCTCGCCCACCACGACGCCCATGCTGCCGCCGATGAAGGCGTACTCCATGACGGCGAGGACCACCGGCGTCCGCTCGATCTCGGCGCGCACCACGATGACGGCGTCGTCGAGGCCGGTCTTTTCGGCGCCCTTCCGGAGCCGGTCGGAATAGTCCACCCGGTCGCGGAAGCGGAGGGGATCGTTGGAGCGGATATCCGCGGAGATCTCCCGATAGACCCCCTCGTCAACCAGCATCTCGATGCGCTCGCGCGCGCCGAGCCGCAGGTGGAAGTCGCAGCGCGGACAGACCTCGAGGTTTTCCCGGAGGGCCCGTCCGTAGACGATCTCGGAACACCCCTCGCAGCGGACGAAGAGGCCCTGCGGCACCTGGGGCCCGGGGCGACTGTCTGCGCTGGCGCCGGGATTCCCGCGCCCTTCCGAGGTGGACATATGAGCCGAGCATCCTAACAGAGGGGGCACGTCGCGGCCTGACGGGAGGGGGCGTCCGCCGGCGGGTGCCGGCGCCCGCGATCTCCGTGTTTCCGGGAGACTTGTCCGGGGGTTCAGTCGATAAAGAGGGGCACGATGGCGGCGACGAGCAACAGGCCCGTCGCGACGTTGAAGATCCGGAGCCGGTTGCGGTGCTTCAGGAGTCGCCCGATCCCGACTCCGAAGACGGTCCAGACGGAAGCGCAGGCGTAGTTCACCGAGACGAAGCTCAGGGTGATCGCGCCCACTTCGAGGAAGAGGTCTCCCTCGACGGTGGTAAAGGCGCTGACGGCCCCGACGGCAACCACCCACCCTTTGGGGTTGACCCACTGGAACGCCGCGGCCTGAAGGAAGGTGAACGGGCGGCCGGGGCGTTCCGTCGCCGGTCCGGTTCCGCTGGCCGTGGCGATCCTCCAGGCCATCCAGAGAATGGCCCCGGAGCCGGCGTACTTGAGGACGACGTGCACGGCGGGGACGGCCTCGAAGACGCCGCCGAGACCGAACCCCACCCCGGCCACCATCGCCGGATACCCGAGGCCGATGCCCAGGAGATGCGGGATCGTCCTCCGGTAGCCGAAGTTCGCCCCCGACGCCGTGACCATGACGTTGTTGGGTCCGGGCGTGATCGACATGGAGAAGGCGAAGAGCGCGACGGGGAGGATCAGGTCGAGCATGAGGGAAGGGGTGCGGGGGGAGTATCGGCGTTGCGGACCGTTTCGTCGTCAGGCGGAGGCGCGCTGCGCCGTGCGCGGCGCCGAGCGCCGCGCGTGCCGGTCTGAAGACCGGCGGTCCCAGCCGGGGCGCCACGCGGCGCGGCAGCGTTACGCACGTTGAGGCTCTGTGGGCCGCCTGCCGGCATTTCCGGGGGGAAAGTGTGAAAGGGGGGCGGGCCCCCCTTTCACAAGAATGACAGCGCGAATGGGGACTCGCCCGCGATTCCTGCTGACGCTTGGCGACCGCACGTGAACCGCGAGATGCGGCGAGTTTCCATTCGGAGGCGCGAAGCGCCGTTCGGAGGGGGAGTGGGGCGGATTCTGGATGCCGCTCGAATCCCGCGCAGTAGTCACACGCGTGCGCCCCACTCCCGCTCCGACCAGCGCGCGGTTGCGTAAGATCACCGGTTCGGAGGTGTTCCCATGGAAGCGCAGACCCTCAACCAACTTTTCGCCGCCGCCTGTGCGCGGCACAACAAGGAAGACGCCATCCTCCACAAGGAGAGCGGGGAGTGGAAGAAGTTCTCTTCGGCGGCCTGGCTCGACGCCGCGCGGGATGCGGCGGTCGGTCTGTCGCTGCGCGGAGTGCAGAAGGGAGACCGGGTGGTGCTCCTTTCGGAGAACCGGGTGGAGTGGTTCACCATCGAAGCGGGGCTCCAGATCCTGGGCGCCGTGACGGTCCCGATCTATCCCACCCTCACCGCACAGCAGGCCGCCTACATCATTCGGGACTCGGGCGCGAGGGTGGTGATCGCCTCCTCGGCGGAGCAGCAGGCCAAGATCGCGGCAGTCCGCGACTCGCTTTCCAGCGTCGAGATGGTCTTCACTCTCGACGCGCCGGTGGAGGGGTCGGGGGATCAGTCGTGGTCGAGGGTGACGGATGCCGGCAGGAGTTCGCGCGCGGTGGATTCCGGAGCGGCCGAGCGGCTCGCGGCGGCGGTTTCGGGTGACGACCTCGCCACCATCATCTACACCTCGGGGACCACCGGCAATCCGAAGGGGGTGATGCTGACCCAGGCGAACCTGGTGCAGAACACCCTCGTCGCCCACGAGGCGCTGACGCTGACGCCGGAGGATCGGGCGATCTCCGTGTTGCCCTACAGCCACGTGTTCGCCCGCATGGTGGCGCACTACCTGTATCCGCACGCCGGCGTCACGATCGCGATCGCCGAGAGCATGGACACCCTGGTCGAGAACATCGGGGAAGTCCATCCCACGGTGATGGCGTGCGTGCCCCGCTTCTACGAGAAGATGCGGGACAAGGTCCTCGAATCGGCGGCCGCCGGGAGCCCCCTGAAGCAGAAGATCTTCAACTGGGCGTTTTCGGTCGGGTACGCGGTGGGTCAGCACCGCCAGGACGGCACCTCCGTGCCCGCGGGCCTGAAGTTCAAGTACGGACTGGCGACCAAGCTGGTCTTCAGCAAGCTCCACGCCCGGATGGGCGGGCGGATGGAGCTCTTCGTCTCCGGCGGAGCGGCGCTTCCCCGCGACGTCGCCGAGTTCTTCCTGGCCGCGGGGTGGGTGGTGATCGAGGGCTACGGACTGACGGAGACCTCACCGGTCATCACCGTGAACCGCCGGGAGCGCTTCCGGTTCGGAACGGTGGGGATTCCCGTGCGCGGCGTGGACGTCAAGATCGCCGACGACGGGGAGATCCTCTGCCGGGGCCACAACGTGATGAAGGGGTACTTCGGCAACGAGGCGGCCACGGACGAGGCGATCGTGGACGGCTGGTTCCACACCGGCGACGTCGGCGCCTTCGACGAGGACGGTTTCCTGCGGATCACGGATCGGAAGAAGGATCTGCTCGTCACCGCCGGCGGCAAGAACGTCGCCCCGCAGCCGATCGAGGGAAGCCTCAAGTCGAGCGTCTACATCGCCGAACTGGTGATGGTCGGGGACGGCAAGCCCTACCTTTCGGCGCTGGTCGCGCCGGACTTCGAGCAGCTCGGGAGGTGGTGCGAGGGAGAAGGAATCCCGGCCGACAGCCCCGAGACGATGGCCGCCGACGAGCGCGTCCAGGCGCATCTGATGGCTGAGATCGGCCGGCTGAGCGAGGGACTCGCGTCCTTCGAGCAGGTCAAGAAGATCGCGGTGGTGACGGCGGCCTTCACGATCGAAAGTGGGGAGTTGACGCCCACCATGAAGGTGAAGCGCCGGGTGGTGGCGGAGCGGTACGCCGACCTCATCGAGTCGCTGTACGGCTGACGGTTCCGTCTGCGACCCGGTGACCGACCCTTTCGAGACCGTCATCGGGCTCGAGGTACACGTCCAGCTCGATACCCGGACGAAGCTCTTCTGCGGTTGCCGGAACGAGTTCGGTTCGCCGCCGAACACGCACCTCTGTCCGGTGTGCTACGGCCTCCCCGGAGCGCTTCCGGTGCCCAACCGGAGAGCGGTGGAACTCGCGGTGCTCGCGGGGCTCGCCCTCGACTGCGAAGTCAACGAGGAGTCGGTCTTCGAGCGGAAGCACTACTTCTATCCGGATCTCCCCAAGGGCTACCAGATCACCCAGTACGAGTTTCCGCTGGCGGAGGCGGGGTCCGTCCGGGTCCGGCTGGATGCGGGGCCGGACGGTGAGCCGGTGGACCGCACGGTCGGCATCAACCGGATCCAGATCGAGGAGGACGCCGGCAAGCTGGTTCACGACGGGTTCCCGGGATCGGACAAGCGGAGCGGGGTGGACTTCAACCGCGCCGGCGTGCCGCTCATCGAGATCGTGAGCGACCCTGACATGCGTTCGGCGGCCGAGGCGGTCGCCTACGCCCGGGAGCTCAGGAGCCGGATCGTCTATTGCGGAGTGTCCGACGCCGACATGGAGAAGGGCAACCTGCGCATGGACGGCAACGTCTCGGTCCGGCGGCGGGGCGACCCGAACTACGGGGTCAAGGTGGAGTTGAAGAACCTGAACTCGTTCCGGTTCCTCCAGCGGGCGCTCGAATACGAGGAACGGCGCCAGCGCGAAGTCCTGGTCGCCGGACGGAAGGTCGTTCAGGAAACCCGCCTCTACGACGAGGCGCGCGGAGTGACCGAGCCCATGCGGAGCAAGGAAGAAGCCGAGGACTACCGCTACTTCCCGGATCCCGACCTTCCCCCGCTCCGGCTTCCGGACGGTCTGCTCGATGCGGCGCGGCGCGTGCTTCCCGAGTTCCCTGCCGCCCGCGCTGCCCGCTACCGGACCGGGCACGGAATTGCCGCTGACCAGGCCGAGCGGATCGCCGCGCGCCGGGAGCTGGCGGACTACTACGAGGCGACCGTGGCCGCGGCGGCGGGGGTCGGTTCCCCGGTCGGCGAGGCTGCCGCCGTGGCGGCGGGCTGGATCACCACCGAGGTCGCGTCACGGGAAAAGCTGGACGGACGGCTCACGGCGCCTCCGGAGCGGCTCGGCGAACTCGTACATCTCGTCGCGGCGAAGGAGTTGCCGCGAAACGCCGCGCGCGAGGTCTTCCAGGCGATGTGCGACACCGGACGCACCGCCCGCGCACTCATGGCGGACCTTGGATTTGGCGAGCTGGCGGGCGAATCCCGGTTGGACGAGATCGCCACCCGGCTCGTCGCCGGGCACCCGGCGGACCGGGACGCCTACCGGGCGGGCAAGAAGAAGGTGATCGGCTTTTTCGTGGGGCGGTTGATGCGCGAGCTCCGCGGCAAGGCGGATGCCCGCGAGGCCCGGGCCGCGCTCGAAAGAGCGCTCGACCCCGGCCCCGGAGAGTCCTGATCGCTCCGCCCCACAGCGTCCGCGTGGTCGCCGTCGCCGGGTGGACGTGCACCGGGAAGACCCGTTTCGCGCGGGCGCTGGCGTCGCGGTTTGCCGCCTGGAAGGCGGTCGTGCTGTCGCAGGACGACTACTACCGGGACACCTCCCGTCTGTCCCGCGCCGAGCGCACGGACGTCAACTACGACGAGCCGGAGGCGTACGACCTCGATCGCTTCGCCGAGCACCTCGAGGCGCTCCGCGCCGGCGCCTCCGTGCCGCGCTTCGCCTACGACTTCCGCACCGGCGCACGCCGGGTGACCGGCTCCCTCGGTCCGACGCGGCTGGTGGTCGCGGAGGGAGTGTTTGCCCTTTGGGATGCACGGGTCCGGGCGGCGGCGAACCTTCGCATCCTGCTGGAGGGCGACCTCGACGTGCTTCTCGCCCGGCGCATCGAACGGGATGGCGCCGAGCGCGCCTATACGCCGGCCGAAGTCCGGGAACGCTTCGAGAACATGGTGATCCCGGCGCAGCGGCGCTATCTCGGCGCCGCCGGGGAGGTCGCCGATCTCATCTTCCCCATGGATTGGGGTGATGAGTGCGTGGACCGGGCCGCGGCTTGCGTGACGGGGGATACTTCCGGCCTTCCCTCCGCCCCAACGAAAGGAACGAATCCGTGACCTCTCCTCCCATCCTGCGGGTCGGGCACAGCCCCGACCCCGATGACGCCTTCATGTTCTGCGCCCTCGCGAAGGGCGCGGTGCGCATCCGCGACTACCAGGTCGAGCACGTCCTCGAGGACATCGAAAGCCTGAACGACCGGGCGCTCGCCGGCGAACTGCCCATCACCGCGATCTCCGCGCACGCCTACCTCTCGGTGGCGGACCGCTACTGGATCATGGCGACCGGGGCCAGCATGGGAGAGGGATACGGGCCGGTGGTGGTGAGCCGGAAGGCTGGAAGCCTCGAGGACCTCGAGGGACGCCGGGTGGCCATCCCCGGCCCGCGGACCACGGCGGCGCTCCTCGCCCGCTGCTACATCGGAGAGTTCGAGCCGGTCGTCGTTCCCTTCGACCGGATCTTCGAAGCGGTCGAAGCGGGCCAGGCCGAGGCCGGCGTCGTCATCCACGAGGGACAACTTACCTACGAGGCGCGCGGATTCCACCTGCTCTCGGATTTCGGGGTCCGTTTCGAGGACGAGCACGGGCTGCCCCTGCCGCTCGGACTCGACGTGGTGCGGCGTGACCTCGGGCGGGACCTGGCGGTCGAGGTGAACCGGGCGATGCGGGCGAGCATCGACTGGGCCTACGCCAACGAGGACGAAGCCCTCGACTACGCGCTCCTCTTCGGGCGCGGCCTCGAGCGCGAGCTGGGGCGGAAGTTCGTCAAGATGTACGTCTCGGCGCTAACCCGCGACATGGGGGACTCCGGGGAGGCCGCGCTCCGGGTGCTCTTCTCGATGGCCGAGCGCGCCGGGGTGGTCCCCGAAGCTCCCGATTTCGAACTGATCCGCTGACGTTCCCGCTCCGACTACCCTACGGCGTCATGGATGGGGTCTTCGTCACACACCGCCCGCCGCTCCGCATCTCCGCCGCAGCCGTGGCGATCGCGGTCTCCTGGGCCGCGGCGCCCGAAGCGCTGGCCCAGGAAGAGCGCTCCGGCTTCTACCTGCGGGGGGACCTGGGGGCGAATCTCGCGACCGGCGTCGTCCTGCTGGGCAAGAGCAACGACCGGGCGAGCCGGTGCGACGAGTTCATCAACCCGCGCTACGCCGAGATCCCCGGCTGCACGGACCCGGACCGCGGCTCGGCCGCGGGCTGGCAGACGGCCTTCGATCCGGCTTATGGGACGCTTGCCGGTCTCGCGGTCGGCCACCGCATCTCGGACTGGTTCCGGATGGAAGTCGAGACCTTCCACCGGGAGTCGGAATACGACCAGACGTCGCCCGTGGCAAGCGCTACCGGGGACACCGCCGGCAAGCTGGAGGGCGAGATCGTGCGCGCCGAGGACCGGATCGGCAGCGTGTCCTCCCGCAACGTCTTCCTGAACCTGGTCTTCGATCTGCCGGTGGACGGCACGCTGAAGCCCTTCGCCGGATTGGGGGTGGGAGTCTCCTGGACCGAGCTGGACTACGGGGACCTGTGGGTGCGCAACGCCGACCCGGCGAAGATCGCGACCGCCGCCGGTCTGCCGAACGAGGAGGAGGTCCGCCGGAACCTCGCCGGCACGACCTCCAGCAAGCAGGGCGAGCTGAGCGACCGGCTCACGGCGTTTCAGGCCCTCGCCGGGGTGGATTGGGAGGTCAACGAAACCGCCTCCCTGGGGGTCCAGGCGCGCTATGTCCGTTCGGACCCCTTCGAGGACCGGACCGAGTGGGAGCGCCTGCGCAGCCACGCCTCGCAGCTCCGCCTCGACGGCAGCGAGCCGGTGACCTTCCGGATCCGGACGGAAGAGAACGTCGCCTACGCGGCGCTCACTTTCTTCCTGGAGCTCCGGTTCTGAGCGAATAGGCGTCGCGCCGCTGGCGCGAGGCGGATTTGCAGGGCGAGGCCCGGAGCCACAACATTGTCCTGGCCGGTTCCGCGGGCCGGCGTCGCTATGCGGGAAGTTCTGATCGTGCTGCTTGCAGCGGGTTCCGTCACGGCTGCCGCGGCGGACGATCCCTTCCGGCTCCTGGCGCTCGCGACCCGCTATGAGATCGGCGACGGGAACGAGATCCGGATCGTCTCCGACCGGATCGTGCAGGGCGCCGGGGTCGAGGAATACCGGTTCTCCCTCTCGCCGGCGAGCGCCGGCGCCGAGGCCGCCGCGGTGGATCGAGCCTCAGGCTCCGCGCTTTCGTCCACCGTGGTTGATGACGGACTCCTGGTTTCCCTGGGACGGAGGCTGGGAGCGCGGGCGGAGCGCCGGGTGCGGATCGAGGAGGCCGCCGATCGGTCCCGCTACGTGCGGCCCCGGGGCGAAGGCCTGGTGTTCGAGCACCCGGTGCCTCCAGGCCGGACCACGGTGCTGCTGCCTCCGGGCGCCGTCCTCGGAAGCTCGACCGTCCCCGTCCAGACCGCTGTCGAGAACGGACGGCTCAAGCTGGGAATCCTCCACCCCGGGGAGGAGCCGCTCCCGGTCCGGCTCGAGATCGAACCGGGCAACCCGGGCGAAACGCGGGTAAGCGAGGGAGACTTCCGCGCCGAAGACGAGCGGAGCATCGTCTACTGGCTGGAGGAGGCGGCGGAGAACCGGCTGCGCCTGGCTCTGGAACTGCTGCTCGAGGCGCCGGGTCAGGCCCACGTGTTCTCCGTGCTGCTGCCGACCGACCGGATCCTCGATCCGGTGACCCTGGACGTGGACCGCGGGGTCGAACTCCCGACCCGGATCGTTTCTGCTCAGGAGGCCGCCACGATCCCGCATTCCCCGACACCCCTTCCGGACGACGCCAGGGTGCTGGTGGCCGATCTCGGCTACGCCGTCCCCGAAGGCGGCAATGTCCGGGTCCGGCTCTACCAGACAGCCATCAATCCCGGCTACGAGTTGCTCCCGGACGGTGACCTCCGGCTTCTGCGTTTTCTCGCCCGTCCCCGCACCCGGATCGTGCTGCCCGCCGGTTGGGAACTGACCTCGCTGGACCAGCCGGCCCTCCCGAGCCGCGATGCGGACGGCCGTCTCGTCCTCGATTTCGTGCACGCTGGCGGCGACCGACCTTCCCTCACCCTGACGGCGACCAGACAGCCGCGCTAGCAGCGGCAGAAAGGGGAGGCCTGCCGGGTCCGGCGGGACCGTCCGCCACTAAGCTCCCCCGATGCTGCGCCAGGCCCTGCGGATCGGGACCTTTGCGTTCCCGGCCTGGGTCCTGTTGGCCAGCCTTCTCGCGCTCTGGCGGCCCGGGATCTTCACCTGGTTCAGCGGCGGCCTGATCACCGTCGGGCTCGGCGTCATCATGCTGGGCATGGGGCTGACGCTGGAGGTGGACGACTTCCGGCGCGTCCTGCGGCGGCCGGCGCCCATCGGCCTGGGAGTGGTGCTCCAGTACGTCGTCATGCCCCTGATGGGCTGGACGGTGGCCTGGGCGCTCGACCTGCCGCGAGAGTTTGCGGTGGGGCTCATCCTCGTGTCCTGCTGTCCCGGCGGGGTGGCTTCGAACGTGATCTCCTACCTGGCGCTCGCCGACGTGCCGCTGTCCGTCTCGATGACAGCGGTTTCCACGGGCCTTTCCGTCCTGATGACCCCGGCGCTCGTTGCAATGCTGGCGAGCAGCCGCATTGACGTTCCCGCCGCCGGGCTGCTTCTCAGCACGGTGCAGGTGGTGATCCTGCCCATCGTCACCGGCCTCGTCCTGAGGCGCTACGCCCAGGGTCTCACCCGGGCGGTGCTCCCCTACGGACCGTTCACGTCGGTGGTGCTGATCACCGTGATCGTCGCTTCCATCATCGGCTCGAGCCGGGCGATCATCCTCGAATCGGGCGACCTGCTGGTCGTCGCGGTATTCCTGCTCCACGCCGGAGGCTTCTTCTTCGGCTACACCCTCGCGCGGCTCGTCTCGCGCCGCGTCCCGACCGCGCGAACCGTTTCCATCGAGGTCGGCATGCAGAACTCCGGCCTCGGGGTGGTCCTCGCCGGCCAGAACTTCACGAGCCCGCTCGTCGCGGTCCCGAGCGCCATATCGAGCCTCTTCCACTCGCTCATCGGCAGCGTGGTGGCGGGCGTCTGGCGGGCCAACGCCGTGCGGCAGGGCGCGCGCAGGACGGACGCGGAGGAGCGGCCAGCCGTTTCGGTCCCGTAGGATTCCGAGCAAATGCTCCTCGTCTTCGACGTCGGCAACACCAAGACCGCCATCGGCCTTCACGACGGCGAGGCCTGGGTGCGGGACTGGCGGATCTCCACCCAGGCCGAACGCCTGGCGGATGAAACGGCAGCGTTGCTGGACAGCCTGCTTGCCGGGGCGGGCGTCTCGCGGCAGGACATCGACGGGCTCGCGGCGGCCAGCGTGGTCCCCTCTGCGACCGAGATCCTGCGGAATCTCGCGGAGCGCCACTTCGGGAGCCCGCTCTTCGTGCTGAACCACAAGACCGCCCGCGGGATCCGGCTGGCCGTGGACACTCCCGAGGAGACCGGCCCCGACCGCATCGCCAACACGGTGGCGGTCCATCACCTCTACGGAGTGGACGCCATCGTCCTGGACGCCGGAACGGCCCTGACCTTCGATGTGATCTCCCGGGAAGGTGAGTACCGGGGGGGAGCCATCGCCCCCGGACTCGGAGTCTCCGCCGAAGCGCTGGTGCGCCGGACGGCGCGCCTGCCCCGGGTAGAGCTCCGGCCGCCGAAGCGGGTTGTCGGGACGCACACCGTTGCTGCCATGCAGTCCGGTCTGGTCCACGGCTGGACCGGCATGGTGCGCGAGATGGTCCGGCTGCTGAAGGAGGAACTCGGCGGGAACTACACGGTCATCGCCACCGGCGGCCTGGCCCAGCAGGTGGCGGACTGGACCGGCGTGGTGGATCTCGTGGACGAGCGTTTGACGCTGGAAGGCGTCCGGATCGTGGTTTCCCGGGGCGCCGCGCCTCCCGCATAGACTCCCGCGCCCATGATTCCGCTGACCGAGATCGAGGCGGCGCGCGCCCGGATTGCGCCCTACGCCGTCCGGACTCCACTGGTGAGGCTGCCGGTCGAGGGCCCCGACGAGATCTGGCTGAAGCTGGAGAACCTCCAGCCCTTCGCCTGCTTCAAGATCCGCGCCGCCGCCAATCTCTTCGGTTCGCTCAGCGACGCCGAACTCGCGCGCGGGGTCATGACCGCGAGCGCCGGGAACTGGGCCCAGGCGGCCGCGTTCATGGCGCGGGAGCGGGGCGTTCCCTGCACCGTCGTCGTCCCCGAGACCTCGCCGGAGAACAAACGCCGGTCCATTGCCGCGCTCGGAGCGGAGATCGTGGTCCAGCCGTTTCCCGAGTGGTGGAAGGCGATCGTCACCCACACCCACCCGGGGCTCGACGCCCGCTTCGTCCACCCGGTCGAGGAAAGGGAGGTCATGGTGGGCAACGCCACCGCCGGGGTGGAGATCTTCGAGGACCTGCCGGACGTGGACGCCGTGCTCGTTCCCTTCGGGGGCGGCGGGCTGAGTTGCGGGATATCGAACGCCCTCCGCCTGAAAGGCTCCGGCGCCCGAGTCCATCCGGTCGAGGTCACCACGTCGGCCAAGGTCGCGGCCGCGGTGCGGCACGGATCACCCCGGTGGATCGACACCGAGCCCAGCTTCGTGGACGGGATCGGCGGAAACACCGTGCTGGACCCGATGTGGCCGCTCGTTCAGGAGTTCCTCGAGGAACCGCTGCTGGTCTCGCCCGACGAGATCGCCGAGGCGGTGCGCACTCTGGCGGCGCGCAGCCGGATCGTGGCCGAGGGCGCTGGCGCCAGCCCGGTGGCGGTGGCGCTCGCCGACCGGGTGCCGCGGCGTCGGGGCGAGGAGGGCCGGAAGCGGCGGATCGTCGCCGTGGTGTCCGGCGGGAACATCGAGATGGGCGTCTTCCGGCGCATCCTCGCCGGAGAGACCCCGACCTCGGCCCGCTGAGCGCCCTGTCCTAGTTCGCTGATCCGGCGCCTTCCCGGGCCAGGTCGCGCATCACCGTCTGCAGGATGCCGCCGTTCCGGTAGTAGTCCACTTCCACCGCCGAGTCGAGGCGGCAGCGCGCTTCGAACGAGCGCGACTCCCCGTTCCGCGTAGCGGTCACCGTGACCCTGGCCCCGGGTCCGAGACCGTTGCTGACGCCCTCGATGTCCAGGCTTTCGTCTCCCACCAGACCGAGGGACTCCGCGTTCTCGCCGTCGGGGAACTCGAGCGGCAAAACGCCCATCCCGACCAGGTTGCTGCGGTGGATGCGCTCGAAGCTCTCGGCGATCACCGCCCTGACGCCCAGCAGCAGCGTTCCCTTGGCGGCCCAGTCACGGGAGGAGCCGGTCCCGTACTCCTTGCCGGCGAGGATCACGAGGGGAGTGCCCTCCTCGCGGTAGCGCTCGGCGGCGTCGAAGATGGTGGTCTGCTCACCCGACGGGTAGTGCACCGTAAGCCCGCCCTCGGCGCCGCCGGCGAGCTGGTTCCGGAACCGGATGTTCGCGAAGGTGCCGCGGAGCATGATCCGGTCGTTGCCGCGGCGCGAACCGTAGGAGTTGAAGTCGCGCCGCTCGATCCCGCGCTCCCGAAGCCAACCGCCGGCGGGCGAATCGAAGGCGATGGTCCCGGCGGGCGAGATGTGGTCGGTCGTGACCGAATCGCCGCACCGGACGAGCACCCGCGCTCCCCGGATATCGGCGGGGGGCGCCGGCTCAGCGGTCATTCCGGAGAAGAACGGCGGCTCCTGGATGTAGGTGGAGCCTTCGTCCCACGGGTAGATCTCGGAGGCGTCCACCGGGATCTCGTTCCACGTGGGGTTTCCGTCCCAGACGTTGCCGTACATCCGGCGGAAGGTCTCCGGCCGGAGCGCCCGGTCGAGCGCGTCCCGGACGTCCTCGCTGCTCGGCCAGATGTCGCGCAGGAACACCGGATTGCCGTCGGCGCCCGTGCCGAGCGGCTCCTCCTCCAGATCGATGTCCACGGTGCCGGCGAGTGCGTAGGCCACGACCAGCGGTGGAGACGCCAGGTAGTTGGCGCGCACGCTCGGATGCACGCGGCCCTCGAAGTTGCGGTTTCCAGAAAGGACCGAAGCCGCCACCAGGTCGGCGCTCTCGATGGCCCGCTCCACCCTCTCCGGCAGCGGCCCGCTGTTCCCGATGCAGGTCGTGCACCCGTAGCCCACCAGGTGGAAGCCGAGATCCGCGAGGGGGCCCAGGAGTCCCGCGTCCCGCAGGTACTCGGTCACCGCCTTCGAACCCGGGGCGAGCGAGGTCTTGACGTGATCGGGGGTGGTGAGCCCGAGCCCCACCGCCCGCTGCGCGAGGAGACCCGCGGCGAGCATCACGCCCGGGTTCGAGGTGTTCGTGCAGGAGGTGATCGCCGCGATCACCACCGCGCCGTGGCCGAGGTTCCGGCCGTTCCCGGCGCTTGCCGTGCGGGCGAGCTGCGCGGACTCGAGGGCGAAGCCGCGCTCCGCCACCGGCGCGCTCAGGGACGCGCGGAAGGCGCGCTGCATGTCGGAGAGCGCGACCCGGTCCTGCGGCCGCTTCGGGCCCGCGAGGCTCGGCTCCACCGTTCCCAGGTCAAGCTCGAGCACGTCGGTGTACTCGGGGTCCGCGGTTTCGTCGGTCCGGAAGAGGCCCTGGCGCTTGGTGTACGCCTCGACCCGGTCCACTTCCTCGTCGCTCCGGCCGGTGCGGCGGAGATAGGAAAGGGTCTCGGCATCCACCGGAAAGAACCCCATGGTGGCGCCGTATTCGGGCGCCATGTTGGCCACCGTGGCGCGGTCGGAGAGCGAGATCTCCGACAACCCTTCGCCGAAGAACTCCACGAAACTCTCCACCACCCCGTGGGCCCGCAGCCGCTCGGTGATGGTGAGCACGAGGTCGGTCGCGGTGACCCCCTCCTGCAAGGCGCCGCTCAGGCGGAAACCGACCACCTTCGGGGTGATGAGGTAACACGGCTGGCCGAGCATGGCCGCCTCGGCCTCGATGCCCCCCACGCCCCAGCCGAGGACGCCGAGGCCGTTGATCATGGTGGTGTGGGAATCGGTTCCGACCAGGGTGTCCGGGAGCAGTACCCGCTCGTCGCCCTCGCCGTCCTCCATGACCACCTTGGCCAGGAGTTCGAGGTTCACCTGGTGGACGATGCCGGTGGCGGGGGGAACGACCCGGAAGCGGGAAAACGCCTCCGCTCCCCAGCGGAGGAACCGGTAGCGCTCCTGGTTCCGCTCGAACTCGATCGCCGCGTTCTGGCGGGCCGCCATCGGAGTGCCGAAGGAGTCCACCACCACCGAGTGGTCGATGACCAGGTCCACGGGGGCCTTCGGATTGATCCGCGAGGGGTCGCCCCCCATCCGGGCCAACGCGGACCGCATGGCGGCCAGATCCACGAGCGCGGGAACTCCGGTGAAGTCCTGCAGGATGACGCGGGCCGGGCGGAACGGAACCTCGCGCCGGGCCGGCGCCTGGGCGTTCCAGGCCGCGAGGGCGGCCACGTCCTCTTCGCGAACCGTTCTTCCGTCCACCCCGCGGAGCAACGACTCGAGAAGGACCCGAATGGAGAACGGAAGCCGGGAAATGGACCCGAGCCCTTCACGCTCGACCGCCTCGAGAGCGTAGACGTGCACGTCCCCGCCGGCGGCGCGGTGTTTTTCCAGGGACCCG
This sequence comes from Acidobacteriota bacterium, assembly GCA_028877265.1. Classification (GTDB taxonomy): domain Bacteria; phylum Acidobacteriota; class Vicinamibacteria; order Marinacidobacterales; family Marinacidobacteraceae; genus Marinacidobacterium. The sequence goes on from JAPPGX010000016.1 coordinate 16,848, forward strand.
AAGGAGTTATGTAACATCGGCTGGCGCGAGGGGCGGTAAGGATAGCGGGGAGCAGCCCCTCCGGGGGCCACCATGAACGACGAAGCGACCACTGCTGCTGACGCGCCGCCGGCGCGGATCGATCTCGGTTTCCTGCTCGGTTTCGCATTCCGGGACCCACGCGCGTTCCGCAAGTGGATGATCGGTTGCCTGGCGGTCCTGCTGATCCCGTTGCTCGGGTTCGGGCTGCTGTGGCTGCTCGGTTTCGCCGTCCAGACGGCGCGCCGGGCGCTGCGGGGAGAAGAGCACCCCATGCCCGGTTGGGACGCGGTGGGGAGCCAACTCGCCGACGGCCTGCGCGTGGTGGCGGTCGTCCTCGTTTACGCCGCCGTGGTGGCGCTCGTCGGGGGTGGGCTCTTCGTGGTCGGCACCCTGATCGGCCTGGTGGCGGTCGGGATCGCCGGCGGCGTCTTCGCGGCGGTGGCCGGCGCCGCGCTGGAGAGCGGAGTCGCCCCCGACGTCTTTGGCCAGATCCTTCCCGAGATGGTCGCGGTCCCGATTGCGGGAGCCGGTTTGATGGGAGCGGCCGCCGTCTTCGGCCTGGTCGTCACCGGCTGGTTCGTGGTGCTGCTGGCGGGGTTCGCCAAGGCGTTGCTGCCGGCCGGGCTGATGCAGCTTGCCGCTACCGGACAGATCCGCCCGGCCCTCGGCTGGGTCCGGAACCTGCGGCGGATCCGTGCCCACCCGGGGACGTACATCCTGCTGCTGCTGATCCTGATTCTCTTCGGAGTCCTCGCCAACCTCAGCCTGTCGCTTTTCCTGGTGGGTCTGGTGCCGGGGCTCTTCTGGACCTGGACGGCTTCCGGCGCCGCGATCGGCCATGCGGGCCGCATCATGGGCGTCGAAGTCAAGGCCGCTGAAACTGCGGCCGACTGACTGCCGTTAGTTCAACTGAGGACACACCATGACCGAAGAACAACCCACCACCGCTGGCGCCGCCGCGTCGGAGAGCCTGGACCTCGGCGCGATTCTGGGAGGTCCCTTCCGGGATCCCCGGGCGCTGCCCAAATTCCTGGGCGGATGCCTCGCCGTGATCGGCATCCTGTTCTTCGGCCTCGGCTTGCTGGCTCTGCTCGGCTTCGCCTTCCAGACGGCGCAGCGCGCGCGGCGGGGCGAGGAGCATCCAATGCCCGAGTGGGGGGATCTGGGCCAGTTGCTCGGCGACGGGCTTCGCGTGCTCGGGGTGGTCCTCGGCTATCTCCTGGCTCCGCTCGCGCTGTCCATCGTCGCCGCGGTTCTCAGCATCATCCCGGTGCTCGGAAGCCTCGCCGACTTTGTGCTCGGCCCCGTGACGCTGCTTCTCGGCTTGCTCGCGGTGGTCCTCCTGCCGGTCGCCCTGGCGCAGATGGTGGCGAGCAACGAGATCGGTTCCGCGTTCCGGATCCAGGAGAACCTCCGGCTCATCCAGGCCCACCTCGGCACCTACGTCGTATTCCTGCTGATCGTGATCCTGATCGAGGTTCTGGAGGCCGCGAGTTTCGCCCTGTGCGGAATTGGCATCATCCCGGGACTCTTCTGGAGTCAGGCCGCCTTTGGAATCGGCCTCGGACAGAGCGCCCGCACAATGGGGATCTAGCCTCCGGCTGCCGTCAGAGAACCATCCCGAACCGTCTTCGTTAGCTGGTAGTGGGGAAGGGAAACGGACCCGGCGATCCGGGAAGGAAAACGATGACCGAAGACCAACCAGTGCTGCCGACTGACGAGCCGCCGCCTCCGCCGCCGCCCGCGCCGCCGGCCCCGGACCGATTCGACCTGGGCAATCTGTTCAGCTTTGCCTTCCGGGACCCGAAGGCACTCTCCAAGTTCGTGATCGGCAGTCTCATGGTGGTGCTCATCCCGCTGTTCGGCCTGGGTCTGCTCGCCCTCCTCGGCTTCGGCGTTCGCACGGCCCGGGGCGCGCTGCGCGGCGACGAGCATCCAATGGCCGATTGGGATGACTTCGGAGGCGTGCTGCTCGACGGCATCAAGGTGTTCGGGGTGATCGCGGGCTACACGCTGGCGGCGGTCGTGATGGGCCTCGCCCTCGTCGCGATCGGCGTCTTCTGGGCGCTGATCGGGCAGTCCATGGGTTCTCCGGCCGTGGTGGCGACCTCGGTGATCGGGAGTCTGACCTCCATCTTCTTCCTCGTATTCGCGGCGCTGATCGCGAAGGCGCTCATCCCGGCCGGGATCGTGCAACTGGCGGCGACCGGCCGATTCACCGCGGCCTTCCGGCTCAACCGGAACGTCGGCCTGATCCGGGCCAACTTCGGCAACTACATCGTCCTGCTGTTGAGCCTGATCCTGTTCGCCTTCATTGCCGATCTCACGGTCCTCCTCTGTCTGATCGGCGCCATCCCGGGCTATTTCTGGGGCATGACGGTCGCGGGAGCGGCGATCGGCCGCACCGGCCGCCTGATGGGGGTCCGGGAGGAACCGGCATAAGGAGGCGCGACGGCCGGGACCGCCGGTCTTCAGACCGGCACGCGCGGCGCCCCCCCCACCGGGAGAACTGGCGCCGCGCATGTCGCAACCCCATCTGCCGTCGCGGCGTGACGGCCCTGACGGGCGGCGCCAAATCCGTGCACGTCCCTCCTAACTCGTGGTAGTTTCGGGCGCTATGGATCCGTCATCCCCTTCTTCCGACAGTCAGGGCACGCCTGGCGGGGTGCCGCCCACGCCCGCCGGCCCGGCCCTCGGACCCCGCCTCGGGGAACGTTTGGTGGCTGTCCTAAGCCTCTCGCCAGGGGCTTTCCGGCACATCGCGGCGGCTCCCCGCACGTTCCAGAGTCTTGTTGTCGCCTTCCTCGGGATCGCGCTCGTGGGCAGCGTCGCGACGCTGGGCGCGTTCCTGACGCTCGTCTATCCCTTGCTGGTCCTCGCCTGGCTCACCTTCCATTCCGCCCTGTCGCGGCTCTTTACCCAAGTGCTCGTCAAGGAACCGCCCGCGGGAGGCCTGCCGTCCTACGCCGACTGGATCCGGTCGCAGTACTTCACCGTGAGCCCCTGGATGTTCGGACTGGTGCCGCTCGTAGGCACGTTCGCCTGGATCTACTCCATCGTTCTGGAAGTGCGCTCGATCATGGACATGGGGGGCTGCCCGGCCGGCCGGGGGATCGTGATCGTCCTCGTGACCGGCGTCGCTCGCGCCCTTCTCTTCGGACTCGTCGTCGCGGTCTTCGGGGCCGGAATCCTCAGCATCTTCGCGCTGGATTCCCTCCTGCCCTGGTAGCGCGGGCACCCCACCGAGACTTTCACCTTCGGGAAACCGTTGTTGCTAATTTAATAGCGGATATGTTATAAAAATAACACTAACGACCGGCGGAAATCGGAACCGGTCAAAGTCTCATGAATACCGAAGGACCGTCGCACAGCGACCTTTCGCGTCGTGAGCGACAGATCATGGACATCCTGTTCCGGCTGGGCCGCGCCGCCGCCACCGTCGTCCGGAAGGAGCTTCCCGGCACGCCGAGTTTGTCGACGGTCCGCACCCAGCTGCGCATTCTGGAGAAAAAGGGCCACGTGCGGCACGAGGAGGAAGGGTTGCGCTACGTCTATCGCCCGGTAACAACGCGTCGGGCCGCCCGCCGATCGGCGTTGCGGCATCTCGTCGGGACGTTTTTCGACGGGTCTGCCGAGCAGGCAGTTGCCGCCTTGCTCGGTGGCGAGGCGAAGCGGCTGACCGAGGTGGAACTCGAGCGGATCGCACAGTTCGTTTCGGACGCAAAAGCGGCACAGCGGGGCCCAAGTCGATCCGCGGCCGGGCCGCTCGGCGACGGGCAGAGCGGAAACGACGTGAACCGGGGCCGGGGAGAGCGTGATTAGCCTGCTGGCCGCGTTGACCGTCAAGGTGTCGGCCATCCTGTTCCTGGCCCTGCTCGGCGTCTTCTGCCTGCGCAGGGCCTCCGCTTCCGCGAGACACTGGCTTCTGGCGGTCGGCGTCGTGTCGGCGCTCGCGATGCCCGCGCTCCATGTCCTACCGACGGGCACGCTTCGGCTGCGCTCCGGCGTGTCATTCGCCGAACAGGTAGATACCGGTCTGCTTGGAGCGGCTGCTGCATTGCAGCCGGCGGGTTCCGCGTTTGACGGGTTTCTGTCCGGACTGGCGGCCCTCGCGAGCGACCCGGGCGTCGCCTGGATGGCGGGGCTGATCTGGCTGGTCGGCGCGGTTGCCAGCACGGCCGTGCTCCTGGTTGGGCTTGCGAGATTGCGGTGGCTTCGTGCGTCGTCGAATCGACTGACGGATGGGCCGTGGCATCGGCAGTGCGCCGACATTGCGCTGTCCTGCGGCCTGAAACGCAGCGTCGACCTCGTCCTGGGCCCGCGGCCAGGGCTGGTGGCGACCTGGGGCTGGCGACGGCCGGTCGTCATGCTGCCGGCGTCGGCATCCGGGTGGCCAGCGGCGCGCATGCGCGTCGTGCTCTTGCACGAACTCGCCCACGTGCACCGCGGCGACTGGGTATTGCTGATGGCGGGTGAGGCGCTGCGCTGTCTCTGGTGGTTCAACCCGCTGGTGTGGATGGTTCGTGGACGGCTCCGCCGGGAGAGCGAGCATGCCGCCGACGACCTCGTGCTTGCTCACGGTGTTCCACCCGCCACCTGCGCGACCCACCTGGTCGAACTCGCCAGAGAACTTCGAAAGAACCGACGGACGTGGCTGCCGGCGCCGGCCATGGCGCGTCCGTCACATCTGAAACGGAGGTTATCCGTCATGTTGAATTCCCACACGAACCGGCGTCCGCTGACACCCCTCGCCCGCTTCGGGAGTCTGAGCGTGCTCGTGCCGATCTTGATCCTCGTTGCCAGCCTGGATGTGGGTCCCGCTTCCGCGGCTGGTCGCGCCGAATCGATCGGCAGCGCCGTCAGACAGGATCAGCCGGCGGAGTCGACGGGTCAGCGTATAGAGGAACTCCTCGCCCGACTCGCGGCCCTCCAGGCAGAGGTGCAGGCCGTGCTCGACGAGCTGCACGCCACCCTCGATGAGCCGGGCGCCAGCGGCTCGGTTGGCCCGATCTGGACCGGGGACGGCATCTCTCCCCCCAGGAAGATCCAGGGTGACCCACCGGTTTATCCCCCCGAGGCCGTGGCCGCAGGAGCCGCGGGTGTCGTAGTCGTGGAAGCAACCATCAGCCCAACGGGCGAGGTGACGGACGTTGAGGTGGTGCGTTCCGTGCCGCTTCTCGACGAGGCGGCGGTCGCCGCAGTCAGCGAGTGGCGGTACACGCCCGCGCTGCTCGACGGCGAGCCCGTCTCCACCCGGATGACGGTGAGCGTGACGTTCACGCGGCCATCACCCTGAGGAACTGCGCGACCTGGGGCCCGCGGGGCCGTGCAATGCACCTCAGTCCTCCCCCTCGGCGCCGGAGGTGAGCCGGCGCCGCCGCTCTTCGGCCGCCTTGAGCGTCCGCGGCCACTTCTTCCGGAGCAGCCGGGACATCGCCCGATCCGCCAGCAGGCGGCCGCCGGTCTGGCAGGTCGCGCAGTAGTTGAACTCGTTCTCGGCGCGGCGCACCCGCTGCACCGGGGATCCGCAGTCCGGACACGGCTGGCCGAAGCGGCCGTGCACCGCCATTCCCTCCCGGAAGGCGGTGACGCCGGTGGGAAAGGCGCTGCCGCACTCTTTCTGAAGCCGTGCGGCCCACTCTGTCAGGACGGCCTCCGCCGCGCTGTGGAGACGCCTCATCTCCTCGTCGCTGAGCCTGCCGGCGCGTTTCGAAGGGGAGAGCCGGGCCCGGTGGAGAATCTCGTCCGAATAGGCGTTGCCGACTCCGGCGAAGCGCGCCGGCTCGGTGAGCGCGCGCTTGATCGTGTTGGTCAGGCCCGCGAGCCGGGCCGCGAACTCTTCACGGGTGGATCCGGGAATCTCCAGCCCGCCGCGGTCGAGCGCCCGAAGCGGCTCCGGACCCTGGCCGACCCGGATGGAGGCCCGCTTCTTCGGGCTCCGCTCGACGAGCCGCAACTTTCCGCCGCTCCCGGCCTCCGCTTCGAAACTCCAGACGGCGAGATTGCCGCGCGGGGACAGCCGCACCGGCTTTGTCGAGCCGGAACTCGCGGTCCAGTGGAACCGTCCCGCCACCGCCAGATGGACGGCGCAGAACAGCTCCTCCTCGAACTCCATGACGAGCTGCTTGCCGATCCGCCGGACCCCGGTCGCCACCCGTCCGATCAGCGCCTCGGGAGGCGTCTCGACCGAGGCGAGGAGGTGCGGGGAGGCGATCTGAAACGCCGAGACGCGCGTACCCACGATCCGGCCCCCGATCGCGGCGCGGTACAGCTCGACATCGGGAAATTCGGGCACGGGCGATAGTCTCCCGCCCGGGGTTTGGGGATGTCCAGCGGGCGGCGCGCCGCCGCCGCTGCCAGGCAGAGGAGAACACCGTGCCGGATCGCGCGCAGAAACGCTTTCAGAACAGGGTCGCCATCGTGACCGGAGCCTCCAGCGGGATCGGGCGGGCCACCGCTCTGGCGCTCGGCGGGGAGGGGGCGAAGGTCACCGTCACGGCCCGCCGGCCCGAGCGGCTTGGAGCACTGGCCCGCGAGATCGAGATGGCCGGCGGGGCGGCGCTGCCCCTGGCGGGTGATGTGACCGAAGCGGACTTCCGGTCGCGGGTCGTGGAGGAGACCGTCGAGCGCTTCGGCGGGCTGGACCACCTCGTGAACTCCGCCGGGGTGATCGCCTTCGGCACCATCGAGAACACCGGACTCGACGCCTGGCAGCGGATGTTCGCCCTGAACGTGGAGGCAGTCTTCGATCTGATGCGGCTCTCGGTGCCGCACCTGCTCGAGCGGAAGGGCAGCATCGTCAACGTCTCCAGCGTGAACGGGATCCGCTCGTTCCCGGGAGTGCTGGCCTACAACTCGAGCAAGTCCGCCCTCGACCAGTTGACGCGTTGCTCGGCTCTCGAACTGGCCGCGAAGGGGGTGCGCGTCAACTCCGTGAACCCCGGCGTCACGCGGACCGAGCTTCACCTGGCGGGCGGGCTCGACGACGACCGCTACGCGGCCTTCGTGGAGCACAGCAAGACCACGCATCCGATCGGACGGATCGGCAAACCCGAAGAGGTGGCCGACCTCGCGCTGTTCCTGCTGTCGGACGACGCGGGCTTTTGCACCGGGGTCACGATCCCGGTGGACGGCGGCCGGCACCTCACCTGCGCGAGGTAGCCGGGCGCTGTCGCAATCCCCGAAGGCATCCTGCCGCCGGACGACGCCCTCTCCGGGCCGGCGAGTACGTGAAGGAGGGCGCCCACCGGAGTGGCGGGCGCCCTCGAGGTGAGAGCCGGTTCGCTAGAAGCGGAGCGTTCCCCGCAGCAACATCGTGCGGGCGTTCTGCCGGCTTCTGAGCTGGAGGAAGTTCGAACTGAACGCGCGGTTCGCCGAGCTGTAGGTGAACTGGTTGTGGTTGTGGGCGTCGAGCAGGTTGAACATCTGCGCCGTGACCTCGAGCTGCGCGGGCCCGAAGTCCACGATCTTGCCTAGCGAGAGCCCGACCGTGTGCACGGTGGGCGCCTGCGGCTGGAGCTCGCCGCGGTCGGCGCCGACGATGCGGTAGCGGGTCGAGAGAGGGTTGGTCTGGCCGTTGTTCGCCTGTCCCGGACCGTACTGCGTGACCTGCGGGTCGTCGGCCGCGAGCCGCGCGAGCGGCGGACCGGACCACGGGCCGGCGTTCGCCGTGTAGCTGACGCCGCCGGTGATGTCGAAGGGCAGCAGGTAGGTGAGCCCGCCGCGGACCGAGAACTGCCGCCAGGTCGGGGCGTAGGAGAGCGCGTTGTTGCTGCGCAGCGTGTTGTGCTCGTTGTTGCCCCGCGGCATGTAGAGCGCCCTGTTGGAGTCGAACTTGTCGGGCTGGATGTAGCGCGCCGGGTCGTTCGGGTTCCAGTCGCCCGCGAAGTGCTGCCACTGCCGATTGATGTTCAGCGTCGCGGACATCCGCTCGGTGCGCTTCGTGGTGGTGATTTCGAGCGCCGTATAGACGAGGTTGCTCCACGAGTTGTTCGTCTGCTGGTACACATTGCCGGTATCGGGATCCACGCGCCCGTACTGGAACTCGCCGCGGGGAACCGAAGCCGGCGACTCGGCGGGCCAGAAGCCGTTCTGTTCGAGGAAGGCGTAGTTGTCGGTGTAGCGCCGGTGGACCACCGCGACGTCCATCGCGAGCTGGCCCGGGAACTGCCGGCGGATGCCGCCAATGAACTCGTCCACGAACGGCTGCCCGATGTCGCGATCGAACAGCACGTCAGGGGGGAGTCCGGCGACCGGTTGCGTGAAAACGCTGTGGTCGGGGATGCCGTCCCCGTCGTGGTCGTACTCGTTGTATTCGCCGATCGTCGAGCCCGAATGACTGAACGTGACCTGGTCGCGCCCGTTCACCTGCTCGTGCACGCGGCCGTAGTTGCCTCGCAGCACGGTGCGGCCGTCCCCGGTGAGCTGGTAGGAGAACCCGGCGCGCGGGCCGAGCGCGATGGTGTCCATCCGGTCAATGTCGAGGATGCCGTCGTGGCGCTTCACCCGGTCGGCGCGCAGTCCGAGATTCAGGGTGAGGCGGTCGTTCGGCCGCCAGGCGTCCTGGAGATAGACCGCGAGGTCGCTGTCCCGGGCGTCGCGGACCAGCAGCTCGCTTGCGGGCGCCGTTTCGGTGCCGTTCCAGCGGCGCCGGTACCAGACCGTGCGCACCGCCTGCGAGAGATCCGAGACCTGGTTGCCGTTCGCGTCCACTGGAGCGTGCCACTCCTGCCGCCAGGCGCCCGCCGGCGAGTACAGCCGCGTCTCCTCGTACAGGTTCCAGGGGGCGGCATAGACGCCGAAGCCGATCTCGTGCGAACCGGCGAAATCGTCCACGTAGTGGGTCAGGTCCCCGCGAAGCAGCAGGAGCCGCGTGGGTCGGATCTGGCCCTGGTTCCCGTTGGCCCCACCGCCGCCGGTTCCGAGCGCGGCAATGCGGCCGCCGTCGCCGGTCGTCCCGGACGGGTTGACGGTGAAACCGTCGTGGATCTCCACGTAGAGCGGAATCGAGCCGAGCTGGGGTTGCGCATCCTGCAGCACCTCGCTCGCCTTGTTGTTCCAGGAGGCGAGGAACTGGCCGGTCGTATTCCCGCCGAAGACGGAGGTCAGCTTCGCGCCGAACAGGTCGCCGCCGGTCTTGACCGTGAACCGCGGGGCAATGTCGTACTCGCGGTTCGAGGTGTTCTCCAATTGATCTCGCTGGTAGTACGCCGACAGCTCGTGGCGCGGGTTCAGCCGGGCGGTCAGCTTGACGTAGGGCTGGTGGCTCTGCGTGGTGTTCGGGAACGCGCTGTAGGCGGGCGCGCTGCCGAGTCCGCTGGCGAGCGGGATTCCGGAGAGCTGGCTGAGCCGGTCCACGTCCACCGCGCTGCGGCTGATCCGCGCCGCGAGGTCGGCGTAGCGGTAGGTGCCGAAGAACCACGCCCGGTCGCGCAGGATCGGCCCCCCGGCGGAGAAGTCCGCCTGCCGGACGAGATGCGCGGTCGGGGTTCCGGCCCCGGCAACCACGGTCTCCGGCGGGTTGTACACGCCGAGCGCCTCGAAGCTCGCCAGTTCGGAGGCGAACGGGTTGAAGTTGTCGGGGAGCTCGTTGTCGCCGAAGAAACCCCCGAGTCCCTCGTCGTCTCCGGTGCCCCAGTCGTACTCCTGGTGGTCGTAGGAGGCCGAGGCGGAGAGGTCGTTCCCGCCGCTCTTGGTGACGATGTTGATGATCAGCCCGGTGCCGAGGGGATCCTTCGCTTCGGCGCCCCCGGTCTTCACGGAGGCGTCCTCGATCACGTCGGAACCCATGCCGACATAGGTGACCTGGGCGTCCTGATAGCCGGCCGCCGCCATGCCTTCGAGCTGGATGACATGGGCGAAGTGCTCGGTGGCGTGCCCGAAGTACACCATCCGGCCCGAACCGTCATCGAAGGGCCGGGCGTTGACCCCGGGGGTCATCTCGAGGAAGTCGCTCCAGTTGCCGCGCGCCTGGATCGGGAGGTCGCGCTGGAAGTCGCCCTCGATGGTCAGGATGTTGCCGGGGCGGGCGATCTCGAGCATCGGGGTCTCGGCGGTGACCGTGATGGTCTCCTCCAGTTCGCTGATGGACATCACCACATCCACGCCGATGTTCGTGCTGGCGCGGACGACGATGCCTTCCTGCCGGTAGGTGGCGAACCCCTGGAGCGAGGCTTCAATGGTGAAGGCGCCCACCGGGAGGTTCAGCAGCCGGAAGGCGCCCTGGCTGTCGGTGACGGAGACCTCGGGAGCGATCAGCGCCGGGCTGGTGGCGGTGATGGTGACGCCGGGCAGGACGCCGCCCGAGTTGTCGGTGACCGTGCCGCGGATGCTGGAATCGCCGCCCTGGCCCAGCGCCATGGCCGGGACGGCGAGGGACGCCGCGAGCAGCAGCGCAGATATGGACTTTCGCATGGTTTCTCCTTTTTGAAGTTGCGGAATTCCGGTTTGGCGGAGCCGGACGAACCCGACCGGCGGACGCCGCGCAAGAAAATGCAACCCCGTGGCCGAACGTCCGAACGCGGCCGGAAAGTCGCGATGAGTCACTGCTTCCATGGGAGTCGTCGCTCGCTGCGACAACCGCTCCACCCGCCCCGATCCGCGGTCTCCAAGAAAACGGAGAAGCCGATTCTTGGATAAACCAAACTCTGCCGGTCCGCCTTCAATGTTCCGGACCGCCAAGGTCGGATTCGTGGAGGCAATGCCGGGAGACGCGGAGCCCCGGCTTCGGCGGCGCGGCCCCGGGCCCGGCCGCGCAATCCGGCCCCCCGGAAGAGTCAGCTACCGGACATGGTCCTCGGCGCCGGGACCGGAGTCGTCGCGGGCGGCTGCCGTTCTACGGGCAGCAGTCCCGATCGGGAGATGCCGTGCGCGTCAGGGGTTCCGGACCACCCGCAGGCTGACGTGGTCGCTGCGGTAGACCGGCGGGTCGGCGAGGAACCGGAAGGAGCAGGTCGCCCGGTCCGGGTTCACGTTCCAGCCCCCGCCACGGAGGACGCGCTCGTTGCCCGAGGCGGGTCCCTGGGGATCCACCACCGGTGACTCCGGCCGCCGCACCTGGGCGGCGTAGTAGTCGGCGGAGGAGTAGTCCTGGACCCATTCCCAGTTGTTCCCGAGCATGTCGTGGAGCCCAAAGGGGTTCGCCGGGTAGCGGTCGATCGGGGTGATCAGGGTGTGCTCGTCCCGGGGCCAGGGGGCGCCCCCCGGACGCCAGGTGCCCGCGGTGTTCACGTTCGTCTGGTCGAAGTCGTCGCCCCACCAGTAGGTCGTCTGCGTGCCGCCGCGGCAGGCGTACTCCCACTCGGCCTCGGTGGGGAGCCGGTAGGCCTGGCCGGTCTGCCGGCTGAGCCAGCGGGTGTAGGCGACGCCGTCGTTCCAGCTCACCTGGACCACGGGGTACCTGTCGGGTTCCGTGACCGTCGAGCCCGGTCCGTGGGGCTCCTTCCAGGTGAAGCCCGGGGAGTAGACGAAGCGGCCGTCCCGGAGGATCCGGCCGGTGCCGAACTTCTCCGCCTCGGTCTCGTAACCGGTGTCCTCGACGAAGGCGGCGAACTCGGCATGGGTGATCTCGTACTTCGAGATCCAGAAGTCCGAGACCTGGACGGCGTGGATCGGCTTTTCCTGGGGTGGGCCGGCCTGCGAGCCCATGAAGAAGACGCCGCCCTTGATTTCCACCATCTCGGGCATGGGGGTGTCCTGGGCGGGGGCGGTGGCGGCGAGGAGGAGGAGGGTGAGGGTGAGGAAGGTGGTGGCGATGGTGTGTTTCATGGGCGTTTGGGGTGGGTGATCCGTCAGGGGTGCGGTGAGCGGTTTCGACCGCCTCCCGGCGGTCGATGCCGGCGAGAGGCCGGCGCTCCGAGCCGCGGTCAATACCCGATGGCGTAGGCGGCGCGGCGGGGGTCGGCGCCCGCCGTCATGGTGCCGGCCGCGAGATCCATGAGGATGCCGTTGTTGCTGCCGAGGGCGTAGCCGCCGGTGAGTTCGGCCCGGTGGCCCATCCCGAGGAGCGCCTCGACCACCCCCGGCATGACCCGGTTCTCCACCCGCACCAGGATGTCGGCGCCCGGGTTGTAGAAGTTGGGGTCGGCGAAGAGGCTGAGCCGTGGAGCGGCCACCGCCTCCTGGATGTTCAGGCCGAAGTCGAGGATGTTCAGCAGCACCTGGAACTGGGTCTGGCCGATGGTCTCCCCGCCGGGCGTCCCCAGCGCGAGCATGAACTCGCCGTCCTTCAGGACGATGATCGGCGAGTTGTTCAGGATGGGGATCTGGCCGCCGCGGGCGTAGTTCGGGTGGTCCGGATGCGGCGCGGTCGAGCCGATCCTGGTCCCGTTGTTGAAGGTGAGACCCGTGCCCCCCACCACCACCGCGGTGCCGAACATGCCGCCGTGGGTCGGGGTGCAGGCCACCGCGTTGCCGGCGCCGTCCACCACCGAGAAGCTGGTGGTGCTGCCGGCGAAGGATCGGCTGGCCGCCGGGTTCGCCGCGGAAAGGACACCGGGCGCCGCATCCGTGGCGGTAGCGCCCGGCGGGACGCCGCCCTCCGGGTAGGCGATTGCGGTCCGTTCGTTCATGAGCGCACGCCGCGTCTCGGCGTACTCCTTCGAGAGGAGTCCCGCGAGCGGAACGTCGAACTTGGCCTGGTCCGCGACGTAGCGGTAGACGTCCGACTTGGCGACCTTGATCGCCTCGATCACCAGATGGAGCGTCTCGGCCGAGTTCTGCCCCAACTCGGCGATGTCGAAACCCTCGATCAGGTTGAGTTGCATCAGCACTTCCATGCCGCCGCGGGAGGTCGGCGGGCTCGAGTAGACGTCGTATCCCCGGTAGTTGGTGTGGAGGGGCTCCTTCCACATGGGCTCGTAGGCGGCGAAGTCGTCGAGCGTGAACGGGCCGTCGTTCTCCTCGTAGAAGCGGGCCATCTCCTCGGCGATGTCTCCGCGGTAGAAGCGGTCGAAGGCGGCGTCCAGGGCTTCCGAGCGGTCCTTGCCGGCGCGCCGGGCGGCCTGCTCCGCCTCCACGAGTTTCTCGAGCGTCCGCGCCAGGTCGGGCATCTTGTAGAGCTCGCCCGTCTCCGGCACCCGCCCCTCGGGCAGGAACATCCGCACGCTGGTCGGAAAACGCTCGAAGTCCTCCCGCGAGGCTTCGATCGCCCGTGACACCGACGCCTCCATGGGATGGCCGTTCTTCGCGTAGTCGATCGCGGGCGCCAGCACCTCTTCGAGGCTCATGGTGCCGTGGCGGTCGAGCATCGAGATCCAGGCCCCGAAGAGTCCCGGAACCACCCCGGCGTTGATGCCCTTGTTCAGCTGGGCGGGGGCGAGGTCCTGGGCGCGGAGCGCCTTGGGAGCCGCTCCGGTGGCGCTCAGGGAGTGGACCGTCCCCGTCGCCTGGTCGAAGTAGGTCAGGAAGCCGTTCCCCGCCGCCCCCGACATCTGAGGGCGCACCACGTTCAGAACCGCCAGCACCGCAACCGAGGCGTCGATCGCGTTGCCGCCCTTCATCATGGTCTGGACGCCCGCGATGGAGGCGAGGGGATGTCCCGCGCTCACCAGCCCGTGGACCCCCGGCACCACCGGGCGATCCTGGCTCCGCATCTCCCCGATGCGGATGGGGTGGGCGCTCTCCTGGGCGAGCGAGGGCGCCGCGAGTCCCACCAGAACCGCCGCGACTCCGAATCGGAAACCGGTCATCTTCATTTTCGTCTTCTCCTGAACGGCGGCTAGTCCCGCCGGTACACCTTGCCGTCCTTGACCACCAGTTCGGGGTCGTCGAGCGCGGTGATGCTGAACCGTGGATCCCCCCGGAGCACCACGATGTCGGCGATCTTGCCCGGCTCGATGGTGCCGAGGTCGTCCGCGAGTCCGAGGATCCGAGCGTTGACGCGGGTCGCCGCCACGATGGCCTCCATGGGCGTCATGCCCAGATCGACGTGGGCCTTGAGCTCGCGCCAGAGGGCCTCGGTATGAAAGTTCAGCGGCGTCCCGGAATCGGTGCCCATCCCCATCACCGCCCCGGCCTCGATCCACTGTCCGAGGGAGGCGTCGCCGAAGAACATCTGGCGGGCGGTCGTCTGGAAGTAGGGCAGCGTGTGGAAGCTCTCGAAGCTGCGCTGCAGTTCGTCGTACATGGCCGCCGGCAAGTCGTCCCGTAGCCGCGGGTCCTGCAGCCGCTCGGGAAACTCCACGGTGGCCGGGAACACCCAGACCCGGTGGGCGCCGGTGATCACCACCGGGCGGCCGGCCACGACGATGTCCCGCAGCAGGTCCGGCTCGTAGGGCGGCGTCCCCGCCGATCCCGCGTGGGTGAGCACGTCGATGCCGGCTTCGAGGGCGTTCCGGACATCGTCCGGCGCGTAGACATGCGCGTGGACTCGCAGTCCGTGGCGGTGCGCGGTGTCGGCGACCGCCTGGTAGTCCTCGCGGGTGAGCCCGACCCAGGCCTTGATGACGTCCACGCCCGCTTCCGCGAGGCGCTCGACCGCCGCCGAGGCTTCCTCCGGTGAGCCGATGCCGACCTGGTAGTTCTCCGGCCAGAAACTCACCCGGCGGGTGATCCAGGGACCGGCCATCAGCAGTCTCGCTCCGGCGACCTCGCCGCGGGCGATGCGGTCGCGCACGGCCAGGCTGGCTTCGAGCGGCGCCCCGAGATCCACCGCGGTGGTCACCCCGGCGAGCAGAAGCTGCTTCGCCGAGATTTCCATCACCTCCTCGATGTCCACGCCCTCCTGGTCGATCCAGGAGAACCAGCGGCCGTACTCGCCGTGGCCGAGGACCGCGAGGTGGGCGTGGATGTCCATCATCCCCGGGATCATCACCCGGCCGCGGGTGTCCACCACCTCGGCGTCCGGTGGAACTTCCACCTCGGCGGCGCGGCCGACGGCGACGATGCGATCGTCCTCGACGAGCACCGCCGCGTGGTGGAGCGGGGGCACGTCGTAGCCGTCGAGGAGCATGCCGCCGACCAGCGCCAACCGGTCCTGCGCCGCGGCGGTGGCCGCGAGCAGCAGCGCGGCGATCAGGGTTGCGCCGAACCGGATCGGCGAGGCCATGCCCCTTGTTTGACTAATCGCCAAAGGCGCGGCGGATTCCCTCGATCGCGGCTTCCCGGCCCCTGGTGAACCGCAGGATGCCCTCGAAGACCAGCCCGACGGCAAGCGCCATGATCGCCCCGCCCACCAGCAGCAGGACGAGGTTGCCCGACTCCGCGTAGATCGAGATGTTGTAGATCATGGCGGCGATGGTGATGCCGACCATGAACACCATCGGGAAGAACGCGAAGGCGAATGGCTTCTTGCGGAAGTAGAGGTAGAGGGTCACCGACAGCAGGGTCAGTCCCGCCATGATCTGGTTGGTGGTGCCGAAGAGCGCCCAGAGCGCCGTCCCCGCGGGCACCATCTCTCCGGTCCCCGACGGGACCTTCATCAGCGCGAAGAAACCGATGATGGCGACGGCGAGCAGGGAGGCCACGTGGCGGTTCCCGAGGATCGGCACCTTGATGCTGTCAGAGATCTCCTCGATGTTGTAGCGGAGGATCCGGGTCGCCGAGTCGAGGGTTGTGAGCGCGAAGGAGACCGCCACCAGCGCCACGAAGGCCTTCCCCGCCTCCACGGGAATCCCGATGGTCACCAGGAAGTTGGCGGCTCCCGTGATGTAGGCGTCCAGCTTCTGGGCCAGGCCGTTCGCGGCGTTCCAGTCCGCGTAGTGCTGGTGCCACAGATCGCTGCTCGCGAACCCCGCCGTGCAGGCGAGCACGGCCGAAAGCCCGAGCAGGCTCTCGGCGATCATTCCCCCGTAGCCGATGAGGGGCGCGTCGCTCTCCTTGTTGATCTGCTTGGAGGTGGTGCCCGACGAGACCAGCGCGTGGAACCCGGAGACCGCGCCGCAGGCGATCACGACGAAGACGAACGGGAGAATGGGCGGGGCCCCGCTGGGCTCGGGGTTATAGGCGGGAGCCGCGAACTCGGGGTTCTGGATCACGAAGGAGGCGAAGATCCCGATGAGCCCGATGTAGAGCAGGATGGAGTTCAGGAAGTCCCGGGGCTGGAGCAGCAGCCAGACGGGCAGCACCGAGGCGCAGAAGGCGTAGACCAGGAGCACGTAGCTCCACGCCGTCGTGGAGAGATCCGGCGTCGGAATCACCGCCATCCCGAGCCAGATGCTCACGAACAGGAGCGTGGCGCCCACGGGCACGAGGTAGCGGAGCGGGACGCCCTTCCGGTAGGAGAGGTACCCCATGGCGATGGCGAGCACCATCACCGCGGTGCTCGGCGTGACCGCCTCCGGATAGAAGATGCTCGAGAAGAGCTGCGCGACGACCTGCACGAAGACGCCCATCGCGAGTCCGACCAGGAAGACGATCAGGGCGTGGAAGAGGTACTTGGCGCGGCGGCCGATGATGTCTTCGGCGATCCGGCCGATGGACTTGCCCTTTGCCCGCATGCTGATGCAGAGCGCCGAAAAGTCGTGCACCGCGCCCACCAGCAGGGTGCCGACCACCACCCAGATCATCGCGGGGACCCAGCCCCAGATCACCGCGATCGCCGGCCCGAGCATCGGGGCGAGGCCCGCGATGGAGGCGTAGTGGTGCCCGAAGAGGACGGGCTTCGGGGTCGGGACGTAGTCGTGCCCGTCCTTCAATTCGTGTGCGGGAGTGAGCCGCGAATCGTCCAGCTCGAAGGAGCGGCGTGCGATGCGGCGGCCGTAGAAGCGGTAGCCGACGATGTAGAGCGCGAAGCACACGAGCGTCGCGAGCAGTGGGCTCATCGGCGTCCTTCCTTTCGCTCCTGGCGCGGTAGCCGAACGACGATAACAAACGAAACGCGCATTCCGGAAGGATTTTCGCGGCCGGAAGAGCCCGCGCTGGTAGCATCGCGGCCCCCCGGAGGAGGATCACGATGCGCAGCGAAATGGTTTCCTTTGCCGCGAACGGTGGTTCTGCGGACGGCTACCTGGCGGTGCCGGATCGGCCGGGGCCCGGGGTCCTGGTGATCCAGGAATGGTGGGGTCTGGTGGGCCACATCAGGGAGGTCGCCGACCGCTTCGCGCAGGCCGGATTCACGGCGCTCGCTCCCGATCTGTTCCACGGCGAGGCGACCACCTCGCCGGACGAGGCCGGCAAGCTGTTCATGGCGCTCGAGGTGGACCGCGCCGAGCAGGACCTGCGCGGTGCCGCGGACCACCTGGCGACCGTCGCTTCCGGCGACTCCGTTGGGGTGGTGGGTTTCTGCATGGGCGGCCAGCTCGCGCTCTACGCGGCCAGCAAGTCGCCGCGCATCGGCGCCTGCGTCGACTTCTACGGCGTCCACCCGAACGTTCACCCAGATTACGGCGCGATCCGCTGTCCGGTGCTCGGGCTCTTCGCCGAGAACGACGGGTTCGTGAACGCCGAGGCGGTCGCCGGGTTGGATGCGTCGCTCACCGGTGCGGGCGTCGTTCACGAGTTCCACACCTACCCGGGAACCGACCACGCCTTCTTCAACGACCGCCGTCCGTCATACGACGCGGAGGCGTCGGCGGATGCGTGGGATCGGGTGATCCGCCTCTTCCGCGGGAGCCTCTGACTCAGGCCGTTCCGGAGCCGCTCCGGGCCGGCGGCTTTCCCGCCCGCGTTCCGGCGTCCTTCACCCGCCGGGTGAAGGCCATCATCATCCGGGTCTCGCGCTCGGTGAGGCCGGCGCGCCCGAAGAGTTCGCGCCATTCGGCGAAGCGCGCTTCCGGTTTTTCCGGCGGCAGGAACCCAACGGCCAGCATGGCGTCGCGTAGAGTGAGGAGCGCGCGCTCGGCCTGCTCCGCGGTCGCCCGCCGCACGGGTTCCTCGGTTGCGGGACCGTTCGCCAGAAAGATCTCGTAGGCGGCGATCATCGCGGCCTGGGCGAGGTTCAGGGAGGGTTGGCGGGGCGAGGCGGGAATCCGCACCTGGCGCTGACAGAGCGAGCGCTCCTCCAGGGTCAGGCCGCTCGACTCGTTGCCGAAGACCACTGCGACCTCGCCGGACCCGATCGCCGCGACTTCGCCGGCGAGTTCCCGGGGGCTCAGGTGGCGGATCGCTTCCCGACCCCGGCCGCTCAGTCCGGCCACCAGCCGGCAACCGCGGACCGCTTCGGCCAGCGTGGGGAACACGGCCGCCTCCTCCAGTACTTCTTCGGCTTGCCAGGCCATGCGGAAGGCCCCGACCGTCCGCCAGTCTCCCGGTTGGACCAGACGGAGACCGGCAAGGCCCGTGTTTCCGATCACCCGGGCCACGGCCCCGATGTTCTCCGGACGCCGTGGCCGGACAAGGACGAAGTGGACCGGGGCCATGAGCGCCTGCCTATCCTAGAAGCCCCTGTCCCTCTCCCGAATGTCTGATCCCGGCCCCTTCCACGACCTCAGACCGGTGGGAGACCGCGGAGCCTTCAGCGTTCCCCTCCGGAAGTGGCGGGAAATCCTGTTCGTCGGCGCCATGCGCGAAACCGAAGACGGAATCTACGTCCGCGATCCGTCGCGTCCCCTTCCTCCCATGCGGCAGCCCGGGTACTTCGCGGAGGGCAGGCGCTTCCGGGCCGAGCCGTTGGCCGATCCCAAAGAGGGCAGGTCGGATCCGCTGAATCCCCGAATCCGCGACCGTAGCCGGGTGCTGCTGACGCCGGTGGACTAGGGATCGGTCAGCTCTGGAGGGTCGCCGGGACGTCCGCGAGCGGCACGCTGCGCTGCTCGCCGCTTTCCAGGTTACGGACGGTGCAGCAGTCGCCGTCGAGCTCCTGCTCGCCAAGGATCAGCGCGAAACGAACGCCGGCGGCCGCTGCGCGCCCGAGCTGCTTCCCGAGTTTCAGGGAGTCCACCTGGACGTCGAGCCGCACTCCGGCCGCTCGCAGGGTGCGGGCGACCCGGAGGGTGTCGCGGATGGCGATTCCCGGGAGGGGACAGAGCATCGCCTGCGGCGCCGAGCCTTCGGCCGAGAACGCGCCGCCCTCCTCGAGCAGCATCAGGATGCGTTCCATGCCCAGCGAGAACCCCACCGCCGGGGTCGCCCTCCCGCTGAACATGCCGACGAGTCCGTCGTAGCGGCCGCCCCCGGCCAGCGACCCGGCGCCTCCCGCCGCGACCACCTCGAAGATGGGTCCCGTGTAGTAGCTCAGGCCGCGCGCCAGACTGGGAGCGAAACGGACCGGGGCGGCTTCTCCCAGCGCGCCGTCGAGCGCATCGAACAACTCCACGAGGTCCGAAGCGGCGCTTCTTCCAGGCCCCTCGGGCAGCGCCCTTCCGAGATCGCGGAGCCGGTCCAGATCGCCGTCCCGGTCTTCCGCGGCGCCCGGCACCAGCTCGAGGAGCCGCCGGGCCCGGTCCGGCCCCACTGCGGCGAGGCCGCCGAGCTCGCTCGCCACCGCCTCCCGGCCGATCTTGCCCATCTTGTCGAGCACCACGAGCGTCTCCTGCTCGGACTGGGCGGGGATTCCGCTGGCCGCGATCAGGGCCCGGAGCAACTCCCGGTGGTTCAGCAGGATGGTGAAGTCCGAAAAGCCGAGAGCCGCCAGCGCCGCGTGCAGGACCACCAGCGCCTCCGCATCGGCGACCAGGGAACTGCTGCCGACGATGTCGGCGTCGCACTGGGTGAACTCCCGGAAACGCCCGCGCTGGGCGCGGTCCGCCCGCCAGACCGACTGGATCTGGTAGCGGCGGAACACCGGGGGCAGTTGGGCGCGGTACTCCGCGGTGACCCGGGCGAGCGGCACCGTGAGGTCGTAGCGCAGTCCGAGCTCGGAAAGGTCTCCCGGTTCCACCGGCTCCCGGCCGAGCGCCCGCGCCAGCCGCTCGCCCCGGTGAAGCACCCGGTAGATGAGCTGGTCGCCCTCCTCGCCGTACTTCCCGAGCAGCGTCGAAAGCCGCTCCATCGCCGGCGTCTCGAGGGGCACGAAGCCGTGCGCGGCGAACGCGGCCTCGACCCGGCGGAACGCCTCGCGGCGGGTCAGAGCGGCGGCGGGAAGGTGGTCCCGCATCCCGCTGACCGGCTTGGTTGGCGCTTTCCCCATGGACGGCGGGGAGCATACTGGCCGTCTGACTGGCCGGCCGGCGTGCGACTGCGCCACAATCCCGGATGAGAGTCGGCTTGATCCCCGACGGGAGGGCACCATGCGCTCGATTCGACCCAAAGCAGCCTCGACCCGGCATCACGGCGTCCCGGCCAACTCGCCCCGCTCCGCGTTCCGATTCGGTCGGAATACCCTCGGCATGCTGGCGGCCGGGTTCTTTTCCCTGGCCCTCATTCTGGGAGGCGTGTCGGCCGTCCTTCTTGCCGCCGCCCTCGAGGAGCAGACCTGGGAGGCGCACGTCACCGACGATATGTGCGCCAAGGAGCACATGATGGACGGGATGACCGATCCGGAATGCGCCATCGCCTGCGTCGAGATGGGGGCGGCACTCGCGCTCTTCGTGGAGGCGGACGACGCCGTGTACGCGGTGGACGACCAGGCGAAGGTGGGGGAATTCGCGGGTCAGGACGTCACGGTCACCGGTGTCCTCAGCGAGGACGGGACCACGGTGACCGTCCATTCCATCGAAGCGCGCTGACTCCCTGGACGCTCTCCCCCGCGCGGTTTTCACGGGGCGTTCGGGTCCGACCGTGCTAGACTTGCTTCCCGGATTCGCTGGGGGATGACGCGGCGCCACTGGCAGCGCGTTCCCCACCCACTGTGACCCGGTCTCAACTCACGGCGGTTTCGCTCCGCAACTAACGACCGGCGTTCCCGGGGACTCCGATCCGCGGACCGGTGAGGCCGGTTCTGCGCGCCTTGAGGTGCGCCGGCCCGATTTCGCCGTCGAGGCTGTCGCTCGGCGACCCTCGCCAGTGCCGGCACCGTCCGCTTTCCGGAGCTGTCGAATCAGAGGCTCCTGCCCATGCCGGATTCGCACCCAGCGGCCCCGCCGAAGCAGACAACAGTCAACCGAACGACCTCCTTGGCGAAGACGCCCCCCAACTCTCAGGAAACGCCCATGCCCGACGCGCCTGTCGCCGCCGCGAACGAGGAAGTCGCGGTGGTCGAACCAGTTCCCCCGGCCGGCGAAAAGGAACGCGAACCGCAAGCCAGGGAACCGGAAATCCCTCGCATCGAGATCACCGGCCTGCTGGACATCGGGCCTCGCGACAGCGGTCATCTGCGGCTCCTCGCCAACAACTTCCTGCCCCGGGCTACGGATGTCCGGGTTCCGTTCGGCCTGATCGACCGTTACAAGCTCCGCGAGGGGCACACGATCCTCGGGTATCACGGTCCGCCCAGGAGGGGACGGCGGCGCGGCGGGCCGCCGCGCGCGGAACTGCACACCGTCCTCGAAGTCAACGGCTACCCCGTCGACGCACTGCCCCCCCGGCGGAACTACGCCGATCTGATCAGCGAGCATCCGGCTCCCCGGATCGAACTGGCGCGGACCGAACCGGCCCCGCTGTCGCTCCGCGTGGTCGATCTCATCTCTCCGGTCGGGAGGGGTCAGCGCGGCCTCATCGTCGCGGCTCCCAAGACCGGCAAGACGATCCTCCTCGAGCAGATCGGCGCCTCCATCTCGGACCACTACCCGGGCATCCACCTCATCATCCTGCTGATCGACGAACGCCCGGAGGAAGTGACCCACATGCGGCGTTCGGTCCCGAAGGCCGAAGTGGTCGCCTCGACCGCCGACAGCGGCAGCGCGGACCACGTGCGGGTCGCCCGGATCGTGCTGGAGCAGGCTCGCCGGCTCGTGGAGATGAAGGAAGACGTGGTCATCCTGCTCGACTCGATCACCCGGCTGGGACGGGCGGCGAACCGGGAAATGCGTGGGAAGGGCCGCACCATGAGCGGCGGCATCGATTCCCGGGCGCTCGAGTTCCCCCGTCAGTTCTTCGGCGCGGCGCGCAAGATCGAGGACGGCGGCAGCCTGACGATTCTCGGGACGGCGCTGGTGGACACCGGCAGCCAGATGGATGAGGTCATCTTCCAGGAGTTCAAGGGCACCGGCAACATGGAACTGGTGCTGGACCGGAAGCTGGCGGAGTCGCGGATCTTCCCCGCGATCGACATTCACCAATCCGGAACCCGCCGTGAAGAGCTCCTGCTTTCGCCCGAAGAACTGCCGAAGACCCATCTGCTGCGCCGCGCGCTCGCGGGCCTGAAGCCGATGGAGGCGATGTCGCTGCTGCTCGGCCGGATGGAACGGACGAAGAACAACGCCGACATGCTGGCGTCGATCCGGGTCTCCTGATCACTGTCCACGGCACCCGACGCCATTGCTAGAATCCCCCGTTCCTCCGGGCAGACACCTCATGTACGCAATCTTCGAGAGCGGCGGCAAGCAGCACCGCGCCGAGCCCGGGCAGCGCCTTGCGCTCGAGAAGCTCGACGCCCGGGACGGGGACACCGTTTCCTTCGACCGCGTGCTCATGGTGCGGGACCCGGAGGGCGGCGAGTGCCGGATCGGCAGTCCCTACCTGCCGGAAACGACCGTTTCGGCGACGGTGCTGGCGCACTACCGCGATCCCAAGGTGCTGGTGTTCAAGCGCAAGCGCCGGAAGGGCTACCGGAAAAAGCAGGGACATCGGCAGGCTCGCGTCCAGGTCCGCGTGGATGCCATCCACGAGGGAACCCCAGACGCCGCGGACGGCTCGTCCGCAGCGGAGTAGATCGGTCACGACACAAGAAGCGGCTGAAGCACTCGGGAGGTCAACGTGGCGCACAAGAAGGGTCAGGGGAGTTCCAGGAACGGGCGCGACAGCCACTCGAAGCGGCTCGGCGTCAAGCGCTTCGCCGGCGAACGGGTGTCGGGCGGAACGATCCTGGTCCGCCAGCGCGGCACCCGCTTCAAGCCGGGGACCAACGTCGGGCGCGGGAATGACGACACGCTGTTCGCCAAGGTGGGCGGGGTCGTGCAGTTCTGGAACCGCGGGCGGCTGGGCCGGTTCATCTCGATCGCCGCAGACTGATTCCGCCGGTCGGACCTCGAGCGGCCGAACCTCGACCGGCATTCCCGGTTGGTCGCGTCATGCTCGTTGATGAGGTCGTACTGAGGCTGTCGGGAGGGCGCGGCGGCAACGGGGCCCTCAGCTTCCGCCGGGAGAAGTTCGTTCCCCGGGGCGGACCCGACGGCGGCAACGGTGGACGCGGGGGGAGCGTCGTGCTGGTCGCGGACCGGGGACGCCACACGCTGGCGGGGTACCGCTATCGGCCCAGCTACCGGGCGGACGCTGGCGGGCACGGGTCGGGGAACAACCGGCAGGGCCGCTCGGGGCAGGATCTGCTGTTGCGGGTGCCGGCGGGTACGGCGGCCTATGACGATGAGTCCGGCGCGCTCCTCGGCGATCTCGTGGAAGACGGAAGTTCGCTCACGGTGGCGCCCGGCGGCCGCGGCGGCCGGGGGAACGCGGTCTTCCGGACGCCGACCAACCAGGCGCCCCGCCGCACCGAGCCCGGGGAGTCCGGAGTCGCGCGCACCGTGCGGCTCGAACTGCGGCTCCTCGCGGACGTGGGGCTGGTGGGCTTCCCGAACGCCGGCAAGTCGTCCTTCATCGCCCGGGTGAGCGCCGCGAAGCCTCGCATCGCGGACTACCCGTTCACGACGCTGACTCCGAACCTCGGACTGGTACGGCTCGGCGACGACGCCGAGTTCGTGGTCGCGGACCTTCCCGGCCTGATTCCCGGGGCCAGCCAGGGGGCCGGACTGGGGACCCGGTTCCTGAAGCACCTGTCACGGACCGCGTTCCTGGTCTATTTCGTCGATCTCTCGGAGTCGTCAGGGCGTGTCCCCAAGGCCGATCTCGAGGTGCTCCAGCAGGAAGTGACGCAGTACGGCGGCAATCTCCCGGGAAAGCCGGCCATGGTGGTGGGCAACAAGACGGACATCCTGACGGACGAGGCCCGTCTTGAGGCCCTCGCGGAGGCGGCGGCGGCGGGCGGCCTGCCCTTCTTCGCCGTCTCGGCGGCGACCGGGGACGGCTGCGCGGCCCTCGTCGCCGAACTGGGCGCCCGGGTGGCCGGCAGCGCCGGACGGAGCGACGCGTGACGGACGAGGCGGTCCGGCGGCCCGGGGTGATCGCGGTCTTCGGCGGGACGTTCGATCCCCCGCACTGGGGCCACGTCCGCGCCGCCCTGGCCGTCCGCGACCGGGTGGGGGTGGAAGCCGTATGGCTGGTGCCCGCGCGGATTCCTCCGCATCGGGCGACACCGCGTCTTCCAGCCGAGGAGAGGCTTCGACTCGTTGAGGAGGCCGTGGCCGGCCGGGAACGCCTGCTCGCGAGCCCCGTCGAACTCGAGCGCGAGGGGCCGTCGTTCACCATCGACACCCTCGACGGGTTGGCGGCCGGGCGAGGCCGGCCGGACGGTGGGGCGGCGGTGCTGTTCGTGGTCGGGTCCGACGCCTTTCAGGAGATCCGGACCTGGAGCCGCTACGAGCGGCTCCTGGACCGGCACCCGGTCCTGGTCCATCGCCGGGCGGGCTGCGCGATCGCGGAGGCGGTCACGGTGCTCCCGCGCCGATTCCGGGCCCGGGTGACCGCCGATCTGTCCACACCGTTGATCCCCCCGCGTATCCTCACGCTGGACATTGACCTCCCCGACCCCAAGTCCTACCGGATTCGAGAACTCCTGAAGCAGCACACACCCGTCGATCACCTCGTGCCCCCGCGGGTCGCTGCCCGCATCGCCGAGAGGGGTCTCTATCGTTGAGCGACTCCGTTCCCAAACCCTCCGCCGAGTCCTGCGCCCGCCTCAGCGCCGAGGCCGCGCAGCTCGAAAAAGCCGAAGACGTGGTGGTCCTCGACCTCCGCGGCCTCGCCGGTTTTACCGACTTCTTCGTCATCGCAACGGCTGCGAGCGAGCGCCGCCGCGCGACGATCGTGGACGCCGTGGAGCGCCGCGTCCGGGAGCGGGTCGGCCGCAAACCCATCCATCTCGAGGGGTATCCGGCGGCAGGCTGGCTGTTGGCCGACTACGTGGACTTCGTCGTCCACGTCTTCTCGCCGGAGAGCCGGGAGCTGTATCAACTCGAAAAGCTCTGGGGCGACGCCGCGCGCTGGTATCCGGAGCCCACCGGCGCGGACGCCGCCGCCGCTTCACGTACGCCATAGAATCGGACCGGCAAGAAAGACACGATGGGCATTCGCACCCTGCTGTTCGTAGTGGCGGTCCTGTTGACGGCGGGCCTGCTGCTGGTGGTCGTCGCGTCCAATGCGCAGTTCGTGACCGTCACCCTGCCGTTCTTCCTGCCGATCCGGGTGGAACTGTGGAAGGTCATGTTTGCGGGCGTCGGTCTCGGGGCCGCGATTGCCCTGGCTTTCGACCTGGCGGGCCGCGTCCGGCGCCTGGTTCGCGAGCGGCGTCTGCGGCGCGGGCGCCAGGATCTCGAGGAGGGTGAGCGGCTGTACCTCGACGGGCTCGACGAAATGGCCTCCGGCCGGTGGCCGCAGGCGCTCCTCAGTCTCGAAGCGGCGCAGGAATACGCGGGAGCCGATCCCAAGACCCTCCGCCGCAAGGCCGAGTGCCTGATGCGGCTCGGCCGGCCCGGGGAAGCGGCCGAGGCGCTGGAGCAGGCGCTGGCCGAAGACCGTGGAAATCACGACGTGTCCTACGCGCTGGCGGAGGCCCGGCAGGCGATGGGAGAGCGCGAGCAGGCGCGGGCGCTCCTCGAAAAGACCATCTCCGAGGACCCCGAAGCTCCGACGCCGGCCCTCGCCCGGCTTCGCGACATCCTGGTGGAGGCGGGCGAGAACCGCGCCGCTCTTTCCGTCCAGCAGCAACTCGTATCGCACGTTCCTCCGTCTGCGCGCGCCGCCGAAGAGCAGCGGACCCTGTCGCTCCGTCACCGGTACGGCAAGGAGCTTCTCGAAGAGGGCGAGCCGGCCGAGGCGGCGCGGGTGTTCCGGGCCATCCTCGAGGAGGATCCGGGAGCGGTGCCGGCCTGGGTGCGTCTCGGGGAGGCCTACCTCGCGGGCGGCAACGAAAGGGCGGCCGTCGACACCTGGCAAAAGGCGTTCGACCAGACCGGCGCCACGGCCCCGCTCTCGGCGCTCCAGGACTACTACCTCGACCGGACCTGTCCGGAGGACGCGATCTCGGTCTGGAAACGGGCGATCGGCGCCGCCGAAAACCCCGCCGACAGCCAATACCTTCTGGGAAAGCTCTACGACCGTCTCTACATGCTGGACGACGCCCTCAAGACGTTCGCCAACCTGCCCCGGGGCGCCGCCCCGGCGCTGGGCGCGCGTCTTTCCCGCATCCTCGAGGGCCGCGGCGACCTCGCCGAAGCCGTGATCCGGGCCCGCGAGGTGATTTCGGCCGCGCCGTCCCTCTCCGCCGAGTACTGCTGCGCCGCGTGCGGCGCGCGTTTCCCGGACTGGAGCGACAGTTGCGTGGAGTGCGGAACCTACGGGGGGATCAGGCTCGACGTGGAGGAGGTCCGGCCCGTACCGGTGGGCGGGGACGCGTCGACACCGGTCGTCTGACGGGAGACGGGCGCCCCGCCGGCGGTTCTCCGATCCTCCGCTAGAATTTTTCCCGGCGTGGCACGATCCCTCCCCCAGCTCGGCGGTGTCCTGCCCGCCCCGCAGAGTTTCGGGATCACGAGACGCTGCGATCCGTGGTGGGTCACTCCGACCGGGGTCTTCGTTGGCCTGAGCGTGTTCGTCATCTATTCGACCTGGGCGGTGTTCACGCACCACGGGGCCGAGTTCGGCAACTACGTTTCGCCGATCCATGTCCCGGTGCTCTTCGGCGAGACGCCCCACGCCTGGTTCGGGCCCAAACCGGCCGTCTGGCCGGCGTTCCTCCCCTGGGCGCCGGGCGTATTCCTGTTCTGGGCGCCGGCCGGGCTCCGTCTGACCTGCTACTACTACCGCGGCTCGTACTACAAGGCCTTCTGGGCGAGCCCGGCCTCCTGCACCGTGGGCAAGCCGTGGAACACCTACCGGGGCGAGAACAGCTTCCCGCTCGTCCTCCAGAACGTCCATCGCTACTTCCTCTACATCGCGCTGGTCTGGATCGGGTTGCATCTCTACTACGTCTGGGGGGCGACGCGGTTCGCCGATCCGGTCACCGGTGAGGTTTCGTTCGGCCTCGGCGTCGGAACCCTGGTGATGGCCCTGAACGCCGCGCTGCTCGCCGGCTATACCTTGGGATGTCATTCCTTGCGCCACCTCGCCGGCGGGTTTCTCGACCGGCTCTCGGGGCGCCCGGTACGCCGCTGCGCCTACGAGTGCACGAGCTGGTTCAACCTCCGTCACATGGGCTTCGCCTGGGCGAGTCTGGTCTGGGTGATGGTCACGGACGTCTACGTTCGGCTCTGCGCCACGGGTGTGGTCACGGACTACCGGATCCTGTAGGGCCCGGCCCTTCCGGTTCCCCGCGGCGCGAACGCGTGCCCGCCCGATCTCCGTTTCGGGTGCGGTGGCGGCGCGCCTTCGGACAGCTTCTCTTTCCCCAGTGCTGCTGCCTCTGCGACGGGCCACTCGCCGATCCGCTGGCGGGCCCGGCGTGCCCCGGGTGCGCCGACTGCCTCCGCCCGCTGGCCGTTCCCGCGTGTCTCAAGTGCGGCCTGTTCCTTGCGCCCTCCGTGCCGCCCGGCCGCTGCGGCGAATGCCGGGCGCGCCGGCGGCCCTTCCGCATGGCGGTGGCCGCCGCGCCGTACGAGGGCGCGTTCCGGCGCGCCCTGCTGGAGCTCAAGTTCCGGCGGCGGGAGGTGCTCGCCGAGCTCCTGGCGAAACCCGCCGTCTCCGCGTTCCGGCGTGCGCCCCGGGACCACGACGCCCGTACCGCGGGCGCATTCCCGGCCGCGGCGGTCGCGGTTCCGGCGCCCTTCTGGCGGGGGCGGCGCCGTGGCTTCAACCAGGCCGAGCTGCTGGCCCGGCCGGTCGCCCGGGAGTTCGGGATTCCGCTGGTACGGGGCGCGCTGCGGCGGCGCTCCCGCCCGCCGCAGACGCTGGTGAGCCCGAGCGCCCGCCGCCGCAACGTGCGGGGAGCGTTCCGCGCGGGGCGGCTGCCGGAGCGGCTCGCCGGCCGGCCCCTCCTGCTGGTGGACGACGTGTTCACCACCGGAAGCACCGTGGAGGCAGCGGTCCGGGCTTTGATCCGGGCCGGAGCCGGGCCGGTGGACGTCCTGACCGTGGCCCGCGCCTGGACCCCCGCCCCTCGCTAGAATTCGCGCGGCAGTCCACGGGACTGTCGGCCTCACAGCTATGGAAACCACGCGGCGCCGGGTGTTTACGGTGGTAGGCCTTGCCTGCCTGGTCCTTTCGACCGCTCCGGCCCTCTCCTGGGGTCCGGAAGGCCATCGGGAGATCGGCGAAAAGGCGATCGACTCGCTCCGCGATCCGCTGAAGGACTTCTTCGAGGACCGCGAGGACACCTTCTACGAGTTGCTCGACGATCCGGCGCGCAGCCGGAACACGGCGCACTTCTTTCTCGAGCGGTACGACGAGTTCCCGTTCTGGGACGTGCCGGCGACGCGGGAGCTGGCGCTCAGGCGCTTCTCCGAGGAGGACATCGCGGAGAACGGGGATGGCCTCTGGCGGCTCCTCGAGGCGTACGACGCGTTGGTCGGAGCCTTCGAGGAGGCGGACTTCGATCTCGTGCTGGAGCGCGCCAGCGACGTTGCCTGGCTGGTCGGCGAAGTCGGGGTACCGCCCAACACATCGGCGGCTGGCGATGGCCAGGCCACCCAGCAGGACGGTCTCGCCCGCCGCTACGACACCCAGCTCGTCGAGATCTTCGCCGACGAGTTGCGGGTGCGTGATTCGGCCGCCGTGTATCTCGACCGGCCGCACGAGTTCATCCGGTCCCTGCCGCTCAAGGCGCACATCTGGGTGGACAACATCAACTTCACCGACTCCATGTCGCGCCGCGGCGTCGCCGGCTACGACCGGTTCTACATGGACGGTATGTGGAACGAACTTGGCGGGTTGACCGGGGCGTTGATGACCGACGCCGCGCGCGACATCGCGAGCCTCTGGTACACGGCCTGGGTGGCGGCCGGACGCCCCGAGGTTCCGGAAACCTGAGCAGACTCTGACCGAGCTCACGCCCATCGTCCCGACCCCGGTTGTCCCCGGTTCCAGCGAGGGACCCGAATCGGAAGACGTTCGCAACTCTCAGGACATCGCGACCATCCAGGCCTTGCGGGCCGGCGAGCTGGACCCCGACACCGCGTGGGCCGACCTCATCGGCCGGCATCGGCGCCGACTCTTCTCCCTCGCGTATCGCTTTACCGGCCGGTACCAGGACGCCGAAGAACTGACCCAGGAGATCATCGTCCGGGTCTACCGCCAACTGGACCGATTCGATCCGCGGGCACACTTCGCCGTGTGGCTCAACTCGGTGGCCCGCAACTACTGCATCGACCACTACCGGATGAAGGTCCGCGAACGCCAGCGGCTCCTCCCGGAGGAAACGCCCCTCGAGCGGACGCCGGGGAGCGCGCTTCTCGGGCCGGACCGTCTGCTGGAGCAGCGCGAGGCGCGGGCCAGCCTGCTTCGAGCGCTCGACGGCCTTTCCCCCAAGCTCCGGGAAGTGGTGCAGCTCCGGTTCTTCCAGGAGTTGCCCTACGAGGAGATCTGTGAGCGCCTCGGGGTTCCCGAAGGCACCGTCAAGAGCCGCATTCACCGGGGGCGCGCCGAGTTGAAGCGCCTCCTCGTCGCCGCCCGGGACGTTCCCGGCCGGCCACCCGGTTCCACCGCCGGGCGGAGGTCCATGTCATGAAGGTCAGCACTCGCACGGACGACGGCGCGGTAGTGGTTCGCGTCGAAGTCGCACGACTTGTCTACGCCACCCTCGATTCCTTCGTGGATCAGGTCGGTCCTTACCTCGAAGCGGACCGGCCCGCGGTGGTCTTCGATCTCTCCTCGGTGAACTATCTGGATTCCGCCGCGATCGGGTGTCTCATGGACCTCTACCGGCGCGCCGCCGCGAGGCACGGCCGGATCGCTCTTGCCGGGGTCCTGGAACGCGTGGAGCGGATGCTCAGAATGACAGGCGCCCACGAGTTCATTCCAATCTACGGATCGGCGGCGGATGCGGTGCGTGCGCTCGGGGGAAGCTCAGGGGGGAACGAATGATGCGATCCATTCGAATGCAGGGCGGTCGCGAGATCGAGCTGGACGGCGATCTGCTCGCGATCCTGGAGGCGCTCTACCGGGAGGTCTCGGTGCGCAGCGAGTTCCGCAACACTTACGAGGCCATGACCCGGGAGATCAGCCACCTGGTGGACGAAATGGACGCCGGCGAGCGCCGCAGCTACCTGATAGAAAGCCTGTTCCTGAATGTCGTCCGCTACGAGAACGAACGGCTGGCGGCGTTCCTCAAGATGGTCGAG
The DNA here is from genome assembly GCA_028877265.1 of Acidobacteriota bacterium. GTDB lineage: Bacteria > Acidobacteriota > Vicinamibacteria > Marinacidobacterales > Marinacidobacteraceae > Marinacidobacterium. The sequence continues at coordinate 47,168 of JAPPGX010000016.1, forward strand.
ACCCCGGATCCGGAGGACTGAACCGTTGAAGCGACATCTTGCCGCGGTGAGCCTGGTCGCCGCGATCCTCGTCGGGGCGCTCTCCGCCGCGTCCGGGAACGCGGTCCAGCGGGGGCCGCGGCTCGAGATCGAGCCCGGTGAGTGGGATTTCGGTCGAGCGGCTCCCGGGGAAGTGCTGGTCCAGGAGTTCGCGCTGAAGAACACCGGAAACGGGGACCTGGAGATCGGCCGCATCGCGTCCGCGTGCGCCTGCGCCGCCGCGGTGACCGACCGTACGGTCATCCCGCCGGGAGAGTCGGGGACGCTCCGGGTGACGCTGGAGACCCGGCGTTACCGGGGCGTGCTCGAACGCTGGCTGACCATCCGCTCGAACGACTCCCGGAGCGCGACCCGGCTCAAGGTACGGGTCTATGTCGAAGACGTGCCTTGAGTCGCGTGCGGCCGGAGTCGGGTTTGATCGGGGCGCCGGCCCTCAGCGTCCGACGGCCACCAGGTACACCCAGTTCGCGATCAGGATGACGACCAATCCGCGGAACACGAGCCGCTGGCGCTCCGGAGTGAGCCACGGAGGCGTTCGGCCCAGGACCAGCGCGGCCCCGCTCGCGAGCATCCCGGCGTGGAGCAGGACGACCGCGGGATTCCAGGCGAACGCCTCCGGCAGTGACCCCTGGCCGAGCGCCGCGGTGGCGCGGACCCCGCCGCAGAAGGGGCAGGGCAGACCGGAGAGGGCCTTGACGCCGCAGAGGGTGACGTCCGGAGCCAGGTCCCGGAGGAGGGCGGCGGCGCCCAGGCTGACCAATGACAGCGCGAGGAGCGCCAGGCCCTGATGCCGGTTGCTGCGCACGGCGACCATTGTCTCCCTTCCGACCCCATCGCCCGACCGGGCGGGCGTGAACAGCCTGTGCTGAAACTCCCGCGGCAGTCGACGCCCGCTGAATCCCCGCTGAACCGCTCGCCTTTGGCTCGCTCATCGTTGCGCTTCCGTCGGAATACACTCGGTATTCCTCCCTCGCGCGCCTTGTCAGCGTGGCCCAGCGTGCGTCTCGGTGCTCGCGCCAGTTCCACCACAGGCTGTTAACCCGTGGCGCGATCCAGAAAGCGCCCCCTGCCGCTCGGGACCGATAACGGGACGAACGGAGTTCCGGCCCCTCTGGGAGAGGTCGTCCAGGACCGCTACCGGACCTACGCCCTGTCGGTCATCGGCAGCCGGGCGCTGCCGGACGTGCGGGACGGCCTCAAGCCGGTGCAGCGGCGGATCCTGACCACCATGTGGCGCCAGGGGCTGCGCGCCGACGGCCGTTTCCGCAAGTGCGCCAAGGTGGTGGGCGATGTGATGGGGGGCTACCACCCGCACGGCGACGCGGCGATCTACGAGGCGCTGGTCCGGATGGCGCAGCCCTTCGCGTCCCGCTTGCCGTTGATCGAGGGGGCCGGCAACTTCGGGTCGCTCGACGGCGACCCGGCGGCGGCCATGCGGTACACCGAGTGCCGGCTCGCGGAGGCCGCGGAGGACGTGCTCGGGGAGATCGGGCTGGACACCGTCCCCCATCGTCCGACCTACGACGGGACCCGTAGCGAGCCGGTCGTCCTGCCCAGCCGTCTGCCGCTGCTGCTCGTGAACGGATCCACGGGGATCGCGGTCGGCGTGGCCACCAGCATTCCGCCGCACAATCTTGTCGAGGTCGTGGAGGCGCTGATCCGGCTGCTCGACGATCCCTCGCTCGGCTCCCGCGAGTTGGCGGAGACGGTCAAGGGACCGGACTTCCCGACCGGCGGCGAGATCCTCGACCCGCCCGAGCGGCGCGCCGAGATCTACGAGGAAGGAAAGGGATCCATTCGCGTTCGCGGGACCGTCACGGACGGTGGGACGCGGCGCCACATCCGCACGCTGTTCATCACCTCGGTCCCCTACGGGGTGAACAAGGCGCAGCTCGTCCAGCGTCTCGGGGAGATCGTGGCCGACCGGTCGCTGCCGGCGCTCCTGGACGTCAGCGATCTCTCGACGGATGACGTCCAGATCCGGCTCGAGGTCCGGAAGGACGTCGACCAGGACAAGATCCTGGCCTTCCTCTACAAGCGCACCCCGCTCCAGTCCTCCGTGGCCGTGGACCTGACGTGCCTTCGTTTCGACCGTTCGGAGGGAGGGATCCCGGAAAGAGTCGGCCTGCGCACCGTGCTTCAGGACTTCCTGGACTTCCGGCGCGAGGTGGTGCGGCGCCGTCTCGAGGACGAGCGCCGCAAGCTGGACGGCAGGCTCCACATCCTCGACGGATTCGCGCGGGTCTTCGACGCGCTGGACCGGATCCTGAAGATCGTGCGGGCTTCCGGCGGCAAGGCCGACGCGGCCGGGAAGATCATGGCCGAGCTGCCGCTCGACCGGGAGCAGACCGATGCGGTGCTCGAGCTGAAGATCTACCGCCTGGCGCGCCTGGAGATCCAGGTCATCCTCGAGGAGGGGAAGGAGCGGAAGAAGCGGCTTCGCGAGGTGAAGCGCCTGCTGGGCAGCGAGGAGGCGATCACCGGGCTGATCCGCGACGAGCTTGCCGAGATCCGGGACCGCCCCTGGATCGAGCAGGAACGCCGCACGGAATTCGCGGAGTCGGCCGAAGTGGCCGAGTTCGCTGCAGAGGACTTCATCCTGGCGGAGGACACCACCCTGGTCCTCACCCGCGACGGCTGGATCAAGCGCCAGCGCGAGATTCGCGAACTGGACAAGCTGCGGCTCCGCGAGGGCGACGAGGTCATCGCGCTCCAGCCGGGCAGCACCCGCGCGCCCTTCATCCTCTTCTCGTCCCAGGGAACCGCCTTCACCGCCCGGCTGGCGGACGTATCGGCGACGACCGGGTACGGAGACCCGGTGCAGAAGCTGTTCACGCTGCGCGACGGAGAACGGATCGTGAGCCTGCTCGGCCTCGATTCCCGGGGTCTGGACGGCGCGGTCTCCACCAAGGGCGGAGGGGTGCCCGAGCGCCACGCGATTGCGCTCACAAAAAGCGGCTATGCCCTCCGGTTCAGCCTCGAGGACTTCCTCCAGCCCTCGAAACGCAACGGCCGCCGCTTCGCGCGGCTGAAGGAGGGCGATGAGATCATCGGGGCGGTGCTCACGACCGGCGAGGACACGCTCATCCTGGCGACCCGCGACGGCCGGGCACTCCTTTGCGATGTCGAGGAGATCAACGTGCTGTCGGGCGCCGGGCTCGGCGTGAAGGCCATCAACCTCGGGCCCGGCGACCAGGTGATCGGGTTCCGGGTCGCCCGGCGCAAGGAACCGCTCGTGGTTGAGACGCGCGGTGGGGGAACGCGGCTGATCGCCCGGGGCGACCGATTCAAGGTGGGCGCCCGCGGCCGCCGGGGGCAACTGGTGAACAAGGCGGGCTTCGAGAGGGTCAAGACCGAGATCGCCCTGCCCCAGCCGCTGAAGGGACCGCCGTGAGCAACGGGCAGAGATACACCGCCCGCGACATCACCGTCCTCGAGGGCCTGGCGCCGGTGCGGAAGCGCCCAGCCATGTACATCGGGGGAACCGACGCCGATGGACTCCACCACCTGGTCTGGGAAATCCTCGACAACAGCGTGGACGAGGCCATGAACGGGCATGCCTCGCGGATCGACGTGACCCTGAAGGCCGACGGATCGGTCGCGGTGATGGACAACGGCCGCGGGATTCCCGTGGACATTCACAAGCCGTCGGGCAAGCCGGCGCTGGAGGTGATCCTCACGACGCTGCATGCCGGCGGGAAGTTCGACCGGGGCGCCTACCACGCCTCCGGCGGGCTGCACGGCGTCGGGGCGTCGGTGGTGAACGCCCTGAGCGCCTCGTTGACGGCCCGGGTCCGGCGGAACCGGCGGCAGTGGGAGATGCGTTTCCGGCGCGGAAAACCGCTCGGCAAGATGAAGGAGACCGGGTCGGGGAAGGGGAACGGCACCGAGATCACCTTCACGCCCGACCCGCAGATCTTCCCGGAGCCGAAACTGGATGCGGAGCGGATCGCCACGCGGATGATCGAGACCAGCTACCTGCACAAGGGTCTTCAACTCACGTTCACGGACGAAGCGTCCGGAAAACAGCGGGAGTGGAGGCAGGCACGCGGCCTGCCGGACTACTTCGACGCGGTGATCGGGGACCGGAAGCTGACCCTGGCTCACGAGGCCGCCTTCGAGCTCTCGCGCGATCCCCTGAACGGCGATGGCCGCCTCGAAATGGTGCTCGGCTGGACCGAGGCGCCGCGCGAGGAGTTCCGCAGCTACGTCAACGGGATCCCGACCGGATCCGGGGGGTCGCATGAGACGGGCCTTCGCGACGGGCTTGCCAAAGCGGTCCGGAACTACCTCGAAACCCATTCGCTGATCCCGCGGGGCGTGACCATCGCCGCGGAAGACATCCGCGAGGGTGTGCTCGCGATCCTGAGCGTGTTCCTCGAGAACCCGCAGTTCCAGGGACAGACGAAGGACCGGCTCAACAACCCGGAAGTGCGGGCGCCGGTGGACACCGCGGTCCGGATCGAACTCGAGCGCTGGCTGAACCAGTCACCGACCGCGGCGGAGCGCATCGCGAACCGGGTGGTGCTGGCCGCCCGGGCCCGCGAGGCGTCCCGCGCCGCCTCGGCGGCGGTCTCCCGGAAGAGCGAGACCAGGACCCGCAGCGTGTTGCCGGGCAAGCTCAGCGACTGCGCCTCGCGGAACGCCGACGAGACCGAGATCTTCATCGTGGAGGGGGACTCGGCGGGCGGGTCCGCGAAACAGGGACGGGACAGGATGCGCCAGGCGGTGCTTCCGCTGCGGGGCAAGATCCTGAACGCGGCGCAGGCCACCCGCGCCAAGGTGGCCGAAAACGCGGAGCTCCGGGACATCGCGCTGGCGCTCGGCTGCGGCACCGGCGACGACTGCGATCCGGAGAAGCTCCGCTACCGGAGGGTGGTGCTGCTCGCGGACGCCGATGCCGACGGCCACCACATCACCACCCTGCTGCTCGCCTACTTCGTCAAGTTCATGTGGAAGCTGCTGGAAGCGGGCCGGGTCTTCGTCGCGCAGCCGCCGCTCTACCGGGTCGACCTGGGGGGCAAGTCGCACTGGGCGCGGGACGAAGCCGACAAGGAAGCCATCCTGAGCCGATCGGCCGGCGGGAAGTCCCCGACGATCACCCGCTTCAAGGGGCTCGGCGAGATGCAGCCCAAGGTGCTCTGGGACACGACCCTGAACCCCGAGACCCGCAGCCTGCTTCGGGTCGAGATCCCCGACCGCCCCGCGGCGGACAACTTCATCGTCACCCTGATGGGCAAGGACCCGGCCGAACGCCGCCTCCTGATCCGCGACGGCGCCCCCGATCCGGCCGCGCTGGACTTGTAGGCCCGGGACCGCCGGTCTTCAGACCGGCACGCGCGGCGCTCCGCGCCGCAGGCAGCACTTCCGCCCGGCTGACTAGGATGTACCCCTCGTGCGCGCCGGAATCGTCGGCTTCGCCGCCTCCGGCAAGAAGACCCTCTTTTCGCTCCTGACCCGGGTGGCCCAGGCGGGCTACGCGGCAGGCGCCCGGCGGGGGGTGTTGGCGGTCCCCGACCAGCGGCTCGACATCGTCGGGCGGCTCCACAAATCCAGGAAGCTCACTCACGCCACCATCGAAGTGGTGCTCGTCCCGGCTCTCCGGCGGGGCGCGCGGGGCCAGACCGAGAACCTGGCGGCGCTCCGGGACGTGGACGCCATCGTCCATGTCGCGCGGGCCTTTGAGGATCCGACCGTTCCATCGCCGTTCGATTCGGTGGATCCGGGGCGGGATGCCTCGAATCTGGAGCTGGAGTTGCTGCTCACCGATCTTGCGGTTCTGGAGAAACGCATCAAGCGACTCGACTACGACCGGGCGCGCGGCAATCCCGAACCCGTCCGGGGCGAGCGCGACCTGCTGGACCGGGCGCGGCGGGAGGTGGAGCGGGAGGTGCCGCTGCGCGAAGCCCTGAGCATCGAAGACCGGAAACGTCTCGTCGGTTACGGGCTGATGAGCGCGAAGCCGCACCTCGTGGTTCTCAACGCCGGGGAGGACGAGGCGGGCCGGGGTCCGGAAAGCTGGCCGGGCCTCGAAGAACTGTCACGCCGTCCGGAGACGCGGCTCGCGACCATTTCCGCGCGGATCGAGGCGGAGATTGCAGAGCTACCCGAGGAAGATGCGGCGGAGTTCCGGCGTGACCTCGGGGTCGAGGCGGGGGCGGCGAAGCGGATCATCCGGGCCATTTTCGAACTGATGGACCACGCCACCTTCTACACGGCCGCCGAGAACGAGGCCCGCGCCTGGTTGTTCCGCCGGAACACCCGCGCCCAGGAGGTCGCCGGCGGGATCCACTCCGACATGGAGCGGGGTTTCATCCGGGCGGAGGTGGTCTCCTACGACGCCCTGGTGGAGTTCGGGTCCTGGGATGCGGCGCGGAAGCAGGGGGCGCTGCGGCTGGAGGGGAAGGACTATCCGGTGCAGGACGGGGACGTTCTGCTGATCCGGTTCAACGTGGGCTGAGGGGCGGCGGAGCTACTTCCGCGAGGAGTGGGGTGCGTTTCCGCTGCGCTGCGCGCACCGGATGCCGGCCAGAGGCCGGCGCTCCGGGACGGCGCTTCGTGGGCGGGGGTGGCGGGCGCAGTTTCTCTGGTGGCAATTTGTGGGTGGAAGTGGCAAGATTAGGAAACCCCGCCTTCTCATTCACCGATCCGATCGAGCTTTAGGTCTCGGAGTGGGCAGAGCGGGCCCAAAACCGCCTCCAAGCCCCCTCAGACCCCGTGTTTCGCGGCAATCACCCCGCCACCGTGGACGCCAAGGGGAGGCTCAAGGTTCCGGCCGCCTTCCTCGACGCGCTGAAGCAGTTCGGCACCCAGGTTTTCATCACCAGCCTCGACGGTGGGTCGGCCTCCATCTACCCGATCAAGGTCTGGGAGGACATCGAGTCCCGCGTGCACGGTCTGGGGGCCCTGCATCCCACGCGCCGGCGGTTCTCGCGCGCCACGAATGCCTACGGACAACAGGCGGAACTGGATGCCCAGAACCGGCTCCTGCTGCCCCAGAACCTTCGAACGGCCGCAAACCTCGTCGGCAAGGTTGATGTCCTTGGACTGGAGCACTGTCTCGAAGTGTGGAATCACGCGACGCTGTTCTCGCAGATCGAAGACGAACCCATCACCGACGAAGACCTGTCGTACGCGTTTTCGAAGGGAGGCTGATCTGGAAGCCGATCATGTTCCTCCCAGCGGTCCGAAGCGCGCGTCCGGCGGCGGCTCGCATCCCCCTGTCATCCCTGCGGATCCGTCTCTCCTCCTGGACCCACCCTGAGATGGCCGCGACGCCGGCCCCGGAGCCGCCCCTCCACCAGCCGGTCCTGCGGGACACGGTCCTGCGCTGGCTGGCTCCCCGCTCCGGCGGGCGGTACCTCGACGGCACGTTCGGGCGCGGCGGGCACTCGGAAGCCATCCTGGAGGCCGATCCCGGGGCCCTCGTGCTCGGTCTGGACAAGGACCCGGACGCGGTGCCCGCCGCGGCGGCGCTCGCCGCCCGGGAGCCTCGCTTCCGCTTCCTGGCGGCCGATTTTGCCGAACTCGGGTCGGCCCTCGACGAGGTGGGTTGGGACGAGGTGGACGGCATCCTCCTCGACCTCGGCCTCTCCAGCCCGCAGCTCGAGACGCCGGAACGCGGCTTCGCCCTCCGCCACGACGGCCCGCTGGACATGCGCTACGACCCCGGCTCGGGGGAGACGGCGGCCGAACTGCTCGACCGGCTCGACGAGCGGGAGATCGCCGATCTGCTCTTCGGGATCGGCGAACGGCGGTCCCGCGCCATCGCCCGGCGGATCGCCGCCCGCCGGCCGCTGCGCACCACCCGAGACCTGCGCGCCGCGGTGATCGCCGCCGTCGGACCGCGCCGGGGACGGATCGATCCCGCTACCCGGACCTTTCTCGCGGTGCGCTCCGCGGTGAATCGCGAGCCTCAGGCACTTGCAGCCGCGCTCCACGCGGCGCCCGCGCGGCTTCGGAAGGAAGGCGTCCTGGCGGTTATCTCCTACCACTCCGGGGAAGACCGTCCGGTCAAGCACGCCTTCCGCCGGCTCGCGGCCCGGTCCGAATTCGAGCTGGGAACGCGGCGGCCCATTCGTGCGGACGAGGACGAGTTGAGCGCCAACCGCCGGTCCCGGAGCGCCTGCCTGCGGATTCTGCGCCGCCGGGAGGCGGGCGAGTCCGAACCGGCCGCCCAGGAGGAGTCCCCCCGATGACTCCGGAACACTTCGAAGTCACCTACCGTCCGGACAACCATTGGCTGCACCGGAAACTCGACCGCAAGCGGTACGCGCAGCTCCTCCTGTATCTCGTCATCGGAATCTTTGCGCTGACGGCGGCGGTTGCCGCTACCTGGCCGTACCTCGAGGCGATTCGGCTCGGTTACCGCGTCGAGGAACTCCGCCTGGAGCGGGACCAGCTCCAAAAGGACATCGAGCGCTATCAGCTCGAGTTGAGCGAGCTCACCAACCCGAGCTCCGTTGAGAGGATCGCCCGCGAAACCTATGGACTGGAGCCCGCAGGGGAGCGGGTGATCCTCGAATCCCCCGACGCTCCGGCGGATGGCGGTCCGGATCCCGGGAGTCCTGAGGCGCGATGAGCCCTCCGCGAAAGAGCCCGGGCGGTTGGAAGCCTCCCCCCAACAGCCTCTTCCCCGATCTGCCGGCGCCGCTGCTCCGGACGGCCGGTCAGGAGTCGTCGCCCAGACCGAAGCGCCGCCGCGAACCGGCGCCGGCCGCGGCGCCCGAACCGCAGCGGGCGCCGGACGGCGCCGGATCACCGGAGGACGGCGGGAGGGCGGGACTCCGCCGGCGGGTGATGGTGGGAGTGGTCCTGATCGGGGTGTGGGGGGCTCTGATCCTCGGTCAACTGGTCCAGATCCAGGTCCTCGACCACGAGACCATGGTGCGCCGGGCCGACCGTCAGCACCGCCACGAACTCACCATTCCGCCGTTCCGGGGGAGAATCTACGACCGGAACGGACGGCCGCTGGCCCTCACCGTCGCGGTGGACTCGGTGTACGTGGTTCCCCCCGACTACTCCGCGGCCACGATTCCGGCCGCGGCGGAGCGCCTGGCCGAATGTCTGGAAGTGCCCGTGGCGCTCGTGGAACGTCGGCTGCGGCGCGAGTCGCGTTTCTCCTGGCTCAAGCGCAAGGCGGCGGCGGAGCAGGTCACGTGCGCCCGCGAGACCGGGTTCCCCGTCGGGACCATCGAGGAGTTCGGACGCTTCTACCCCGGCGGGGAACTCGCCGCCCACGTTCTGGGCTTTGTCGGGGCCGACGGCGATGGGCTGGGCGGCATCGAATTCGCCCGTGACCAGGTCCTGCGCGGAGAACCCGGACGGCGCACCGTCTGGACCGACGGCCGGCGCACCGGACGGGGAAGCCGGGTCGTCCGGGAATCGCGGCCGGGGGCCGACATCGAGTTGACCATCGATGCCTACCTGCAGGCGGTCGCCGAAGAGGAACTCGCCCGCGCCCTCACCGAGATCCCCGCGGCGTCGGGGGCCGTGATTCTCGTCGAGCCCCGGACCGGCGAGGTGCTGGCCATGGCCAGTGCGCCCTCCTTCGATCCCAACCGGGCCGGCGAGTTCCCGCTGGCGACGCTCGCCAACCGAAGCATCACGGATCCCTACGAACCGGGATCGGTCTTCAAGATCTTCACCGCGGCGGCGGCTCTCGAGGAGGGAGTGACCGACGAGGAAGAGGAATTCGAGACCTTCGACGGCAGCTACCCCATCGGCGGACGGATCGTGCGGGACTGGAAACCGCTCGGGCCGCTCACCTTCGCCGGCATCATCCAGCAGTCTTCCAACATCGGAACGCTGCAGGTCGCCGACCGCATCGGTTCGGAGACCCTGCACGCGTATCTGGCCGCGTTCGGTTTCGGCGAGCCCACCGGTCTGCCCCTCGGCGCGGAGAGTCGCGGCATCGTCCCCGGGAGAGGCCTCTGGCGGCCGATCCGACTAGCGACCGTTTCCTTCGGGCACGGCATCGCGGTCACCCCGGTCCAGCTCGTCCAGGGGGTGAACGCCGTCGCGACGGGGGGAGTCCGCCGGCCCCTCCGCCTCATCCGGAGGATCGGCGGGGAGGTCCAACCGCCGGAAGACGGCCTCCAGGTCATCAGTCCGATGACGGCGGCCAGGGTGAGTCAACTGCTCGCCAGCGCCGTCCAGGAGGGAACGGGCAGCAATGCCGCCGTGGCGGGGTTCTCGGTCGCGGGGAAGACGGGGACCGCCCAGAAGGCGGAAGCGGGCGGCTACTCGGACACCGACTACACCGCCTCCTTCGCCGGCTTTGCGCCCGCCCGCAATCCGCTCTTCACTGGAGTCGTGATCCTCGACGTCCAAAGGCCCAATCACAGCGGGACGGGCGCCGCGGCCGTCTTCGGAAGGATCGCCGACCGGGTGCTCTGGCGGGACCGGCGGACCGGTTGGGGAACGGAGCGACTGGTCAGTTCCGGCCCGCGGGTCCGTCAGCTTGCCCGCAAGGGGCGCAGCCGGGCCGCGTCAGCCATGTGGAGTTCGAAGGCCGCGGCGGGATCCGAGACTTCGGCGCGCGACCTCGTTGCCGCGCGGGTGAGGATGGCGGAGGCCTCCGATCCGACAACTTCCGAGACGACCCTGATCGCCGAAGCCGCGGCAACGCCCTCCGGGCTCCACGAGCGGCCGGTCCGGTCCGCGATCCCGGAATCCCCTCCGCCGGCTACCCCCGGATCCCCGGAGGGCGGCCCCGCCGGGGCCGATCCTGAGACGGGAACCCCGGCCCCCCGGGAACCGTCCCTGGAGAACGACGAGAGCCGACCGCGATGAACGCCACCGGCATGCCCCCCCGCCGGCTTCGAGACCTTCTCGAAGGCCTGGAAGCGGACCTGCCGGCGGGCGCCGGCGACCTCCGGATCCGGGGCGTCACCTGCGATTCGCGAGCCGTCGAGCCCGGGAGCCTGTTCATTGCGGTGCCCGGTGAGCGTTTCGACGGCCACGACTTCGTGCCGGCCGCGGCCGCCGCCGGGGCCGCGGCCGCGCTGGTCGAAACGACGCCGCCCGATCCGGGGATCCCGTTTGCGCGGGTACGCGATGCCCGCCGCGCCGCCGGACCGGTGGCGGCCGCCTTCCACGGCCGCCCCTCGGACGCGATGCGGCTCGTCGGAGTGACCGGGACCAACGGGAAGACCACCGTCGCCTGGCTGCTCGACGCGTTCTTCCAGCGGGAGACCTCCGGAGGCCTCTACTGCGGGACGGTGGCGCACCGGGCGCACGCCGGCGGCCGCCTCCTCGAACCCGCCGCGGCGGGCCTCACCACCCGGGAGGCCCCGGAGTTCCAGGCCCTGCTGGCCGTCGCGCTCGCCGCGGGGTGCCGCTTCGGCGCGGTCGAGTGCTCCTCGCACGGCCTCCGGCAGGGACGGCTCGGAGGGACGGCCTTCGAGGTAGCGGTCTTCACCAACCTCACCCGCGACCACCTCGATTTCCACGGCGAGTTCGATTCCTACTTCCGCGCGAAGCGGGAGCTGTTCACGGATCTGCTCCGCCCGGGCGGCACCGCCGTCATCGGGTGGGACGACCCCTTCGGGGTGCGGCTCGCCGGTGAACTGCAGGAACTGCGTCCCGACGTGAGGATCGTAGGTTTCGGGTCCGACCCCGGGGCCGCGATCCGGCTCGCGGCCATCCGCTCCGACCTGGACGGGACGCGCGTCTCGCTGGACGGCCCGATGGGGCCCGGCGAGATCTCGAGCCCGATGCTCGGGCACTTCAGCGCCCTGAACCTGGCGGCCGCGTGGGGAGCGCTCACCGCGCTCGGGTTCGACGGAGCCCGGGCGGCCGAGGTCCTCTCGGAGGCCGCGCCGCCTCCGGGCCGGATGGAGCGGATCGGGGCGCGGCGGGGAAGCCGACGGGGCCGGAAACCGGCGGTGCTCGTGGACTACGCGCACACGCCGGACGCGCTGGCCCGCGCCCTCGCGGCCGCCCGCTGCCTCGTGGGCGAGGGCCGGCTGCACGTCGTCTTCGGTTGCGGCGGCGAACGCGACCGGGGCAACCGGCCGCTCATGGGAGACGCCGCCGCCCGGCTCGCCGACCGGGTCATCGTGACCTCCGACAACCCCCGCGGGGAAGAGCCCGGCGCGATCATCGCCGAGATCCGCGTGGGCGCCGAGAACCCGGCGTTCGGCGCCGAGGTCCTGACGGAACCGGACCGCCGGCGCGCCATCGCGGAGGCGGTGGCCGCGGCCGCACCGCGCGACCTCGTGCTGGTGGCGGGCAAGGGGCACGAGACCCACCAGCAGCTCGGGGACAACCGGATTCCCTTCGATGACCGGCAGGTGGTGGCCGGCGCGCTGGAGGTCTCCCTCTCATGAGACTTCACGGCGAAGCGGCGGCCCGGACCATGGGGGGCGCCCTGGAAGGCCCGGCCGGGATGTTCACCGGAGTCTCGATCGATTCGCGGACCCTCGCTCCCGGAGATCTGTTCTTCGCGATCCGGGGGCCGAGATTCGACGGCCACGCGTTCGTTCCGGACGCCTTCCGCGCGGGAGCGGCCGGCGTGGTGGTCGAGCGCGGCTACGACCGTCGGGAAGAAGCCCCCGGAGGGTTCCTGATCCGGGTACCCGACCCGACCGAGTCGCTCGGGGCCCTCGCCCGCGAGCAGCGGCTCGAGAGTGGCGCCCGGATCGTTGCGATCACCGGAAGTCTCGGCAAGACGACCACCAAGGAGGCGGCGGCGGCCGCGATTGGGGCGGAGCGCTCCGTCTTCCGGTCCCGCGGGAACCTGAACAACCAGTGGGGGCTTCCGCTCTCGCTGCTCGCCCGGGAGGACGAGGAAGTGGGCGTCGTCGAACTGGGGATGTCCGCTCCGGGGGAGATCCGGACGCTCACCGAAATCGCGGTGCCCGACTGCGGCGTCCTGACGACCATCGCGGAGGCGCATCTCGAGTACTTCGGATCGCTCGGCGCCATCGCCGCCGCCAAGGGGGAGCTCTTCGAGGCGCTCCCCGCCGGAGCGACCGCGGTCGTGAACGCCGACGACGAACTCGTCCGGGCCCAGGCCGGCCGCTTTTGCGGACGGCACGTCACCTACGGCTTCGCCGAGGGCGTCGACGTGCGGGGCTCGGGCTACGCCGCGCGTCCGTCCGGCCTCGTCTTCGAGGTCAGCGCCTTCGGCGGACCCGCCGTGTCGGTTTCGTGCGGTCTCGCCGGCCGTCACAATGCGGGCAACGTCCTCGCCGGACTGGCCGCGGCCGCGGTCCTCGACGTGCCGATCGAGCATGCGGCCCGGGGGGTGGCGGACCTCACCCCGCTGCCGGGCCGGGGAACGAAGGTGCGGCTTCGTGGCGGCGCGGTGGCGCTCGACGAGACGTACAACTCCAGTCCCCGCGCGCTGCGCGCCGTGCTGTCGGAGTTCGCAGCCCTCCCCGCCGCGCGGCGGATCGTGGTCGTGGGGGACATGCGGGAACTCGGCGAGGACGCCGAGCCGCTCCATCGCGCGTGCGGGCAGCTTGCGGGCGAGCTGGCGTTGGACCTGATCGTGGGGGTGGGCCCCCTGGGAAGGACCTTCGCCGAGGCGGCCGCTTCCGGATCGCAGACTCTCGCCGCGGACGGTCCCGACCAGGCGGCGGCGCTCCTGGAAGGCGTCCTGCGCTCCGGCGATCTGGTGCTCTTCAAGGCCTCGCGCGCGGTCGGACTCGATGCGGCGCTCCGCCGGCTGCAGGTCCGCGGTGGGGAAGAACCCTCCGCCGGAGGAGACGCCTGATGCTCGGCGACCTGCTCTTCTCGCTCGCCGACCAGATCAGCGTCTTCAACGTCTTCCGCTACGTCTCGGTCCGCACCGCGGCGGCGGCCGCCACCGCGATCGTCCTCTCGCTCGGCCTTGGTCCCTTCGTGATCGCCCGCCTCTCCCGGCTTCGGGTGGGAGAGCAGATCCGCGCGGACGGTCCGGCGCACCAGCACAAGGCCGGCACGCCCACCATGGGCGGGGTCCTGATCCTGGGGACCGTGGTCCTTTCCACCCTGCTCTGGGCGGACCTGGGCAACGTGCTCGTCTGGGTGGCCGTGCTCACCATGGCCGCCTACGGGACGCTGGGATTCGTGGACGACTGGAAGAAGTTGCGGCGCGCGGACGGGATCGGCCTGAGCGCCCGCGCGAAATTCGGCGTTCAGATCCTGCTCGGGTTGCTGGTAGGCGGTTTCCTTCTCTGGTACGCCGCCGGCGGCGAGTTCACCACCCGCGTGGTGTTCCCCTTCTTCAAGGAATTCCAGCCCGACCTCGGACTGCTGTTCGTGCCGGCGGCCATGGTGGTGCTCCTCGCGTCCTCGAACGCGGTCAACCTCACCGATGGGCTCGACGGCCTCGCGGCGGGCTGCGTGCTGGTGGCGGCTGCGGTGTACACGGCGCTCACCTACCTGTCCGGGCATGCCGAGTTCTCGGCGTATCTCGACATCCTCTACGTCCCGGGCGCCTCCGAGGTGACGATCTTCGGGGCGGCGATCACCGGGGCCGCGCTCGGGTTCCTGTGGTTCAACGCTCATCCCGCGCGCGTCTTCATGGGCGATGTGGGATCGCTCGCCCTCGGGGCGGGGATCGGGATGCAGGCGCTCCTGATCCGGCAGGAGATCCTGCTTGTGATCGTCGGCGGCGTGTTCGTGATGGAGACGCTGTCGGTGATCCTGCAGGTCGCCACCTTCAAGCTCACCGGCCGCCGGCTCTTCCGGATGGCGCCGCTCCACCATCACTTCGAACTCGCGGGCTGGAAGGAGACGCAGGTGAGCGTCCGCTTCTGGATCCTGGCCGTCCTCTGCGCGCTCGCCACCCTCACCACCCTCAAGCTGCGATGACCGATGGCGGATCTCCCAGACATCCCGGGACCGGACGTGCTGGTGCTGGGCGCCGGTGCGAGCGGTCAAGCGGCGGCCCGCTACCTCAGCCGCAGCGGCCGGCGGGTGCTCGTGGCGGATTCCCGCCCGGAGCCGGAGATCCCCGCGGCCTCCGCGCTGCGGGCGCTCGGGGCGCGCGTTCACTGCGGCGGTCATCCTCCGTCGCTGCTGGCCGGGATGTCGCTCGTCGTGACGAGTCCGGGAGTGCCGCCTGCCACCGGCATCCTGAAAGCCGCGCGCCGAGAGCGGATTCCGGTCTGGGGGGAACTCGAGCTGGGGTACCGGGCGCTCGGGGAACCCGCGGACCGGCTGGTGGCGGTGACCGGCACCAAGGGCAAGTCCACGGTGGTGACGCTGCTCGCGGACGCCCTGCGCGTCCAGGGTACGCCGGCCCGGGCCTGCGGGAACCTGGGGGAACCGCTTACCGCGCTCGCCGGATCGTTCGGTCCCGGCGAGGTCGCGGTGGTCGAGACCTCAAGTTTCCAGCTGGCGACCATCGCCCGCTTCCGGGCGCGCATCGCGGTCATGCTGGAGGTGGGCCAGGACCATCTCGACTGGCATCCGGACCTCGCGGACTACCGCCGGTCCAAGGCCCGTCTCTTCGAGAACCAGACGGCTTCCGACTGGGTCGTCTTCGACGGGGATGATGCAGTGGCTTCCGGTCTCGCGACGAGCGGCGCCAGCGGCAGCGGCGCCAGCCTGCTGCCGTTCGGCGGGCCTGCCGGCGCGCACGATCCGGAGGTGCTCCTCGACGCCGGGCGGATCGTGCGGCGCGACCGGGCGGCCACCCGCGTTCTCGCGAGCCTCGTTGCCCTCCGTCTTCCGGGCCGGCATCAGCAGAGGAACCTCACCGCCGCGGCGGCCGCCGGCAGCCTGCTCGGGGTGGGCCGGGACGCGCTGGAAGCGGCGGCGGCCGGCTTCTCCGGCCTCCCGCATGCACTCGAGGACGCCGGGTCCGTCGCCGGCGTCCGGTTCGTCAACGACTCGCGGGCCACGAACCTGCAGGCGACCCGGGCGGCGCTCGACGCGCTTGGCCCGGAGGCGAGCGGGGGAATCCAGCTCATCCTGGGCGGAATCCTCAAGGGCGGCCGGTTCGCCGATCTGGAGGGATCGCTCGGCGCGGTGGAAGGGATTCAGGCCATCGGGCGGACGAAGGAGCGCATCGCCGCCGAGATCCCGAGTGTTCCGGTGGAAGTCAGCGACACCCTTGAACAGGCGATGGAGCGCGCTCTCTCGCGTTCGCGTCCGGGCGGGATCGTCCTGCTCTCTCCTGGTTGTTCCAGCTTCGACCTGTTCGAGAACTACGGTGATCGGGGAAGGACGTTCTGCGCAGCGGTCGAGCGCCTGCAGGAAGCCGCAGGAGGTGGGCCGTAATGGCGCGGCGCATGGCCCCCGACCGGCCCCTGTTCCTCCTGACGCTCGCGCTGCTCGTCTTCGGGCTGGTCATGCTCTACAGCGCGTCGGCCATCGTGGCGGACGCCAGCGACCGCAGTCCGTCGTACTTCCTGGGGCGCCAGGCCGTGTGGGCGGCGCTCGGCTGTTTCGCGATGATCGCCCTGGCCCGGTCGGACTACCGGCGGCTGAACCGGCCGGCCGTGGTGTGGGCGCTGTACGGGGCGGTCATCGTCTCGCTCTTCGCGGCCCTGCTCTCGCCCGCCATCAACGGGGTGCATCGCTGGGTACAGCTCGCCGGGTTCACCCTGCAACCCTCCGAGCCGGCGAGGCTCGGGCTCGTGGTGGCGCTTGCCCATCTGCTGGCCGTCCGGAGCGCCGATTCCTTCCGCACCCTGCTGTTGCCGCTTGTCGCTACGGGGTTCCTCGCCGGGCTCATCTACCTTCAACCCGACCTCGGAACCGCAACCCTGCTGGCCCTGGTCGGCGCTTCGGTGATCTTCCTGGGTGGGGCGCGCCTCAAGCACCTGGCGGGCCTGGCCGCGGTGGGGGTTCCGCTGTTTGCGGCCGGGGTGCTGGCCGCGGACTACCGGATTGCCCGCATCCTCACCTTCCTCGATCCCTTCGGCGATCCGCTGGGCGACGGTTTCCAGTTGAGCCAGTCGCTCATCGCGCTCGGGAGCGGAGGCGTCACCGGAGTCGGCTTCGCGGCCAGCCGCCAGAAGTTGCTCTACCTTCCCGAGCCTCACTCCGACTTCGTCTTCTCGGTGGTCGGCGAGGAACTGGGCTTCATCGGGGCGGGGCTGGTAGTGGTCTTCTTCCTCCTGTTCACGGTCCGCGGCCTCCTCGTCTCGAGCCGGGCGCCCGACCGTTTCGGCATGCTCCTCGGGGCGGGGGCCACGCTGACCATCGCGCTCCAGGCTTTCCTGCACTTCAGCGTCGCGACCGCGATCCTGCCGACCACCGGGCTGCCGCTCCCGTTCATCTCCGCCGGGGGCTCCTCGCTCATCACCACCCTGCTGGCGGCGGGGCTGGTGCTGTCGGTCTCCCAGAGGGTTCCGTGAGCCGATTGCTGGTTGCGGCCGCCGGTAGTGGCGGGCACATCTACCCGGGTCTCGCGGTGGCCCGCGCCTTTGCCGAGCGGGGACCCGCCGAAGTCCGGTTCGTGGGCACGGCGGCCGGGCTCGAAGGGCGCCTCGTGCCGCAGCACGGGTTCGCACTCGAACTCGTGGAGGTGCCGCCCATCCGCGGCCGGTCGCCCCTCGTCCTGCCGCGCACGTCGGTCCGGCTCCTCCGCTCGCTCCGCCAGATGCGCCGGCTCCTGAGGGAGTTCCGTCCCGAAGTGGTGTTCGGAACCGGCGGCTCGGTCTCCGGGGTGGCGGTGTTCGCCGCCCGGCTCCTCGGCATCCCGTCGCTGATCCTGGAGCCCAATGCGGAGCCCGGATTCGCGACCCGGTGGAGCGCTCCCTTCGCCACCGAGGTCGCCGTCGCCTGGGAGGGCACCCGGCGGCACTTCCGGCGCCGGGCGCTGCTCTCCGGAGTCCCCGTCCGCCGGGAGTTCCTCGGGCTGGCGCCGGCCCCCGGGAACAACGGGACCGTGTCCGTGCTCGTCACCGGCGGCAGCCAGGGAGCTTCGCGGCTGAACCGCCTGGTGACGGCCGCGCTGCCGGAGCTTCGCGCATGGGGCGGCCGGTTGCGGATCACCCATCAGACGGGTCCCGCCGAGGAAGCGCGGGTCCGCAAGGTGTATCGCGATGCGGGGCTCGGCGCGGATGTCGTGGCGTATCTCGACGACATGCCCCGGGCGATGGCGGCCGCGGACCTGGTGGTGGGCCGGGCGGGGGCCATCACCTGCGCTGAACTCGCGGCCGCCGGCCGGCCGGCGATCCTGGTGCCGGCGCCGGTCGCGGGTGGTCACCAGCGGCAGAACGCCGCTGCGCTCGCCGCGGCGGGGGCGGCGCTCAGCATGGACGAGGGCGCCTCGGGTGCGGAGTTCGCCAGCGCGCTCTTCTCCCTGCTGGACGACCCGTCCCGGCGGGAGGACATGGCCGGCGCGGCCCGCCGGCTCGTCCGTGACCGCCCGGCGGAGCGGCTCGCCGCCCGGCTTCACGACCTCGCGGGAGGTCCGGCATGAACGGCCGGGCGCCGCGGCTCTCTCCCGCCGGGGTGGGTAGCGGCCTCCTGTTCTCCAAGCGGACCCGCGTCCATTTCGTGGGCATCGGCGGAGTCGGGATGAGCGGCATCGCCGAAGTGCTGCTCAATCTCGGGTACCCGGTCAGCGGCTCCGACCTCCGGCTCGGGGCGAGCGTTCGGCGGCTGGCCGAACTCGGTGCGATCGTGTTCGAGGGGCACGCCGCCGACCAGGTCGATAACGCCGATGTGGTGGTCGTCTCGTCGGCGGTTCCGGCCGACAACCCCGAGGTGACAGCGGCGCGGGAGCGGCAGCTCCCCATCATTCCGCGCGCCGAAATGCTCGCCGAGCTGATGCGGATGAAGTTTGCAGTGGCGGTGGCGGGTTCGCACGGCAAGACCACGACGACCTCGATGACCTCCGTGCTGCTCGACCACGCGGGCCTCGATCCGACCACGGTGATCGGGGGCCGGGTGGCGACGATCGGGGGCGGAGCGCGCGTCGGGAAGTCCGAGATCCTGGTGGCGGAGGCCGACGAGTCCGACCGCACCTTCCTGCGGCTGCTGCCGGTGCTGGCGGTGGTCACGGGAATCGACCGCGAGCATCTCGACGCCTATGACGGGATGGAGGACCTCCTCGATTCCTTCCTTCGTTTCATCAACATGACCCCGTTCTACGGGGGAGCGATCGTCTGCACCGACTGCGACAACGTGCGTTCGCTGCTGCCGCGCGTTCGCCGGCGGGTCATCACCTACGGGCTCTCGCCCGATGCCGAGATCTCGGCCGAAGGGATCTCCATCTCCGAGGACGGGACCCGTTACGAGCTGCGGATCCGGGGCGGCCTGGCCGGCGCCGTCCACCTGAAGCAGCCCGGCCGCACCGCCGTCCTGAACAGCCTGGCGGCCGCCGCCGTTGGACTCGAACTGGGCCTCGGAACCCCGGCGATCCGCAAGGGCCTGGAGGCCTTCACCGGGGTCGAACGCCGGTTCCAGATGCGCGGCACGGTGGGCGGGGTGCGGATCGTGGACGACTACGCCCACCACCCGAGCGAGATCAGGGCGACGCTCGAGGCGGCGCGGGCGGCGTTCGGCGCCCGCACGGTCGCGGTGTTCCAGCCGCACCGCTACAGCCGGGTGCGGGACCTGCTCGAGGAGTTCTGCCGGGCCTTCGGCGGCGCGGACGTCGTCGCGGTCACGGACATCTACCCGGCGGGCGAGCAGCCCATCCCGGGAGTGGACGGCGAAGAGCTTGCCCGGGGAATCCGGGGCGCGGGACATCCCGACGTCCGTTTCCTGGGCCCCCTCGCTGAGGTGGCGAGCCGGCTGGCTCCCGAACTTCGGGCCGGAGATGTGGTTCTGACGCTCGGCGCGGGAAGCATCACCCAGCTACCCGACCTGCTGCAGGAGGTGCTCCGTGAAAGGGTGGCGTGACCGGCGGAGGCAAGGCCGGAGCGATTCGATGCCCATCGAACTCCCGCCGCACGCCGACCAGGAGGCCCGGCGCCGGACGGCGAACCGGGAACCGCGGCTGGTGGCGCCGCCGGCGCCCAGGACCCCGCTGCCGCGGCTGGTGGCCCGCATCGCGGTCGGGTCCGTGGGCCTCGCCCTGGCCGCCGGAGTGGTGGTCGGGCGCCTGACCGCCGCCGGCACCGCCGTTGCGGCGCCCGACGCCGGCCCGGTGGACGTGCGGATCCGCGGAGCGGTTCACCTGGACGGGTCCGGGATCCCCGGCCCCGCGGGGTTGTGGGTCGATGCGGCCGCCATCCGCGAGGAACTCCTGGCGACGGGAATCCCCGAGCGTGTCCTGGTGGAGCGGTTGCTGCCCGGCGGCATCCTGGTGGACATCGAGGAAAAGCGGGCCGTGGCGGTCCTCGACTGGGAGCCCCCGGCTGCGCTGGCGGGCGACGGAACCGTCCTCGGACCGGCCAGCGCCGCCGATTTCGCGTTGGCCGGCGCGGTGGATCTGGTCCTCGTCCGGGGCGCCGACCGCAGCCAGGCCGACTTCGAACGGCGCGCGGCGCTCGCCGGCCGGCTGGCGGCGGCGCTGGCCCGCCGGCCCGACCTGGACCGGCTCGTTTCCGAGGTGGACGTGAGCGGCGGCCCCTACCGGGTGCAGGTGAACCTGAGGTCCCCGGCGCTCCCGATCCTGCTGCGCGAACGGGGCTTCCTGGAAGGCCTCGAGCGCGTCGCCGGACTCCTGCCGGATCTGGTCGAACGCTGGCCGGGGCTCTCGCAGGTCGACGCCCGGGTCCCGGACCGGTTTCTCGTCCGCGCCGAGCCGGCGGCGGTCCTCGAGGAGGCGCCTGCCCCCTCGGTGGGAGGACCGACGCAATGACGAGGCCGGCGGAGCTGCTCTGCGGCATCGACATCGGATCCGATCAGGTGCGCACCGTGCTCGCCCGCGCGCCCGAGGCTCCCTCCGCAACGGAAGAGGGCATGGAGCTCGAAGTGCTCGCGGTCGGGCAGGCCGAGTCGCGGAACTCGGTCCAGCACGGCGAGGTCGTACGGCTGGGAGGGGTCACGGAGGCCGTGCGCCAGGCGGTCGAGGAAGTCGAACAGACTGCGGGCGTCGAGGTCGGCTCGGCCTTCGTCTCGGTAGGCAGCCGGACGCGCCGCAGCATCAACTCTTCCGGCGCGATCTCGATCCTGACGCCGGAGCACCGCATCGCCGAGTCCGATGTCTACCGGGCCGTGATGGCGGCGGTGCCGAGAGACGGCGGCACCGCGTGGCTCCGCCCTCCGTACGAACTGCTGCACGCACTCCCCCAGGAGTTCTGGGTGGACGACCTCGATTCCACCGACAACCCGACCGGCTGGA
>JAPPGX010000187.1 GCA_028877265.1 Acidobacteriota bacterium
CCCCCCCCCCCCCCCCCCCCCCCCCCCCCCCCCCCCCCCCCCCCCACGGCTCAACCCCATCCAGGCCCCCGTGGCGCCACCGGCTGGGAACGCCGGCTTTAGCCGGCACGCGCTGGCTGCAGGCCAGCGCACGGCGCAACGCTACGCGGATCCGGGCAACCGAGCGAGGAAGTCCGCCTCGTCGCGGGCGGCGAGCGCCGCCGCCACGACGGCGTCGGCGGACGCGCCGCGAACGGCGGCCGGAACCCGTTCCGCCGAAACCTCGACCCCGCGACGCCGCAGGATGGAGAGAGCGGTGTTCGCCAGCGCCTTCGCGTGGCCCTCCTCCATCCCCTCGGTGTGCCCTTCGGCGAACGCCCGGGTGCGGCCCATCCGCGTCAGGCGCAGCGCCAGGCGATCGTCCTCCGCGGCCGTTCCCTCCCGGTCGCCGAGCGCCCGCCCCACCCGCCAGAGGTCCGACTCGGTCGCCTCCGACATCCTCGTCTCGTTCAGCGCCCGGTGGATCTCCGCCGCCGTCCAGCCCGGAAACGCCCGGCTCTCCTCCGATTCCCGATACCCGTCCTCATCGAGCAGGTAAACCCGCAGTCCGGGACGAAGGCCGCGCGGCCGACTGGGAGAGCCCCGGTCGGGCACCTCCACCCAGACCTCCGGGAGTCGCCAGTCCGCGTAAGCGACCAGTTTGCCCCGCCGCACGTCCGTCGTGTTGTCCACTTCGAGGAGCACGTCCGGCAGCTCGTCTTCCCCGACGATCACCTTTCCGTACTCCGAAAGCTCCGCGCGGTCCGGGTCGAGGTAGAGCGCCTGATCCGCCTGCATGATGTCTCCCAGTCTCCCGTCGGCCTCGCGGAACCGCAGGTCGGTCGCGCCGATGCACCCGACTTCCGAGCCCCGCGCGATTCCGATCTGCCGGACCAGCTGCGCGAGCCGCGCCGCCGGCCCCTCGTGGTACAGCGAGACGGCTTCCCGCATGATCCACGCGGTCTCGCTCGCCCCGTGCCAGTACTCGACCCGGCGGCCCTCCCACTCCGGGCTCTCGAACTCGGCCTCGCTCACCCGCACCGGATCGCAGCCCACGAACTCCAGTTCGGACACCGGCGTCCGCTGTCGCGTCCCTTCGGCGGGGGGCCGCGACCCGACTGCCAACCGGTGCACCGCCGCAGTCTAGTCGTCGCCGGACGCCCCGGCTTCAGAGGGCGAAGCTCATCACGTAGAGGCCCACGCCGGTCGCGCAGGTGAACCACAGGCCCGCGAAAGTGAGCCGTCCCCAGAGCTGGTGCCGTGGGCCGAAGGAACCCGGCAAGACGCCGGGGAAACGGCGCCACGACAGGACCGCCAGGACACACCAGGCGATGAACGTGGGGATCGCGACCGCGAGATGGACGCCGAAGAGGCCGGCCAGCGTCGCGGTGCCGTGGTACGCGCTCAAGGCGAAGGCATCCATGGCGCCGCCGAATCGGATGCTGCCCTCCAGCAGGAGCACTGCCACGATCGCCCCGAGCAGCACCCCCGTCTGGAGCCCGCGGTGGGCGCGATAGCGGTGTTGCGCCGCGAGCCGCAGCGCCAGGGCCATCAGGAACGGAGCGGCCACGAAGAACACCACCGCTACGTCCACGAAGGCGTCCGCCCGCGTCCCGAGAAAGCCTGTCGCCAGCATGGATTCGGAACCTCGACTACGAGGGGGTGGGTCTCCGGGCGGCGATTGCCCGACGTCCGGGATGCCGAGACCACGAGCATACCGGCGATCATCGGCGAGCCATCATTCCCCCATGAAACAGCTCCAGCCCGACCTGTGGCAGAGCACGATCCATCGTGCAGGGATCCTGAACACGCATGCCTACTTCCTCGCGCGGCCGACCGGGAACATCCTGTTCTACAACACAGGGAACGAGGCCGATCTGCAGGAGATGGCGGAGCGGGGCGGCGTCGCCTACCAGCTCCTCACCCACCGGGATGAGGCCGGCCCTTCCCAAGCCCGGATCAGCGATCGTTTCGGATGCAAGCTCGGCTGCAGCGCGATCGAAGCCCCGTTCGTCGGGGTCCACGGGGAGCCGGACCTGCTGTTTGGCCCGGGCGACGACCGAATCGAGGACGTGGCGATCATCCGTACGCCGGGACACACCGACGGCAGTATCTGCTTCTTCTACGAGTCACCGTACGGCAGGTCCTACCTCTTCTCCGGCGACACGATCTTCCAGTGGGACGGGGAATGGTCCACACTGGTGCTGCCCGGTTTCGGCGGCAGCGCTGCCGATCTGGCCCGGAGCCTGACGAAGCTCAAGGAGATCAGCCCGGACCTCGTGATGAGCAGCGGTTTCGTCGGTGAGGTGGCGTGTCGAGAGGTGGCGCCGGACGAGTGGCCTGCCGTGCTCGATGATCGAGTCGCGGCACTCCGTCCCCGGTCCTGAACCGGCCGCGCCACCGGATCTCTAACCCGTCAACAGGAAGACGCTGAAGCGCTCGGCGGGGTCGCTCCAGTGGTGGAGGGGACGCCATCCCGGGGCCGCGAGGGCAAGGACTTCCTCGACGTCGTACTTGTAGGAGTTCTCGGTGTGGATCCGGTCGCCGGCGGCGAACCGCAACGCCTCACCGGCCACCCGGACCGTCTGGTCCCCGGCGCTCTCGAGCCAAAGCTCGATCCGACCCTTCCCCTCGTCATAGAACTGGTGCGGGATCCATTTCTCCGGGTCGAAGTCGCCCTCCGCCAGCCGGTTCACGTTGTTCAGGATGTTCCGGTTGAAGGCGGCGTTGAGGCCCCCGGGGTCGTTGTAGGCGCGGTTGAGGACCGCCGGGTCCTTTTTCCGGTCCACGCCCAGCAGGAGGCGGGAGCCGGGGCCGGCAGCGCGCGCCAGCCGCGCGAGGAACGCCGACGCCTCCTGCGGCTCGAAGTTCCCGAGCGAGGAGCCGGCGTAGAAGACGGCGATCCGCCCGCGGTCGAAATCGAACGCGGGAAACGCGAACTCGCCCGAGAAGTCCGCCGCCACCGGGATCACCCTCAGAGCCGGGAAATCGCGCCGTACCTCTGCCGCCTGGCCGGCGAGCATCTCCTCGGCGATGTCCACCGGCGCGTAGGCGGCCGGCGTGTTGAGCCCGCCCAGGACGATGCGCGCCTTCCTGGCGCTGCCCGCCGCGATCTCGGCGAGCACGGCGCGCGGGCCGATGCCGTCCGCGATCTCCCCGAGGTTGCCCTCCAGGATCCCGATCTCGGTGGGGGTCAGGTAGTACTCGGGCGTCCGGGTGATCCGCTCGAAGAGGTCGGATCCGACCGGGTCGTAGAAGAACTTGGGGGAGATGGAGGGCGGGGTGCGGCGGAGTCCTGCGCGAATTTCGGCGCGGGCCGCTGCGCGGGCGAGGGCGAAATCAGGCACCGCGGGGGCGGCCGCACCGTGAGGCTGCGTGGGGTTGTGACGTGCGCGGCGCGGAGCGCCTCGCGTGCCGGTCTGGAGACCGGCGTTCCAGGCCGTGTGCGCCGTCGAGGGGGATGGGGTCCTTCCCGCCGCCCGCCTCCGGCGGGCTGTGCCGGCTGAAGCCGGCGTTCCACGCCGGCGGCGCCATCCGGCCCTTACCCGTCGCGGGCGATGCGGATGCCCGTCGCCTGCCAGCGCGCGTCGGGCCGGAGGACGTGGCGGTAGCTGGCGCGGATGTGGGAGGCCGGGGTGAAGCAGGACCCGCCGCGGAGCACCATCCGCCCGGACATGGACCGGCCGCTCGACTGGCCGAACCGGCCGGACGGCCGGAACCCGGGGTAGGGGAGATAGGGGCTCGCCGTCCACTCCCAGACGTCGCCGAAGAGCTGCACCGGGCCGGACGCCCCCCGACGGGCCGCCGCCGGCGGGGGTTGGGGTTGCAGACGGCCGTCCTCGAGGAGCGTCCCCGTGACCGGCTGGTCCGCCGCCGCCGACTCCCATTCGAACTCGGTGGGCAGCCGCGCCTCCCGCCAGCGCGCGAAGGCGTCGGCTTCGAAAGCGCTCACGTGGACGACCGGGGCCGCGGGCGCCAGGGGAGCCAGCCCGGCGAGCGAGAACTCGGCGAACCCGCCGCCCTGCCGGATCCAGTGGAGCGGCGCCTCCCAGCCGCCCGCCGTGCGGGCTTCCCACCCGTCCGTGAGCCACAGCGAGCGCTCCCGGTAGCCGCCCTCCTCCATGAACTCCAGGTACTCGCCGTTCGTGATCAGGCGCGAGCCGAGCTGGAACGGAGCGACCAGCCGCTCGTGGCGCGGCCTCTCGTTGTCGTAGGCGAACCCCGTGCCGGAATGCCCCACGGGCAGCGTTCCCCCGCCGAACGAGACGAACCGCAGCGGCGGGGCGGCGCCTCGGTCCGGCCCGCCGGACGCCTCCCGGTAGGCCGGGTGGAGTGGATTCCGCGAGAACAGGTGCTTCAGGTCGGCCAGCATCCGCTCCTGGTGCTGCTGCTCGTGCTGCAGCCCGAGGACCACCAGTTCCCGGACTTCCGCCGGAAGCTTACCTTCCAGCAGCTCCTGGATCGCCTCGTCCACCTGGCGCCGGTACTCGTAGACCTCCGCCACCGTGGGCCGCGACAGCACCCCCCGGTCGTGGCTGATCTCGACTCCGGCCTCGGAGACGCCGAAGATCTGCCGGTACTCGGGTTGGATCGGAGGGTGGCTGGCGCCTTCCCAGCCCAGCACGAACCTCTCGAAGTACCACGACGTGTGACCCACGTGCCACTTCGCCGGGCGCGCGTCCGGCATCGACTGGACCACGTAGTCCTCGATGGCGAGCGGCGCCGCCAACTCGGTGGTCTGCCGCCGGACCCGGAGAAACGCCTCCCGAAGCTCGGCCGCCCCCGACTCCGTCATCCGGACGCCGCGCTCGCCGGCGCGACCCGGACCCCATCGGCCACGCTGTCCCCGGGGTACACGACGACCTGGTCGCCGACCGCGAGGCCGTCGAGGACCTGCGCTTCCTGCCGGTTCCGCTCGCCGATCTCGACGGCGCGTTCGCTGGCGGTGTCGTTCTCCACGACGAAAACGGCCCAGCTCTCGCCCCGGCGGAAGAGCGCCCCGACGGGCACCTTCACCTGGTCGTCCGCCTCCCAGACCACCACCCGTGTCTCAACGCGGTAGGCGTCACCGAGGCTGGAGCGGTTCTCGTAAGGGTCCTCCAGCTCCATCACCACGTTGACGCGCTGTTCCTCGACGCCGAGCGCCGAGATCTTGGTGAAACCCGAGGGCTCCACCCGCAGCACGCGGCCGCCCAGCGGGCGGTCGCCGCCCCAGCGGTCGATGAGCGCCGCCTGTCCGGCGCGCATCCGCACCGCGTCGTTCGAGAGGTAGTCGGTCACGACCTCGAGTTCCCTCGGGTCCCCGACCTCGAGCAGCGGCTCGCCGGCGGGCACCACCGCCTCGCTCTCGCGCAGCCGCCGCAGCACCACCCCGTCCACCGGCGAGAAGATCTGGATCGCCTCCGGATTCCCCGTTCCCGGATCGCCGGCGCGGAAACGGAACCGCTGCAGGCGGGCCCGGGCGAGCGCGAGGTTGCCGCGGGCGTCGCGGACCGCGAACTCGGCGGCCTCCAGCGCCTCCTGGCGGGTGTCGAGCTCGAGCTGGGCCATCTCCAACGCCTCTGCGGAGGAGACGCCCTCTTCCTGGAGGCGGCGCAGCCGGTTCAGGGTGGACTCGGCGAAGGCGCGCTCCTGCGCCGCCTGCTCGTGGAGCGCCTCGACCCGGCCCACCGTGGCCTCCGCGGCCTCGACCGCCGCTTCGGCTTCGGCCCGCTGCCGGGGGTCGAGCGGCACCGGCGACGCCGGCAGGAAGGTGGCGAGAACGCTCTCCGCGGCCAGCACCGGGTCTCCGGGTTCGAGTTCGATGCGGAGGACCCGGCCGGCCACCGGCGCCGAGATCTCGAACCGGTCCCGGACCCGTGTCTCGCCCTCCTCGTCGAGCGTCACCGAGAGCGTCCCCTGGACCACCGCGGCGATGTCCACCGGAATCGGCCGCGGGCGGGACCCAAGGGCGATCAGCGCGACGAGCGCGGCGAGGCCCGCGCCCCAGAGGATGAGCCGCCGTCGTTTCTTCATGACGCTCCTTATTCCCGCGTCTTGAGGACTTCCACGAGATCGAGCCGGTTCAATTTATGGCGAACGACCGCCGCCGACAGCCCCATGGCGACGACGACCGCCGCCGAGGCCCACGCGAAGGTACCCGGTTCGGTGACCAGCGGCATCCGGAACAGTTCGGTCTCGTAGGCGGCCAGCATGCCCGCGAGCATGGAGTAGCCGAGCCCGAGCCCCACCGGGATCGCCGCCGCCGTCAGGATGGCGAGCTCGCCGAAGAGCACGACGCCGATCTCGGCGCGGGTGAAACCCATGACCCGCATGCTGGCGAGTTCGCGGCTCCGCTCGGAGAGGGAGATGCGCGCCGTGTTGTAGATGACGCCGAACGCGATCACCATCGCGAAGAGCAGGTTGATCGCCATTGTGTTGTTCATGTTCTCGGCGACGAAGGTCTCGAAGTTCTCGAGCATCGCGTGCTGGAGCGCGACGCCCGCCACCACCGGCATCCCCTTCAGCGCGGCGTACACCGAGTCGCGCGCCGCCGGATCGATCCCGAGCGCCGCTCCGCTCATGGTCGCCGAGTCGCTCAGGAAGCGGCGGAGCGCCTCGGGTTCCATGTACGCGGAAACGCCCATCAGGTCGTCCACGGTGGCGCTCACGACCATGTCGCGCTCCGGACGCGTCCCCTGGAGCGCCTCCACCCGCAGCGTGTCCCCCGGTTCCACGCCGAGCACGTCGGCCAGCTTCCGGGACAGGATCAGGCCGGTCCGGTCGAACCGCACCGGCTGGTAGTCGGCCCCCACCACGCGCTGCAGCCTGGCGTCGGGCTGGAGCGCCTGGATCCCGACCTGCCGGTTCCGGTTCCCGTTCCGGAGGCGGGCGGAGGCGCCGTTCAGCGGCTCGACCTCCACGACGCCCGGCACCGACGCCAGCTCGTAGAAGGCGGCGCGCCCCTCCGGTTCGAAGAAGGTCACGGTCACGTCCTGGCGCTGGACCACGTTGAACTGGAGTTGCATCAGCTCTTCGAACGAGTCCATGGCGGCGCTCGCGAGCACCATGATCGAGGCGGAGAACGCGATCCCGATCACCGACATGGCGGCGCGGGCCGGACGGCGCGAGAGGTTCCGGAGGACCATGCGGAGGGGTTGGGTCAGCCACCGTCGCAGCCCTAGACGCTCCAGCAGCGAGACCCGGAAGGTGTCCGGCGCCGCCGGCCGCATCGCCTCCGCGGGCGGCAGGCGCACCACGCTCTTCACCGCGGCGGCGGCGCCCAGCACCGACGCCGCCCCGCAGGCCAGCAGGGCGCCCAGGATGTGCCCCCAGCTCCACCGCATGATCAGGTCCGGGAAGCGGAAGTACTCCATGTAGAGATTGAGCATCCCCGCGCTCATCAGGGCGCCCAGCGCGATCCCGAGCACGCCGCCGAGCACCGACACCACCACCGCCCACTGGGTGAAGTGCAGCCCGAGGCGCAGGTTGGAGTAGCCGACCGCCTTGAGCACCGCGATCTGCTCCCGCTGGACCGCGACCATCCGCCGGAGGACCACGTTGAGGAGGAACGCCGCGATCCCCAGGAAGATCATCGGCATCAGCAGCGCCATGCCGCGGAGCCCCGTCAGTTCGTTCTGGAGGTACCAGTGGGAGATCTGCTGCGCGCGAGGGATGGCGCCGAGGCCGCCGTAGGGCTCGAGGAGGCGGTCCAGTTCGGCGATCGCGGGCTCCGGGGCGGCCCCCTCGGCGAGCGACAGCGAGATGTCGTTGAACCCGCCCTCCATGTCGAAGGCGGTGGCGAGGTGCCGGCGCGCCATCCAGAAGACCCCGAACCGCGTCGGGTCCGGCAGGAGGTCGCCGCCGGCGATCGCATAGACGAACTCGGGGGAAAGGGCGGTCCCGACGATCTCGAGGCGCTGGCGCCGCCCGTTGATCACCGCGAAGACCTGGTCGCCGAGTCCGAGTCCGTGCCCCTGGGCGAAGCGCTCGTTGACGATCGCCTCCTCGGCGCGTCCGGGGTCGGGCCAGCGCCCGCTGCGCAGGGTCACCCCGTTCAGGACCGGACGGCCGCTGTCCGGGAGCGAGATGAGGCGGCCGTTGACCGGCTCGCTCGTGCCGGGGACGTCGAGGGTGACGCCGGCCACCACCCGGGTGTCCACGCGGTCCACTCCGGGCAGCTCGTCGAGGCTTCCGGCGACCCAGCGGGGGACGCGTTTGGCGTTCGCGAAGACGTCGCCGAACTCGTTCCGGGCGTAGTAGCGGTCGCGCGTCGTCTCCAGCGAGTCGAAGCAGATGAGCGACGCGACCAGCAGCGCGATCCCCGACGCGACCACCACCGCGATGGCGAGCCCCATGGAGCGGACCCTCCAGAGGTCGCGGAGCAGCTTGCGGTCGAGGGCGGGGATCACGGCGTCCTCACCACTGGATCGTGGAGGCCGCGGCGCGCGTCTCGTTGACGTGCTGCCGGGAGATGCGGCCGTCGGCGAGCGAGACGACCCGGTCGGCGATGGTGGCGATCGCCGCGTTGTGGGTGATGATGGCGGTGGTGGCCCCGTAGTCGCGGTTCACCCGCTCGAGCGCCTCGAGCACCTGGATGCCGGTGGTGATGTCGAGCGCCCCGGTCGGCTCGTCGCAGAGCAGGATGTCGGGCCGCTTGGCGATGGCGCGGGCGATGGCCACCCGCTGCTGCTCGCCGCCGGACATCTGCGAGGGGAAGTGGCTGCTCCGGTCGGCGAGCCCGACGATGTCGAGGGCCTCCTGCGCCGGGAGGGGGTCCTCGGAGATCTCAGTCACGAGCTCCACGTTCTCGCGGGCGGTGAGCGAGGGGATGAGGTTGTAGAACTGGAACACGAACCCCACCCGGCGCCGCCGGTACCGGGTCAGCTCGCCTTCGTCGGCCCGGGTCAGATCCTGCCCCCGGTAGAGCACCTGCCCCGAGGTCGGCACGTCGAGTCCGCCGAGGATGTTCAGGAGGGTGGACTTGCCGCTCCCGGAAGGCCCGAGCAGGACCAGGAAGCCGCCGACCTCGAGGTCCACGCTCACCCCGCGGAGCGCGTGCACCTCGACCTCGCCCATCTGGTAGACCTTGGTCACGTCCCGCATGGAGACGGCGAGGGCGCCGTTCGCTTCGCTGCCGTTTCCGTTCATATCCGTTTACGGATCAATACGCTGCGCAGCCTACCGGGTTCCGGCATTTCCGCGCCGAGTGGCGCGCCGGCCGGGACCGCCGGTCTTCAGACCGGCACGGGGGGGGGGGGGGCCCCCCCCCCCCCCCCCCCCCCCCCCCCCCCCCCGGCCCCCCCCCCCGACGCTTCAGCCCGG
The DNA here is from genome assembly GCA_028877265.1 of Acidobacteriota bacterium. Lineage (GTDB taxonomy): Bacteria > Acidobacteriota > Vicinamibacteria > Marinacidobacterales > Marinacidobacteraceae > Marinacidobacterium. The sequence continues at coordinate 9,322 of JAPPGX010000187.1, forward strand.
TGCGCACCGAGCCGCGCAGCTTGGCGGG
>JAPPGX010000061.1 GCA_028877265.1 Acidobacteriota bacterium
TCGCCACAGCCTGAGAGCACGAGACCGGCACTCAGGAACATGGCAAGAAGGAGAATCAGCCCGCGCATAGGGACTGACTTCCTCGTGATCTGCGTCATTTCGCCTACCTCCTGTAGGGCGTTATTGGGACAGGTTCGGCGCCCCTTGGGGGGGCCAAGCGCCGTCTCGTGTGATTCTTCCTACCTCCAGTAGGACAGGGATTACCGATGCGTTCCCGCACCCGCCATCCGGGCGGCAAGTATATGCGTCTCCGGGGCAAGGGGCAAGAACCCAGCGTCGAAAACCTTCGAACTCACCCTGACCGTGGAGCGGGCAGAGGTGGCCGGGGCGAACATGCGCGCTAACTCCATCACATCCAATTCGGCAATGTCAAGAAGCAAGAGCATGAAAAAGGGCGCTCGGCGGGACAGGTCGTGCCCGGCAAGCGCGCCGGAATATACACGTTTTCGCCCATTGCCGAGTGCGGTGGAGGAAGCGCCCGATCCCTGGCGGGAAGGGGCGGAATGAAAGATGCGTCCGGGGGAGCCGAATGCCATGGCCGCCTCAGGGCCCGGAACCCGTCCACAAGGACGGGCCGCGTCGGGGCGGCAGGATTTGAACCTGCGACCCCCTGATCCCGAACCAGGTGCTCTGCCAGACTGAGCCACGCCCCGGCGGCCGGAGGGCATTGTAGCCGGGGAACCCCGTCCGGGAAGCGGCGGTTCGACGGCCGGAACGCCGGCCGGCGCCCCGCTTCCCTGACGGCATCAACAGTACTTGTGGGCAGGCGGGCGATCACGGATCTCGGGACCGGGAACTACAGACAACAACGAACCCCGCGCCCGGCGGTTCTCGGGATCTCGGTAGCGTCACGACATGCGCGGTGCAGAGCACCACGCGTGCCGGTCTGAAGACCGGCGGTCCCAGCCGTTACGCCATCCCGGCCGATGAGGTCCGTCCCGCCGCCCGCCTGCGGCGGGCTGTGCCGGCTGAAGCCGGCGTTCCAGGCCGTGCGCGCGCCTCAACGAGGAAAGAAGAAAAACTGACGGCAGCGAACTTGTTCGCTGCCCGCGTATCCGGGGGGAATGTGTGAAAGGGGGCACTCCCCCTTTCACAAGAAGACACCGACAAATCGGAACTCGCCGAAGCGCGCTCCAGCGCGCGAGGGAGTTTCGATTTCCGGCGCGAAGCGCCGGGCGGTTCGGGAGTGGGGGCTAGCATCCATCGCGTCCACATGTCCGAAGTCCCCAAAGACTGAGCCCCCACTCCCGGACCGCTTGGTGGTCGGGACGGCCGGATTTGAACCGACGACCACTTGCACCCCAAGCAAGTGCGCTACCAGACTGCGCCACGTCCCGACGGGTCGGGCCGGATTTTAGTGTTCTATCCCTCGAGGGCGGCGAGCCGTTTGTCGTTCGCGTCCATCAGGTCCAGCGCCTCCCGCACTTCCTTCAGGACCTCGGGGGAGACGGAGGCGGGCTCGGGCTGCGGCTCGGGGGGCGGCTTCGGGATCACCGGCCGCCCGCGTTTGCCGCTCTTCGCGCTGAGGAGACGCCGGGCGCCGGCAGTGGTGTACCCCTCGCTGTGCAGAAGCCGCTGGATGGTGTGCACCATCTCGATGTCTTCCTTGCGGTAGAGACGCTGCCCCGAATCGTTCTTCTTCGGACTCAGGGTCGGGAACTCCATCTCCCAGTGCCGCAGCGTGTACGGCTGCACCCCGGTGATCTCGCTGACCTCGCCGATCCGGAAGTAGAGCTTGTTCGGGATCTGGAGCCCGCCGTCCTTCGCCGCCATCAGTTCTGCAGACTCTCGAGCAGCCCGCGCGCGGGACGGAAGAAGGGCGTCCGGTAGGCCGGGGCGACGAAGATCCGCCCGGTACGGGGGTCGCCGCCCCGCCGGGGGCGGCGCGAGCGGACTTCGAGGGACCCGAACCGCCGGATCCGCAGCGAACTGCCGGCGGCCAGCCCGTCCGCCGCGCTCCGGAAGATGGCGTCCACGATCCGGAGGGCCTTGGCGCCGGTCACGCCGCCGTGGAAGCTTCGGACGGTCTCCGCCAGATCCGCCTTGTTCAATGTGGAACCCCGTTGCGCCGCGCCTCCTTCCGCGGAGCGCGGCGGCGTCCCGAATTGTAGGGCAGCGCCGGGAGCCCTACCGCGACAGCTTCTTCTTGTACTCCAGCGTGAGCCGCACCGGGGTTCCCCGGAAGCCGTAGCGGCGGCGCAGCTCGCCGACGAGGAAGCGGGGGTAGGAAGGCAGGATGTCCGCGCGGCGGCAGTTCGTGAACACCCGGAACCGGGGCGGCGCCACTCCCGACTGGAAGCCGTAGAGCAGCTTCACTTCCTTGCCCCGGCGCGAACGGGGAGCGAAGCGCTCGGAGGCGCGCGCCAGGAACCGGTTCACCTCGGGAGTGGGAATCCGCCGGCTCCCCTCCGCCGCCACCCGGAAGACCGACTTCCAGATCGCCGCCGTTCCCTGCCCGGTCATGGCCGACATCCGGAGGATGGGCGCGTGCCCGATGTGCCGGAGGCGCTCCCGCACGTCGAGCCGCAGTTCCGCCCAGCGCGCCGCCCGCGCAGTCACGAGGTCCCAGCGGTTCAGGAGGACCACCACCGAGCAGCCGGCGTCCTCGATCAGCCGGGCGATCTGGGCGTCCCGGGCGGTGGGCCCTTTCACCGCATCAGTAATTAATAGGGAAACCCGGGCCCGGCGGATCGCCTTCTCCGACATCAGGACCGCCAGCGCGTCGGCCTCCTCGAACGCGTCCACCGACCGGCGGCGGGCGCCGCGCCGAATCCCGGCGGTGTCCACCAGCACCACCTCGCGGCCGGAGACCGTGATGCGCTCGTCCACCGGGTCGCGGGTGGTGCCGGCCACCGCCGAGACCAGCGCCCGCTCGTAGCCGCAGAAGCGGTTCAGCAGCGTGGACTTCCCCACGTTCGCGCGCCCCACGATCGCTACCCGGAGCGCCTCCCCTTCCTCCGCGGATTCCTCGCGCGCCGGCGCCTCGCCGAGGTCCGGCTCGAGGATCTCGACGACGCGGTCGAGCACCTCGGCGATTCCGAGCCCGTGCTCGGCGGAGATCGGGAGCGGGTCTCCGAGCCCGAGGGCGTGAAACTCGGCGGCCGCCACTTCGTGGACGCCCTCGGCCTTGTTCGCGACGAGCACCACCGGAGGCCGGTTCCTTTGCCGGCGGAGCCCGTCGGCCAGCTCCTCGTCGGCGGGGGTCAGGCCCGCGCGGGCGTCCGTGAGGAACACGACGGCGTCGCTCCGCGCCGCGGTGCGCTCGGCGAGCGCCCGTATCTCCCGCGCGAAGGGCGAAGCGTCCGGCGCCCCCGCCCCGCCGGTGTCGTGGAGCCGGAAGCCGACGCCGCGCCACTCCACCGGCTCCAGCCGGCCGTCGCGGGTGGATCCCGGCCGCGCGTGGACGATGGCGGGGCGGCCGCCGACGATGCGGTTGAACAGGGTGGATTTCCCCACGTTCGGCCGTCCGAACAGCGCTACGACCTTCATGCGCGGCCAGCGGCGAGCACACTCCGCTCCCGTGGGAAACGCGCGCGGCGGCGGAACGCCGGCGCTACAAAATGTTGCGGAGACTCTGTCCGGGACGGAAGCGGACCACGCGCCCCCGCGGGATACCGACCGGTTCGCCGGTACGCGGGTTGCGCGCCACCCCTGTCTTGCGGGGCGCGGCGTGGAACACACCGAACCGTCGCAAAACGACACGGTTCCCGGTCTCCAAACCCACCCGCAGGCCCTCGAACAATGCCTCCACGGCATCCCGGGCGTCCTGGGCCGACAAATCCGTCGCCGCCATCGCCCGATTGATGAGGTCGGCCTTCACCATCGCGGGCGCATGGTATGCGAAACGCAACACGGCTGTCGCATGCCATTCTCAATGCAAAACGGCCGCGGCGGACCGCTGTAACGAAGGTGTAATTTGCCGATGGATTTCGGGGGTTCCGAGCCGCATGCCACGCCCCAGCCAAGGGTCTGACTCTCGGTAGGGTTCGCCGTTCCTTAACACGTTTGGCCGAGCGGGAAGGGACATTGTCCTAGGGATCGTCGTTGATGGTAAGCCCGCGGGCAAGCCCCGGAGACTCGAGCAGGCGCCGGAGACGCCGCCGCAGCCCCGGGTGCGCCGCGGGAGCCGACCTGACGAGTATCTGCCAGCGCCAGAAGCCCTCCGGCCGCGGCCCCGGAGCGGGCGCCGGACCGGCGATCTCGATCGATTCGGGAGCGTCCGGGGTGACGATGTTGCGGGCGAGCGCGGAGGCGGCCGCCTCGGCCTTCGCGGAGGAGCGGGCGCTCACCACCAGGCTCGTCAGCCGGACGAACGGCGGATAGCGGAAGCGGCGCCGCATCGCCGCTTCGACCGCGGCGAACGCGGGGTAGTCCTGGCGGGCGGCGGCGGCGACCGCGTAGTGATCCGGCTTCATCGTCTGGATGAGGACCCGTCCGGGGTCCTCTCCCCGGCCGGCCCGCCCGGCAACCTGGGTGAGGAGCTGGAATGTGCGCTCGGCGGCCCGGAAATCCGGCGCCCCGAGCCCGCCGTCGGCGGCCACCACCCCGACGAGGGTGACCGCGGGGAAGTCATGCCCCTTGGCGATCATCTGGGTCCCCACCAGCACCCGGATCGCGCCCTCCCGGAAGGCGTCGAGCGTCCGGGCGTGGCTGCCGCGGGCGCGGGTGGTGTCCCGGTCGAAGCGCGCCACCCGCACATCGGGCAGCAGGCGGGAGACCTCCTCCTCCACGCGTTCGGTGCCGAACCCCTCGGACCGCAGAACGTCGCCGCCGCAGCCCGGACAGTCCTCGGGAGGGGCCGTTCCGATCCCGCACGCATGGCAGACGGCGAGACTCCCGCGCCGGTGCAGGGTGAAGGCGACGCCGCAGCGGCGGCATTCGATGATCTCCCCGCAGCGCAGACAGCCCATCCGGCCCCCGTAGCCGCGCCGGTTCAACAGGACGAGCGCCTGCCGGCCGGCGGCGACGGTGTCCCGGAGCGCGGCTTCGAGCGCGGGGGCGAGGATGAGCGGCCCCCTCGCGGGGTTCCGGGCCGGATCCTTGTAGTACGCGCGCAGCAGGGGGCGCATGTCCATGATCTCCACCTCGGGCAGCGCGCGCCCGGCGATGCGGTGGGGGAGCCGCAGGCGGGTGAGGGCCTTTCGCTCCGCGGCGTGCGCCGCTTCGAGCGAGGGGGTGGCCGAGCCGAGCGCCATCACCGCGCCGGCGGCGCGGGCGCGGAGCCAGGCGGCCTGGCGGGCGTGGTAGCGCGGCGCCTCGTCCTGCTTGTAGGCGGCGTCGTGCTCCTCGTCGAGAATCAACAGCCCGAGGTCCCGGACGGGCGCGAGCACCGCGGAGCGGGCCCCGAGCACGATGTGCGCTTCGCCTCTCCGGATGCGCCAGAAGGCGGCCCGGCGCTCGGTGGCGCCGAGCCCGCTGTGGAACACGGCGATGCCCGGGCCGAAGCGGGCGCGTAGGAGCGCCTCCTGCTGGGAGGCGAGCGCGATCTCGGGAACCAGGAGCAACGCGCTCCGTCCCGTTTCCAGGCAGGCGGCGATCGCCTGGAAATAGACCTCGGTCTTCCCGCTGCCGGTGACTCCGTCGAGGAGAAAGGCGCCGAAGGTTCGCGCTTCGAGGGCCTCCCGGAGGGCGCCCGCGGCTTCCCGCTGGGGTGCGGTGAGCGTCGGAGGACGCGACGGCGCCGGGTCCTCGGGATCGGCCGGGCCGCCGGGGCTTGCCGCATCGGGAGTGAGCCGTTCGGCGCCGATGGCGAGGAAACCCTCGCGCTCGAGGCGGGCGAAGCTCCGCCCCGGGGAGAGGTCGAGTTCGCGGCGGATGCGGACCAGCGGGACCGCGCCGCGGGAGACCGCGAGCAGGGTGAGGATGCGCCGGTCGTCCTCGCTCAGCCGCGGCAACGCGCCAGCGGGACGTCCGGCGGTCCCGTTGTCGGGTTCCCGGAGGCGCGCGGAACCCTCCGCGGTGATGAGGGCCGTCCGGAGCATCCGTCCGGGGGGCGCCGAGGCCGGGAGCATCGCCTTGAGGACGAGGCCGAGCGGGGCGACCGTCACCTCGGCGAGGCGGCGCGCCAGGGCGAGCAGGTCTTCCGGGAGCGGCGGCAGCGGATCGTCGAAGCGCGACCGGACGGTCTTGAGGACAACCTTCTTCTTCGCTTCGCCTTCCGCCGGAGGTGGCGCGCCGGGGCCGAGGACCACTCCGGTGAGTTCGCCGGGGCCGAAGGGGACCCGCACCCGGGTGCCGGGAGGCAGCGTGGTCTCGCCGGGCTCGAGCAGCGCCCGCGGCGCCTCGTAGGTGTACGTGCCGGGCACCGGACGCGGCACCGCGACCTCGACCCGTATCAAGTCAGGCGGGAGCGCCGGTCTTCAGACCGGCACGCGCTGGCCGCAGGACAGCGCACGTCGCAACCCCATTCCGCCTTACGGCCCGCTCCGTCACTGCGGCCGCCCCAGGATCTCCAGCGCGGTCCGCGCGTCGTCCAGCACCTCACGCTTCAACTGCTGCAGCCGCTCCCCCTCGGCGCGCAGCAGGTAGGCGGGATGGAAGGTCGGCACCACCGGGATGCCGGCGAACTCCCACACGGCGCCCCGAGCCGCGCCGATGCCCCGGACTCCCGGGAAGAGCGCCTTGACGGCAACGCTCCCGAGCAGACAGATGACCCTCGGGCGGACCGAAGCGATCTGCCGCTTCAGGAACGGCAGGCAGGTGGCGACTTCGTCCGCCTCCGGATTGCGGTTGCCCGGCGGCCGGCATTTCACGATGTTCGTGATGTAGACGTCGGCCCGCCGCCGCTGGAAGCACTTCTCGATCATCTCGTTCAGCAACCTGCCGGCGCGGCCCACGAACGGCTCGCCCTGCCGGTCTTCGTCCCGGCCCGGGCCTTCCCCGATGAACATGAGGTCGGCGTCGGGCCGGCCGACCCCGAACACGATGGTCTTTCGCTTCTCGGAAAGCCGGCAGCGGGTGCATCCGTCGAGGTCCGCCGAGATCGCCTCCAGGGCTTCGGCCGGAGGCGACGGAAGCGGCGGACCCGGCAGGAAGTCGGTGAACCCCTGGAGGAGCCGCAGGCGGGCGGCGAGCTGGGCGCGGAGATCGGCGTCCGGTCCCGCGGTCACGGCTGGGATGGGCTACTGCGTTTCGCCTCGCTACGCTCGGCGATGCCGGCCGGAGGCCGGCGCTCCAGCCGCCGGACGATGACGTCGCAGACGGCGTCCGCGAGCGCGCGCTTCGATTCGGGCTCCCGGCGGCTCACGGAGGGGGCCTGCCCGTCGTGGCTCTCGACCAGCACCGCCTGGGTGGAGTCGAGGCCGAAGACCCGCCCCTGCCCCACCTGGTTGCCGACGATCAGGTCGCACCGCTTTTCCCTGAGCTTCCGGATCGACTCGCCTTCGGGCTCGCCGGTCTCGGCGGCGAAACCGACCAGGACCGCCGGGCCCGAACCGGAATCCGCGGCCCGGGCAGCGCCGAGCTCGCCGAGGATGTCCGGGTTCGCAACGAGCGCCAGGGAGGACGTGGCGTTCTCCCGGCGGAAACCGGTGGACTTGAGCTTGAACCCGGAGTTGTGCGCCGGCCGGAAATCGGCGACTGCCGCCGCCATGATCACCGCGTCGGCTTCCGGGGCCGCGGCGAACATCTGATCGCGCATCTCCCGGGCGGTTTCCACGCGAACGACCTCCTGGCCCGCCGGAGGCTCGAGGTCGGTCGGCCCGAGGACCAGCGTGACGTCGGCGCCGCGAGCGGCCGCAACCTCCCCCAACTCGAATCCCATCCGGCCGGACGAGCGGTTCGTCAGGTACCGCACCGGATCGATCGGCTCGCGGGTCGGACCCGCGGCGACGACCACCTTCCGGCCGGCCAGGTCCTGCCGCGTGGCCGTCTCCTCCAGAGCGTGCTCGACGGCCTCCACGATCTCAGGAATCTCCGCGAGCCGGCCCGGCCCAAGCCAGCCGCACGCGAGCTCCCCCTCCCCGGGCTCGATGATCGCCGCGCCCCGCTCGCGAAGCGTCCGGAGGTGCCCCCGGGTGGCCTCGTGGGTCAGCATGTTGGTGTTCATCGCGGGCGCGACGAGGATCGGCGCCCGCACGGCGAGGTGGAAGGTGGTGAGGAAGTCGTCGGCGAGCCCGAGGGCCATGCGCGCGATGACGTGGGCGGTGGCCGGGGCCACCAGGAAGACGTCGGTCTCCTCGGTGAGCGAGATGTGCCGCACGCCGCCGGTCGGGTCCGGCCCCTCGCCCGCCGTTTCCCCGGGCTCGGCGTCGGGAAACAGGTGCTCGAGGACCGGCTCCCCGGAGACGGTCGCCAGGGAGAGCGGCGAGACGAACTCGCGGGCGGCCCGGGTGAGGATCACCTGCACCCGCAGGTCGCGCTTCCGCAGGGCGCGCACCAGATCGGGCGCCTTGTACGCCCCGATACACCCGGTGACCCCGAGAACGACCTTTTTCATGGACCCCCCATCTTAGAAGGAATGACGCAACGGCTTGGAACGCCGGCTTCAGCCGGCACAGCCCGCCACCGGCGGGCGGAGTCGCGTAGGGCCATTCCTCCAGTGACGCAACGGCTTGGAACGCCGGCTTCAGCCGGCACAGCCCGCCGCAGGTGGGCGGCGTCGCGTACGGCCTTTTCCCCGGATGCCGCAACGGCCTGGAACGCCGGCTTCAGCCGGCACAGCCCGCCCCCGGCGGGCGGAGTCGCGTAAGGCCTTTCCCCCGGATGGCGCAACGGCTTGGAACGCCGGCTTCAGCCGGCACAGCCCGCCGCAGGCGGGCGGAGTCACGTAAGGCCTTTCCCCGGATGGCGCAACGGCTTGGGAACGCCGGCTTCCCCCGAAAGCGCACAGCGATGAACCGCCCGCGGCCCTCCGGGCCGCTGTGCCGGCTAAAGCCAGCGTTCCAAACCCCATGATACGGACGACCATGGCCAATCCTCCGGGCGCTCGCAAAGACCTGCCTTCACGGGGTTGTTCCGGATGTAGGCCCTCGCACGGTTCATGTGTTTCCCGTCTCGGATTCGCCGGTCGTGGTACTCGCGCATCCAGAACGGGCCGCGCCGTCCCAGGATGGCATTCGCTTCGCGCGCAGTGGTGCCCTTCCATCTCCTCACAACGTCACCCAGCGGGAAACCCTTGAACTGCTTCAGGAGCACATGGACATGGTTCGGCATGACGCACCACTCCCGGAGCCGGTAGCGCTGACCATCGAAACGCACGATCGCTTGGCACACCAGGGCGGCGATCTCGGGCCGCCTGAGATGGCACTCCCCCCATCCGGCGTCTTCATAGCGGGCTGTTCGGCGCATGAGTTCCTGATACCGGCCTTCCTCCGTCCGCAACACCGCGCTC
>JAPPGX010000081.1:0-56800 GCA_028877265.1 Acidobacteriota bacterium
TCGACGACGAAGGGGGAGCCCCACACCGCGGCGAAGGTGTCGTAGGTCCAGAACTCCTCGCCGGTCTCGGGGTCGAGCGCGTGGAGGAAGCCCGACAGGCTGGAGATGTAGAGCACGCCGTCGGCGATGGCCGCAGTGGACATGGTGCGGTAGAAGTCCTCGCCGCCGCGGTGCCACACGGCGTGCGTGTCGGTGACGTCGCCGGCGCCGGTCGCGTCGATCACCCAGAAGTGGCCCGGCGCCTCGCCGTGCTCCGGGTCCTGGCCGACCCCGATGTACACCTTGTCGTTGTGGATGACCGGGGTCGAGAGGATGTTGTTGCGCGTCCCACGGCCGCCGAGGATCCACTCCGAGTCCTTCGGATTGCAGTCGAACTGCCAGATGAGCTCTCCCGTCGCGGCATCGAGGCTGTAGATCACCCCGTCGCCACCGGGGAAGATGACCTGCGCCCGTCCGTTGATCACCCCGTAAGCCGGGTTGGTCCACGCGCCGTGCAGGATGTCCTCGCCGACCGGGGTGCTCTCCCACAGCAGTTCGCCGGTGTTCTTGTCGAGGGCGATGAAGTCGGGCGAGAAGGGCGACGGGACGTTGACATGTCCCTCGTCGACGCCGTTGCTCGTGACCGTATAGAGCACGTCGCCGATGATGAGCGGCGATCCGGTGGCGAGGTTGTGCGGGAAGACGTCCAGCTCGCCGATCATGTCGTAGGACCAGATGATGTCTCCGGCGATCTCACCGGTGTCTTCCTCGTCGGTGAAGGGGCCGTCGTTGCCGTTGGCGAAGCCGTTCGCGTCCAGACAGACGATGTGCGCCTCGTTGGAGACGTAGTAGATGCGGTCCCCCTCCATGTACGCGGTCGAGCAGACTCCCTGTCGCGGCCAGTCGTTGACCCTGCCGGCCGGGAGCTTCGGATGCACCATCTGCCAGAGAAAGACGCCGGTGTCCGCAGCGAACGCCATGACGACGCCCCGGTCGCCATCGATGGACGGGTCGCGCCGCCCCTCGTTGTTGGTGCCGACGTAGACCCGGCCGTTTGCGACCACCGGGCCGCCGTAGGCCTGCGAGCCGACCGGCTGGGACCAGAGGACGTTCCGGCCGGTGTCCACGTCCCAGTCGCCGACGACCCCCGTCTCGTCCGACACCATGTTCCGCGACGGCGTGTTGCCGAACATCGCGATTTCCTGGGACGAAGCCGCGCCAGGCGCCGCCAGTGCCGCCAGGGCTCCGAGAATCAGCGCCTGTCGTATTTCCATTACCTGGGGTTCTCCATCACCTGCACGTTGTCGTAGTAGATGTCGATGGGCGAGTAGCCGATCAGGCCCGGGCTTCCCTGGCGCACCGGCTCCGGGTCCTCCACGGTCACGGTCCAGTCGTCGGGCTCGGCCTCGCCGCGCCGCCAGACCTTGCCGCGGATGAGCGCCCGGTCGTCGTCAACGTCCACCCGAAGCTTCAGCGTGTACCAGACGTCGGGATCCCACGCGAAGGGAAACCGCTCGGCCATCCGTAGCTCGGCGGCCCACGAGCGGACCTCGATCCGCTGGTGGTTTCCCTGCAGGTCCATCGTGTAGCCGCTGTTGATGAGCCCGATGTCGGGACGCCGCCGGCCCCGCTCGGTCGACATCACGTCGGCCTGCACGGAGTAGTTCGACAGGGTTGACGGGCCGATGTAGATGGCGTGCCGGTGGATGCCGGTACGTGATGCGCCTTTCCGGAAGAGCTGCTCGCCTCCTTCGTCCACGGCCGCCAGGCTGCCGCCCCCGCCGATCCAGTGCGGCGGACGGCCGTTCCCGAAGTCCTCGGTCCAGGGCAGCGGCGAGAAGATGCGCACCCGGGCGGCGGCCGACACGTCGCCCACCGTCGCGATGACCCGCCCCGCCTGGTTGGCGGCCCCGGAACTCGCCTGGAACTCGCCGTCTTCACCGAGCTGTGAGCCGGTCAGGCCATCGAGCGTCCAGGCGGCGGCCGCTTCCCCGGCCGGTTGTCCGTTCGCGTCGAATGCCAGGAGCCGGAAGTCGATCGCCTGGCCCGCGGACGCGATCACCTCGGCGGGAACCACCTGCAGGCTGGCGACCGTTCCCGTCGACGCGGTCTCGGGCCCGAGGGCTGGGCTCGCGGCCGGCGCCGGGTCGAAGGGGGCGTCCGGATCGCCGATGCAGTAGATACCGGACTCGGCCGTAACGTAGAGCCGCCCGTACGCCGGGGCGAACGAGCCGTAGATCTCCGCCTCGCGGCCGTCGGCCACCTCGATGTCGTCGCTGTCGAACTCGGTGACGCCGTCGTCGCCGGGCTCCAGGATGTGAACGTTGCCGTTGACCTCGGTGACGTAGAGCTTGCCGTCGGCCCAGACCGGCGAGGACTTGCCGACGGTCCCGACGCTGTACTCCCAGACGACGGCTCCGCTGGCGGCGTCGATGGCCACCAGGTTCGCGGAGTTGTCGATGACGTAGAGCCGGCCGTCCTTGATAAGCGGCGAGGAGAACCCGACCGCGAGCTCGTCGATGCGCCACTTCTCGCCGGTGGCGGTGATGTCGCCGCTCCCGGTCGCGTCGATGGCCACGACCCGTCCCATGGCTCCCGCGTCGAGGTTCTCTTCGCTGTGCGCGATGTAGACGATGTCGCCGTCGATCACGGGCGAGACGTTGATGCCGCGCTTGCTGAGGTGGAACTCCCAGACCTTCTTGCCGGTGCGGGCCTGCATCGCGTAGACGCGGCCGTCAGCGTTGCCGTCGATGAGAAGCCGCTGGCCGCCCACGACGGCAACGATGGGCACCGACTGCGTGTTGAGGTCGGCCGGCGTGCCGCCCGGCGTCGCAACCCACCGAACGTGTCCGGTCTCCCTGTCGAGCGCCACGTAGCGGTGACGCGGCGGCCCACCCAGATCCCCCCACGCCGAGCCGATGACGCTGAGCACGAGCCGGTCCTCGTCGATGATCGGCGTCGACGTCCGCCCTCCGTATCCGGACGCGCGGCCGAGGTCCTCGCCGAGTCGCCAACTCCAGACGACGGCCCCGTCACGATCGAAGGCGTGCAGGTGGCCGTCCACGTTCAGGGCGTAGAGATGGCCGGTCTCCGGATCGCCGGTGACGCTGCCCCAGCCGACCCGGTTGTACGGGACGGTGGTGTTGAAGACGCTGAACGTGTGTTCCCAGAGCTTCGCGCCGTCCTCCGCGTTCCAGCAGGTGACGATCTCCTTCTTGGCCACTCCGTCCCCGGTGCGGCCGTTGGCGCAGACGCGCCCGTCGAACACGGCGGGGGTCGAGCGGCCGATGTACTCCTGGAACCAGATGAGGTTTTCGCCGTCCACCGACCAGCTCGACACGAGGCCGGTCTGGTCCGATACGCCGTTCTGCATCCGGCCGCGCCAGCTAGGCCAGTCCTGGGCCGCTGCGCTCGCGGCCGGCAGCGCGAGGAACGAAACGAGAAGCGTCACGCGCGTGGCGGCGCCGTGAGTCGCCCTGGTCATTCGCAATCTGAGGTGGGGTGTCGGCGGTGCGCCGGCGCGCGATTCTAGCAGCCCCAGGGGACTCGGCCGGTCACGGGTTGAAGGCCCGCTGGATGGCCCACGTCAGGCCGACGAGCCCGATGACCGCGGAGACGGGCACGGCAATCCGGGACCGGTACCAGGGCTTCGAGCGGAACCAGCCGAACGATCCGGCGGCGGCGGCGATGACCGCCAGCTGGCCCACTTCGATGCCGGCGTTGAAGGTCGCGAGCGCCAGCAGGCGCTCGTGCTCGGGCAGGCCCAACTCCCCGAGGACCCCGGCGAAGCCCAATCCGTGCAGGAGGCCGAAGCCGAAGACGACCAGCGGCCGCCAGCGGGTCAGACGGTCGGTCAGGACGTTCTCGATAGCGACGTACGCGACCGAGAGGGCGATGAGCGGCTCGACCAGGCGCGGGGCGAGGGAGACGACGCCCAGGGCCGCCACGGTCAGCGTGGCGGCGTGCGCCACCGTGAACGCCGTCACCTGCCAGACCAGCGGCCGGAGCCGCGCGCTCAGCAGGAAGAGCCCCAGCACGAACAGGATGTGATCCGCGCCCTCCGGCACGATATGGACGAACCCGAGCCACGCGTAGCGCGCCGCCACCTCGCGGCGGCCCGGCGCCGCGACCGGTCCCGTCAGATCGAGCGGATCGCTCCGCGCCCCGGGTTCGAGGACGGAGCGGACCTCCACCGCGCGCCCGGCGTCGACGATGGTCAGGTGCACCTCGCCGAACGCCCGCGACGCGAAGAACCCCACCGTGGACGCACCCTCGGGAACCCTTCCGGTGAGATGCGCCGTGACGCCGAGCACCGTCGGTATCTCGGCCTCCGTCGCGCGGGGCGTGCCGTAGTCGGTAAACGAGACGTCGAAGCGAGTGGGCTCGCCGTCGAACCGGACCCGGACGCGCCGCTCGAACAGGGCGCGCAAGGCGGCAACGCGAGCTCCGAGTTCATCCGGCGGAAGGCGGTCGAGCGCCGCCGCCAGTTCCGCGTCGTCCGTGTCCAGGGGTACGCCGAGCGCCAGCGCGTCGAGGTCGTAGATCAAGTTCGCCTCGAAGGCGCCGTCGCCCCGCAGCGTGAGGGTCACCTCCGTGAACGCCAGCGGATGGGCGAGGGCAGGGACGGCGCCGGGCGGCCCTACGGTCCCCGCCAACAGGAGGGCCGCGGCGAGCGAGGATCGGACGGAAGGCAACGCCGGAGGATACCGAGGCCGGCTATAGCGGCCCGCTACGGCGGGCGGCACCCGCGTTGGCGGAGCGCAGCGTCATCGGCGCGGGTTTCGCGCTCCCGCGCGATGCCGGCCGGAGGCCGGCGCTCCGAACCGTACGCGCCATCCCAACGGCTCGCTGTTCTCGCCTTGGCTGGGCTTTGCCCAGCGGTGCCGGTCTGAACCGGCGCTCCCACGGCGCCCCTCAGTTGGTGGTCGGGTGGGTGCGGTACTTCTCGAACCAGGCGATGACGTTGTCGACCTTCGAGATCAGTTGGCTCGGCCGCCGCCCCATGAAGTGCGGCGCGCCCGGCAGCCGGACCACCGCCGTGTCGATTCCCTGGAACTTGAGCGCGTGGAAGAGCTGGTAGGACTCGGACAGCGGCGTCCGCAGGTCGGCCGCTCCGGTCAGCACCAGGGTCGGCGTCGTCACGTTCCCGGCGAGCGACAGCGGCGAGAACTTCCAGTAGGGCTCCGGGTCCTCCCAGGGAAGGCCCTCGTAGCGGCTGTGGTAGTAGCCGTACCAGTTGTCGGCGGTCAGCGTCTTGCTGATCCAGTTGACGACGGGTTTCGCCGAGACCGCGGCGCGGAACCGGTCCGTCTTCCCGACAATCCAGGCGGTCATGATGCCCCCCGCGCTCCCGCCGGTCACGAACAGGTTGTCCTCGTCCACGTAGCCGCGGGCGATCATCGCGTCCACCCCGGACATGAGGTCGTCGTAGTCCTCCCCCGGATAGTTGTGGTAGAGCAGGTCGCCGAACTCCTCCCCGTAGCTGGTGCTGCCGCGGGGATTGGCGTAGAGCACGACGTAGCCGGCAGTGGCGAAGAGCTGCATCTCGGCCGAGAAGCGGTCGCCGTAGTTGGAGATCGGCCCGCCGTGGATCTCGAGGACGAGCGGGTAGCGGCGGCCGGGATCGAAGTCCGGCGGCTTGACGATCCACCCCTGGACAGGGTGGCCGTCGAAGGAGGAATCCCACCAGATCTCCTCCACTTCGCCGAGGGTCTTGCCGGCGAACAGGTCCTCGTTGAGCGCGGTGATCTGGCGGACCGCGCCGCCGCGGATACCCACCGCCACGTCGCCCGGGTTGTGCGGGCGGCTCTGGTTGAGGGCGAAGGCCCCGGTCGTCGCCACGGAGAAGGAGCCGCCGCCGTAGGGACGCGCGTACACCGCGCCCAGATCCCCGGCCAGTTCCTCGACCTGCCCGTCGAGGGCCACGAAACCGACCTTGGAGTTGCCTTCGTCGTCGTACTGGACGTAGACGCCGCTGCCATCGGACGCCCAGACGGGGCTCGACACGCTGCGGTCCAGTCCGGCGCTCAGAGCGCGCAGGCCGCTGCCGTCCAGGTTCATCAGCCACAGCCGACTGAGCTGGTAGGTGCGGACCCGGTCCTCATAGCCCACGAAGGCGATCTGCTGTCCGTCGGGGGACACGGCGGGGCCGCGGTCCGGCCCGTTCCGGTCGGTCAACGCCCGGATTTCACCGCCGGCGACCGGGGCGATGTAGAGCTCGGAGTTGCGGAAGTCCCGTTCCCAGTTCGCATTCCGGTTCGAGGAGAAGACGAGGTGCGCTCCGTCCGGTGTCCACGCGGCCGGGCTCTGGTGCTGGAAGTCGCCCGAGGTCACCTGGACCGGCGTTCCGCCGTCCACGGGCAGGACGAAGATGTGGTGGAAGCCGAAGTCGAGATAACCCACCCCGTCCTGCCGGTTCTTGAAGCGGTCCTCCATGATGGGCGGGTCGGCCCATTCGGCGCCCGGGGGCGGTTTCGGCGGCGCCACGAGTTGCGGCGGCGGATAGGGCACCAGCATGTTGAAGGCCAGCGACGTGCCGTCGGGCGACCAGCGGATTCCGCTGGGCGACTCCAGGAGCTGCGTGAGGGTGGCCGTCTCGCCCGTGTCCATCCAGCGCAGGTGGATCTGTCCGCCCGCGGTGTAGGCGAGGCGGGTGCCGTCCGGTGACCAGCGCGGGGAACCGCCGTCGCCGAGCCGGCGGTGGCCGGAACCGTCGGCGTTCACGATCCAGAGCTCGGAGCGTACCCGGTCGCGCATGATGTCCATCGAGCTGCGCACGTAGACCACCTGGCTGCCGTCCGGCGAGATCTGCGGATCGGCCGCGAACTCGAGCTGGAAGACGTCCATGGACTCGAACACGGTCTGGGCGTTCGTGGAGGCGGGAAGGGCAAGCGCGCCGGCGAGGGCGAGGACTCTGGTGATCTTGGGCATGTGGCGATTCTCGGGTTGGGGGAAGGAGGGTTTCCGAAGGTAGCAGAGGCCGGCGGGATCAATTCCCGGACGACGTCCGGTACTTCTCGAACCAGGCGATCTGGTTGGCGACCTTCGCGATCAGCTCGCTCGGGCGGCGGCTCATGTTGTGGAAGGCGCCGGGGATGCGGACCACCGCGGTGTCGATGCCGCGGAACTTGAGGGCGTGGAAGAACTGGTACGACTCCGACAGGGGCGTCCGCAGGTCCAGCGATCCCGTCAGCACCATCGTCGGCGTGGTCACGTTGCCCACCAGCGAGAGCGGCGAGAACTTCCAGTAGGGCTCCGGGTCCTCCCAGGGGAGGCCCTCGTAGCGGTTCCCGAAGTAGTTGAACCAGTTGTCGGCGGTGAGCGTCTTGCTGATCCAGTTGATGACGGGCTTCTCCGAGACGGCGGCGCGGAAGCGGTCGGTCTTCCCCACGATCCACGCGGTCATGATCCCGCCGGCGCTGCCGCCGGTCACGAACAGGTTGTCCTCGTCCACATAGCCGCGGGCGACGACCGCGTCGACGCCGGACATGAGGTCGTCGTAGTCGTTGCCCGGGTAGTGGTGGTAGAGCAGGTCGCCGAACTCCTCCCCGTAGCTGGTGCTGCCGCGGGGATTGGAGTAGAGGACGACGTAGCCGGCGGCGGCGAACATCTGCATCTCGGCCGAGAATCGGTCGCCGTAGTGGGAGATGGGTCCGCCGTGGATCTCGAGGATGAACGGATACTTCCGCTCCGGATCGAAGCCCGGCGGCTTGACGATCCAGCCCTGTACCCGGCGCCCGTCCGCGGACGACTCCCACCAGATCTCCTCGACTTCCCCGAGCGTCCGCTGCCCGAGCAGATCCTCGTTCAGCGAGGTAATCCGCCGCACGGTCGCTTCGGGCGCACCCACCGCCACCTCGCCCGGCTGATCCGGGCGCGTCTGGTTCAGGGCGAAGGCGCCGTCCCTCGCGATCGAGAACGAGCCGCTGGCGTAGGGAAGGCCGTAGGAGGACCCCCCGACGCTCTCCGCGAGCACCGCAACCTCGCCGTCCAGGGTCGTGAAGGCGACCTTCCGGTTCCCCTCGTCGTCGTACTGGAAGTAGATGCGGTGCCCGTCGTCGGCCCACATCGGGTCCGAAACGCTCCGATCCAGGCTGGTCGTCACGTCGCGCCGGCCGCTGCCGTCGAGGTTCATCACCTGGAGCCGCCGGACCTGATAGGTGCGCAACCGGTCCTCGTTTCCGACGAATGCGATCTGGCTTCCGTCGGGTGAGACCGCGGGGCTGTGGTCCGGCCCGTTTCGATCCGTCAACGCCCGGATTTCCCCGCCTGCGACCCTGGCGATGTAGATCTCCGAGTTGCGGTAGTCGCGCTCCCAGTTCTCGTTCCGGTTGGAGGAGAAGACCAGGTGCTCGCCGTCCGGCGTCCAGGCCGCCGGGCTCGAGTGCTGGAAGTCGCCCGTCGTCACCTGGAGCGGCGTGCCGCCCTCCACGGAGAGCACGAAGATGTGGTTGAAGCCGAAGTCGAGATACCCGATCCCGTCCTGCCGGCTCTTGAAGCGGTCCTCCATGATCGGCGGGTCGGCCCATTCCGCCCCCGGCGGCGGCTTCGGAGGCGCGACAAGCTGGGGCGGGGGATGGGGCACCAGCATGTTGAACGCGATCCGGTCCCCGTCCGGCGACCAGCGGAGTCCGCTCGGCGATTCGAGAAGCTGGGTGAGGGTCGCGGTTTCCCCGGTGTCCATCCAGCGCAGGTGGATCTGGCCGTCCGCGACATAGGCGATGCGCGTCCCGTCCGGGGACCAGCGGGGAGAGGCGCCCTCGCTCAGCCGGCGGTGGCCCGATCCGTCGGCGTCCACGATCCACAGATCGGTGCGCTGGCGGTCGGTCATGACGTCCATGGAGGTGCGGACGTAGACGACCCGCGCTCCGTCCGGCGAGATCTGCGGGTCTGCCGCGAACTCGAGCTGGAAGACATCCATCGGCTGGAAGGGCGTTTGCGCCGCCGCAGGGATGGGGAGGGCCACGGCGGCGGCCAAGGCAAGGAGGGGCGTGATCCTGAACATACGGAGGTTCCTCGATTCGGGACTGGAGGCGGCCCGCCAAGGTACCAGCCACGCCCCCGGGACGCCATTCGGCAACCTGCGGCAACCGCTTGCGTCAGCCCGGCGCTCCCCGGCTACACTCCCTCGCCCTGTGATCCGAGTTCCCGTTCTTCGCTGGGGAAAGCCCTACCGGAGCCTCGAGACGACGACGGTTTCGCACTTCCTGACCGGCGAGCCGATTGCCGAGGTGGACCAGGCGACCGGCGGGATCGTCAAGCGCGACCTCCGCGGTGCCGGCCGCGCCCGGGCCGCACTCCGCGAGATCCCGATCCGGGAGCTGCTGGCCCGCATCCGGGAGGCCGCCCGGCTCTACATGGAAGCCGACCTGCCACTCGGAGACGGAGTCCAGACGCCCGAGGAGTTCGTGCACGCCCAGTCGGCCACCACCGGTCTGCCGGAATCCATGTGCCGGGCGAACATGGAGAAGAACCGCTTCGTGCTCGAACGGATGGACCAGGTCCTGGACGCGCTGACCCGCGGTCTCGACCTCGAGGTCCTGTCGGCCGGCCACGGGATCGAAGAGCGCGGCGTCCCGATCTCCTACCAGGCGCAGACCCCCGTGCTCGCCTGCGTGCTGCCGTCGAATTCGCCGGGGGTCCACACCCTCTGGCTTCCAGTGATTCCGCTGCAGATCGGCCTGGTCCTCAAGCCGGGGCCGGAGGAGCCCTGGACGCCCTACCGGATGGCGGAGGCGTTCTTCGCCGCCGGAATCCCCCGGGAGGCGATCGCCGTCTATCCCGGCGGCGCCGAGGTGGGGGCGGCAGTCGTCGAGGCGGCCCCCAGGACGCTCATCTTCGGGAGCCGGGCGACCGTCGAGCGCTATCGCAGCAACCCGTCGGTCCGGGTCCATGGCCCCGGGTTCTCCAAGATCCTTCTCGGCGACGACGTCGTCGACGACTGGGAAAGCCACCTGGAGGTCCTCTTCGAGAGCGTCTTCCTGAACAGCGGCCGGAGCTGCATTTCCTGTTCGGGGATCTGGGCCTCCCGGCACACGGAAGAGATCGCCGCCGCCCTGGCGGAGCGTCTCGCTCCGGTCGCGCCCCGTCCCCCGGAGGATCCCGAGAGCGCGCTCGCCGCCTTCACGGTGCCGGGGATGGCCGAAGCCATCGACCGGGACATCGAGGAACGGCTCGGCGGCGGGGGCGCCTCCGATCTCACCGCACCCCTCCGGAACGGTCCGCGCCTGGCGCAACAGGGACGCGCCTCCTGGCTCCGGCCGACCGTCGTGCACTGCGACAGTCCCGAAGCAGCCGTGGCCAACGTGGAATACATGTTCCCGTTCGTCTCGGTCGTGCGCTGCCCCCAGGAAGAGATGATCGGCCGGATCGGCGACACGCTGGTCGCCACCGCGATCACCGAAGACGCCACTTTCCGGGCCGACCTGCTGGAGACGACTTCGATCGACCGCCTGAATTTCGGGGCCATCCCGACCACGCGGCTCAACTGGCTCCAGCCGCATGAAGGCAACATCCTGGATGTGCTCTATCGCGCCCGGGCGTTCCAGCACGCCTGATCAGCGGTGACCACATCCGCAGGCCTCGAAGTCGGAGGTCTCGTCAAGGACTACCCGGCGCCGGCCGGGTTCCTGCGCGTGCTCGACGGGGTGGACCTGAGCCTCCAGCCCGGCGAGGCCGCCTCGGTGATGGGCGCTTCGGGCTGCGGCAAGAGCACGCTGCTCTTCCTGCTCGGGGCGATCGAAGTCCCCTCCGACGGGATGGTCCGGCTCGACGGGGTGGACCCCCACGAACTCTCCGCCGACGAACAGGCGCGGTTCCGCCGCGACCAGGTCGGCTTCGTGTTCCAGGACCACTGCCTCCTGCCGCAGTGCACGGCCCTCGAGAACGTGCTCGCGCCCACGCTTCCGGAGCCGCGCGAGGATGACCGACCGCGGGCGGCCGCGCTCCTCGACCGGGTGGGGCTGTCGGGCCGGGTGGACCACCTGCCGGGGGAACTCTCGGGAGGGGAGAAGCAGCGGGTCGCGATCGCGCGCGCCCTGATCCGGGCCCCGCGCCTCCTGCTCTGCGACGAGCCCACCGGCAACCTGGACGGCGAATCCGCGGCGGGAGTCGCGGATCTCCTGCTCGAGGCCGGAGCGCTCGACGAGGGCCGCATCGTTGTCCTGGTGACCCACGATGCGGAACTCGGAAGCCGGTTCCCGAAGCGTTACCGGATGACCCGGGGGCGTCTCTCCGCAGGTTGAGAACTCCATGGCCACCGCCTTCGGGGTAGCCCAGTTCGCCCGGCGCGGTCTCCGGCACTACCTGCGCGAACACGTCCTGGTCGCCGCCGCCACCGCCGTGGCCGTCGCGGTGCTCGTCGGAGCGCTGGTGGTCGGGGACTCGGTGCGGGGCAGCCTGCGCGCGGCCTTCACCGAGCGCCTCGGCGCCACCGAGTACGCCGTCCTCCCGCTGCACCCGTTCTCGGACGACCCGGACTCCGGTCTCGCGGCCCGGCTGGGGGCGCGGGACGACTACCGGGCGCGGTTCGCGCCCGCAGTTCCCGTCTACCGCCTGCCGGGCACCGTGGCGGCTCCGGACGGCGGATCCGTCCCGGCGACCATCTTCGGCGTGGACGCGCGCTACTTCGCGTTTCACGGGCTCGAAGACGTCATCGAGCCGGGGACCGCCCGCATCAGCAGCGGTCTCCGGCGCCTCGGCTTCGTTCCCGGCGACGGGCTGCTGGTCGGGATCGGGGGACACGAGGAGATCGCCGCCGCGTCGCTTTTCGGCGAGAAGGACGAGGCCCGCATCACCGTCCGGCGCCGCGTGGCGGCCTGGCCCAACCCGTCGCCCGGGGTGGCCTCGGGTGACTTCGCGCTGTTCCCGGAGCAGGGAGCCTCCCGCGCGGTATTCCTGCCGCTGGAGGACCTGCGCCGGGTCGTCGATGCGCCCGGCGCCGGGAGAGACCGCGATTCCGTCCCGCGCGCGAACGCGCTCCTGATCCGGGCCTCAGGGCAGGGGGGCGGCGCTCCTGGAGTCGAGGCCGCGATGCTGTCCGCGGGCCTCGCTCGAAGCAGCTCTCTCGATGATCGCGGGCTGAGCCTGAGCGACGCGGCGGAGGACGGATTCGTCCTCGAGAGCCGCAGCCTGGTGCTCGCGGACGGGGTGGTCGAAGGAGCGCTCGTGGCGTCCGAACGGACAGGGGTCGGCGCTGTCCCGGTCCTGACCTACCTCGCCACCTCCATTCGGTCCGCCGATCGGGAGACCCCCTATTCGCTCGTCAGCGGGCTTCCGGAAAGGCTGCTCCCGGAGAACGGGCGCGAGAGCGGCGAGAACGTTCTGTATCCAGGGCCCTGGCTGGCGGAGGATCTGGGGCTCGACCCGGGCGACCGGCTCGACCTCTCGTTTCTCGTCTGGGAGGAGCAAGGCCGCTTTCACTCCGAGACGGCCTCGTTCGTGGCCGGGCCGGCGGTTCCGGGGGACCCCCTCTTCACGGATCAGACCCTGGCGCCCGAGTTCCCGGGGGTGAGCGACTCTGCCCGGATGGGTGACTGGGACCCGCCCTTCCCGGTGGACCTGAGCCGCATTCGGGAGCGCGACGAGCTCTACTGGGAGGAGTTCCGGACCCTGCCCAAGGCGTTCGTACCCCTTCCGGTGGCCGAGCGGCTCTGGACGATGCGACAGGGAAGCGTCACCTCGGTCCGCCTCGTGCCGGAGCAGGCGGGGCCCGGCGAGACGGAGCTTGCCGACGCGCTCGTCGCAGTTCTCCCCGCCGAAGACTTCGGCCTCGTGCCGGTGCCGGTCCGCGAGCAGGGTCTCGAAGCCTCGCGGGGGGCTACGGACTTCGGGCTCTATTTCCTCTACTTCTCGTACTTCCTGCTGGTGTCGGCGTTCGTGCTGCTGGCGCTCCTCTACCGGCTGGGGGTGGAGCGCCGGCTCCGGGAGATCGGCATGCTGCTCGCGTGCGGCTGGTCTCCGCGCCGGGTTTCCCGGAACCTGCTGTTCGAGGCCGCCGTCGTCGCGGCTGCCGGGGCGGCCTTTGGGGCGTTCGCAGGAATCGCTTACGCCACCGGGATGATCGGCCT
This sequence comes from Acidobacteriota bacterium, assembly GCA_028877265.1. GTDB lineage: Bacteria > Acidobacteriota > Vicinamibacteria > Marinacidobacterales > Marinacidobacteraceae > Marinacidobacterium. The sequence continues at coordinate 13,047 of JAPPGX010000081.1, forward strand.
GCTCTCCGGCGTCTGGGAAGGCGCGGTGGCCGGGACTCTCGCGGCGGATGCCGGAGGAGAAAACGCGACGACCGCCCTCGCGGTGTCCGTGAGATGGTCTTCGGTGGCCGGCGGCGCCTGGTCGGGGATCGTGATGGCGATGGGGGCCGCCTGGTGGACCCTGAGGAAGCTCGTCCGGTGTTCTCCGCGGAGCCTCCTGGCCGGGAGACCGGCGGGGGAACTCGCCGGCTGGCCCGGCCTGGCGCCCGTCGGTTCCCCCGGCGCGGGAGCCCGCCGCTGGGCCGTCGTCACCGGATTGGCCGGCCTGGCGCTGCTCGGGCTCGGGATTGCCGAGGCGATTCCCGAAGCCGGTGGCTTCTTCGGCGCGGGGGCAGCGTTCCTGCTGACGGCCTTTCTGGCGGCGTGGTCCCGGCTGAAGGGTCTGGCCGACCCGGGGCGGCGCGCCGCTGCCGCGCCCGGAGCGGCGGGGCTGCGTGGCCTTGCCTTCCGGGCCACCACCTTCCGGCCCGGCCGGAGTCTCGCCGCGATGGTCCTCGTGGCCTTCGCCGCGTTCACCCTCGTGGCGGTCGAAGCGTTCCGGAAGCGGTCCGAGCCAGGCACGCTTCCGGCCGGGACCGGAGCGTTCATCTCCATCACCGAGACCGTCTTCGGCTCGCCCTGGGATCCGCGGGATCCGGAAGGGTCCGAGGCGCTGTACCTTCCGCCCGAAGACATTGGACTCCGGATCCAGCCGCTCCGGCTGGCTGGCGACGAAGATGCGAGCTGTCTGAACCTGTACCGCCCTTCGCGTCCCCGGGTCATCGGCATTCCGCGGGAGCTCGCCGCCGAGAACCGGTTCCCGTTCGCCGCGCATCTGGGCGAGAGCCCCGAGGAAACCGAGAATCCCTGGCGCCTGCTCTGGGGGGACCGTGATGCGGGAGCCCCGATTCCAGTCATCGGAGACCAGAACTCGATGACCTACGTGCTCAAGTGGCCGGTGGGCGAGGAGCGCGAGTTCCCCATCGGGGAGGGGGGTGCGCCCGTCCGCCTGCGGCTCGTCGGCACGCTCTGGGACAGCGTCTTTCAGGGCGAGCTCCTGATGGCGGAGGAGGATCTGCTCGAGACGCTGCCGGTCCCGGATGGCTACCGGCTCTTCCTCACCGAATGGGAGGAGACCCCCGAGGGCGAAGCAGCGCTGGCCGCCGCGGAAGCCGAGGCCGCCGACATCGTGGGGGCAGCGCTCCTCGACTACGGGCCGGTTTCGGCATCCACCCGCGCCCGGCTCGCGGAGTTCCACCAGGTGGAGAACACCTACCTCTCCACCTTCCAGGCGCTCGGCGGCCTCGGGTTGCTGCTCGGGACCTTCGGGCTCGGCGCCGTGCTGCTGCGGAACGCCGACGAACGGCGGCAGGAGTGGGCGCTGCTGAGCGCGGCCGGCTACCGGCGGCGGGACTTCGCGGAGCTCGGCTTCTGGGAGAACGCGCTGCTGCTCGGCGCCGGGCTCGTTGCCGGCAGCGCCGCCGCCGTCATCGCGATCCTTCCGGTGCTCGGGCAGCGGGAAGCCGGCGGTAGCTTCACCCTCCTGATGCTGCTCCTGGCGGGAATCCTCGCGTTCGGGTTGGGAGCGGGCGCGTTTGCCGCCCGCGCCGCGGCCAAACGGCCGATCCTGGAATCGCTGCGGGCGGGATAGCCGGGCCCGGCCGGAGGATCAACTCCGGGCGTCGGGGATCACGGATTCAACACGCGATCGGGATTCGATTCCGCCTCCCATTCGACGCCCAGAGGCCCGACGATGTCGCCGTGGATCTGAATGGTGTCGGGGTCACAGCCGGACCAGGGCTGCCGTTTCTTCCGGTAGGGCACCAGCCGCGCAACCGGACGACCGTTCTTGGTGATGACGATCTCGTCACCGGTCTCGGCCACCTCGTCCATGAGCTTCAGACACTTGGCCCTGAAGTCGGATGCCTTCATGGTCCGGGTGACGCACATTCGCGCCTCAAGCATGCCCATGGTGGTTCTCCCCGTAGCGCTCTGATGTCCGGCCGAGCCTCGATCAGGGTTCCGGCTCCGGCCTTACCGAGTTGGTTGCGCCTTCCTGCAGCACGAAGAGCTTCGCGGTCGAGGCCGCGTGGCGGAAGGTCCTCGCCTGGACGTATTCGGGATCCGCGTACCACGCCTCGGCGGCGGCCCGGTCGGGGAACTCCAGGATGACCATGCGTCCGTCGAACCCGTCGCCTTCGAGCGCGGTGACGGCGCCGCCGCGGGTCACGAAGCGGCCGCCGTGTTTCTTCACGGTCGCCGGGGTCCGGTCGGTGTACTTCCGGTAGGTCTCGGGATCATGGACATGGATCAAGGCGACCACGTAGGCGGGCATGGAGGTTCCTTTCGCTGATTCTCTGATGCTGGTAGTGGCGGAATGGCTTGGAACGCCGGCTTCAGCCGGCACCGCTGCGCCAAGCGCAGCGCGCGGCACGACGCGGATTCGCACGATGACGTTCGGCTCACGGTCCATCAGCGCGAATGCCGGCACGACATCCGCGGGCCTTCGGCCCGCTGTGCCGGCTGAAGCCGGCGTTCCAAGCGGCGTGCGTCGCTCGGTAACGCACGCCATCGCCGGGTCCCCGCACTATCGCACGAAGATGTGTTTGGGGATGTATCCGGTGACGACCTGGGTGAGGTCCACGACCTCGCTCACGCGGAAGTCCACCGCGATGCTCGCGAGGGAGAGCGCCTTCGCGGGGGGAAGGCCCTTCTCTTCGCCCAGGAACTCCACGACCTCCCAGGTCGCCTGCCGGGCGGCGCGGTCCAGGTCGAGGTCGATCCCCATCACCATGTAGTAGTCGCCGTCTTCGGCCCGGGGGAAAGACGGGGCGCGCCCCTTGTGGACGGCGAACCGGAAGACGCCGCTCAACGACTGCTCGATCGCGGTGCCGCTGACCTCGCCGTCCCCCTGGGCCCCGTGCGGGTCGCCGGCATAGAAGAGGGCGCCGGGGTGGAAGACCGGGAGATAGACGGTCGTTCCCGCCTTCAGGTCCTTCACGTCGAGGTTGCCGCCGAAGGGTCCCGGAGGCCGGGAGCCCTGGACGCCGGGAACGGTCACGCCGGGCTGTCCGACGACCGGGTCCGGAGCCACCGCCAGGATCCCCATGAACGGGGCCAGCGGAACCTGGATGTCTTCGGCGAGGAAGGCGACCTCGCGCCCGTCCGTCCAGCCGGTCCGGATGAGGTGGCGGGTTCCCGGCGGGATGTCCAACGCCGGGTCGTCCGGCCGAAAGCCGGGGTAGCTCTCGGAGAAGACGCCGCCCCGGGGCGAGGTGTTGTTGACGCCCCACGGCATCCGGGTCTCGACGGCGAGGATCTCGACCTCGAGCATGTCTCCGGGCTCGGCGCCCTCGATGAACACCGGACCAGTGATGACGTGGCCGCTCCGGCCCTCGCGGGGCCGTCCCTCCCGCGAGGCCCAGAAGTCCAGGACGTCCTGGTGGATTTCCTCGGGCGGCACTCCGAGCGCGGTAAGCCAGGCGACCGGCTCCTCATCCTGCACCGCCCCGCTGTGGGTGAGGGTGTCCATCCGGACGGTCTCCCCGGGCCGGACCCGGAGCACGGGTTCCCTGTCGATCGGGAACCAGCCCCAGCTCACGTTCTCCGGTGAGGACGCCACGAAATGGTCCGCCTCGAGCGGCGCGGCCGGGACCGCGCCCGCTGCGGACGGCTCCGGCTCGGCCTCCGGGGCCGCGCATCCGGCCGCAACGGCCGCCGCCAGGATCCAGCCCCGCCCCGGGCGGAGTGTCTGGTCGCTTCGCATCAGGAGATCTCCTCAGCGGCCGAGGCCGGTCGCCGCGGGCAGCGCGGAACCCCGGTTCGGGCCGGTGAAATCGGGCTGCACCTCGGAGTCTGCGAGATCCCAGGCAAGCTGGTACACCAGCCGAACGATCCGTTCCAGCTTTTCGTACTCGATCTTTTCCGGCCGGTCGTAGATCGTGTGGTAGTCCGGGTGGAGCCCGGTGTGGAAGAAGAGGGCGGGGACGCCGGTCTGCAGGAAGGGCCACTGGTCGCTGCGCCGGAGCAGGTTGGAGGGGTTGTTGTCGTAGCGCATCTTGAGATCTAGTTCGGCCTCACGGTTCGCCGCCCGCACCATCTCCGTCATCGTGCGGCTGTAGCTGTGGCCGAGGACGTTCACGGCGTTGGCGTTCGACTCGGCCGTCTGCGGTTCGAGGCCCCGGAAACGTCTCCCGCCCCCGCGCCGGACTTCCTCGTTCCGCCCGATCATGTCCATGTTGAGCACCGCGACGGTCCGGTCCAGCGGGTTCAGGGGATTCAGGGTGTAGGCCCAGGCGCCCAGCAGGCCGCGCTCCTCGGAGTTCCAGCCCGCGAGCAGGATCGAGCGGCGGGGCCGCTCGCCGCGGGCGGCGGCGCGCCCCAGCGCCTCGGCGATCTCGATGAGCGCCACGGTACCGGAGCCGTCGTCGTCGGCGCCGGGCCAGACGAGATTGCCGTCGGCGCCATCGTGGTCGTAGTGGGCGCAGAGGATGATCCACTCGTCGGGCGCCTCGGCGCCCCGCATCAGCCCGACCACGTTGCGGTCCGGCGTGGTGGTCCGGGTGACCGCGGTGGCGAGCCGAACCCGGGTATCGAGCACCAGCGGCGCGCTCATGCCGGCGTCCGCCATCGCGCCCAGACTCGCCAGGCTGTGGCCGCTGCCCGCCAGCAGGGTCTCGGCCACCCGCGGCGAGATCACCGCCGCCGGGATCTCGACCGATTCCACCCATGCGGCGAGGGTGATGCGCGGAACCCGCCGGGGCGGGTCCGGCCAGGCGCCGGCCGCGCTGGCCGCAAAGTCGAAGTTGCCGGGGTGCTGGTGGATGTCGCGGACGAAGAGCACTCCCGCCGCGCCGGCGCCCGCCGCGGCGACCGCCTTCCGGAAGGCCCGGGACGGCTCCGAGGACACGAGCCCGTCGAAGAGACTCGCCGGGTCCGCCTCCCGGGGCTCGTGGTCGAGGATCAGCGCGATCCGGCCGGAGAAATCGGCGCCCGCCCAGTCATCCCAGCCGTAGGCCGGCGCCTGGATGCCGAATCCGGCGAATGCCACGCTTCCCTCGGCTTCCGCGGACGGGGAGAAGCGCTGGGGGTAGAAGCCCTCGCCGAGTTGCACGGTCTGGACGACCCCCCGCCGGATCTCCAGCCGGTTCCCGTCATCCAGCGCACTGTGGGCGAGCCGGTAGTCGTGGAAGAAGGAGCCCCCGGGGGGCTCGAGCCCGGCCCTCGCGAAGCGGCTCGCGACGAACTCCGCGGCCAGGCGGTTCTCCGGAGTCTCGCTGAGCCGGCCCTGCATGCTGTCCGAGGCCAGGAAGAACAGGTCGGCGCGCAGGTCGGCGGCGGTGATGGATTCCATCTCCGGCGCCCGCGGGGGCTCGCTCTGGCCCGGGGCCGAAGATGCGACGAGCAGCGAAAGCGCGATCAGCGCGCTCCAGCGGGGATGGCTTCGCATCGTGATCCCTCCCGAGACGGGCGAGTCTATCCGGGGCCGTTCGGCGCGGGACGGATACGATTTCGCCCCATGAGCCGTACCGCAGTTCCCACCCTTCTCGTCATCCTCGCCGCTCTCGTGCTTCCGCCGGCAGCGCGGCCGCAGTCAGCCGATCCACCGCGGGGTTTCCTGGCCGGGCAGTGGGAGGAGCAGCGGCAAATCGAAGAGCGCTTCCGAGCCATCCCCGACCCGGCGCGGATCCGCGAGTACATGGAGTACATGTCCGAGGAGCCCCACATCGGGGGGTTCGGGCACGGGAGCAAGCGCGTGGCCGACTACGCGCTCGAGAAGTTCCTCTCCTTCGGGCTCGACGCCGCGATCGAGGAAACCGAGGCGCTCATGCCACTCCCCGTGGAACGGCATGTTGAGGTCCTGGGCCCGGAGCCCTACACCATGCGGCTGGCGGAACTCGGGGTCCCCGAGGACAAGGACTCTTCGGACCCGGGACAACTACCCACCTTCAACCCGTATGCGGCGGACGGAGACGTGACCGGAGAAGTCGTCTTCGTCAACTACGGCATTCCCGAGGACTACGAGAAGCTCGCGGAACTGGGGATCTCGGTGGAGGGAAAGATCGTGCTGGCCCGCTACGGACGAAGCTGGCGCGGCATCAAGGCCAAGCTGGCCCAGGAGAACGGGGCTCTCGGTGCGCTGCTCTATTCCGATCCCGAAGAGGACGGCTACTACCAGGGTCTCACCTATCCCGAGGGCCCCTACCGTCCCAAGTGGGGGGTGCAGCGCGGCTCCATCATGGACATGCCGGTCCACCCCGGCGATCCCCTGACCCCGGGTTGGGGCGCCAAGGAGGACCGGGAGAAGTTGACTCGCGAGACCGCCCGGACCCTGGTCAAGATCCCCGTCCTGCCGATCTCCTGGGGCGACGCCCTTCCCATTCTCGAGCAACTCCGTGGCACCGCGTCGCCGAACGACGACTGGAAGGGCGCGCTGCCGATCACCTACCACATCGGTCCCGGCCCGGTGACCGTCCGGATGCGGACCGCCTACGACTGGCAGGTGCGGCCCATCTACAACGTGGTCGCCCGCATCGAGGGCTCCACCTACCCCGATGAGTGGATCGTCCACGGCAACCACCACGACGCCTGGTGCAACGGCGCCACCGACCCCATCAGCGGCGCCGTCCAGCTCATGGAGACGGCCCGCGGCTTCGGCGAGTTGCTGCAGGCGGGAATCCGTCCCCGGCGCACCGTCGTGTTCGCGCTCTGGGACGCCGAGGAGTGGGGTCTCCTCGGGTCCACCGAATGGGCGGAGACCCACCGGGCGGACCTCGGTGAGAAAGGCGTGACCTACATCAACACCGACAGCACCGGGAAGGGGTGGCTCAGCATGGCGGGAAGCCACACCCTCCAGCGCTTCCTCAACGAGGTCGCCCGCGACATCGAGGATCCCGAGCGCGGGGTCAGCGTCTTCGAGGCGGCGCGGGCGCGGCGGCTCGAGACCGCGGCGAATCCGGACGCCCGCCGCGAGATCGAACAGAGCGACGACCTGCGGCTCGCGGCCCTCGGGTCGGGTTCCGACTACACGGTCTTCATCGACCACCTGACGATGGCTTCGCTGAACCTCGGCTTCGGCGGCGACAGCCCGGGCGGGGTCTACCACTCGAACTACGACTCGTTTCACTGGTACCAGAAGTTCTCCGACAGCGAGTACGTGTTCGGGCGGACGCTCTCTCGGCTGATCGGGACCGCCATCTGGCGGCTCGCGAACGCCGCGATCCTGCCGTTCGGGTTCACCGATCTGGCCGATGCGATGGCCACCTACGTGGAAGAGATCCGTGAGACCCACGCGGCAATGGAGTCGCCGGAGGACATCGACTTCGATGCCATCGAGGGTGCGCTCGACGCCCTCCGCGACGCGGGGCAGGGGTACGAGGAAGCGCTTTCCGGACTCACGGACGCTTCCGCCGAGGCGGTGCTCGGGAACGTCCGCGTCTCCGAACTGAACCAGCTCCTCTATACCTCGGAGCGGCGCCTGGGCTACGAGGAGGGCCTTCCCAACCGGGAGTGGTTCCGCCACCAGGTTTATGCGCCCGGCTTCTATACGGGCTACGGCGTGAAGACGATCCCCGGCGTCCGCGAGGGCATCGAAGAGGAGGAGTGGGACGCCGCGCGCTTCTACGTGCGGGTGGTGAGCGAAGCGCTTTCGTCGCTCACGGATCAGGTCCGGGAAGCGGAGCGAATCGTCGCCTCACTCCGTTGAGAGCGTGACGGGGCCGCCCGGCCCCGTCCCCCGGCCAACCCCCGAAGGACCCCGCTGAGGACCGCCCTCGGTGCGAAAATTGCTCGCCTTCGCCGCCGTCTACCTGATCTGGGGTTCCACCTATCTCGCGATCGGCGTCGGCGTGCGGGACATCCCGCCGTTCCTGATGGCCGGTGTCCGCTTCTTCACCGCCGGGGCGATCCTCTTCCTCTTCGCCAGGCGGGGCGAGGCGCCGCTCACCCGGCGGGAGTGGGCGGAGGCCGCGCTGGCAGGCCTGCTGTTCTTCACCGCCGCCCACGGGCTCGGCCACTGGGCGCAGGTCCGCATCCCGTCAGGAGCGGCGGCGGTCCTGGTGGCCACCGTGGTTTTCTGGATCGCCGGGCTCGACGCCGCGTTCGTGGCCCGGAGGCGTCCCTCCCTGGTTGCCATTCTCTGCACGGTCACCGGTTTTTCGGGAGTCGTGGTGCTGGTCGCGCCCTGGCGCTCGGAGGCGGTGCTCGACCCGGCGGGCGTCATCGCAATGTTGCTCGGGCCGATCGCCTGGGCCACGGCCAGCCTGTGGTCACGCCGACCTTCCATGCCGCGCTGCCTCCCGCTCTCCGCCGGGGCCCAGATGCTGGTGGGCGGCGCCGCGCTGCTGCTCCTGGGGACCGTCTCGGGTCAGTGGAGTCAGGTCAGCCTCGCCGACATCGGCGCGCCGGCGTTCGCGGCGCTCCTCTACCTCGTGGTCTTCGGCTCCATCGTGGCCTTCGTGGCCTATACCTGGCTCCTCGCGCATGTGGAACCGGCGCTCGCCGCCACCTACGCGTTCGTGAACCCGTTGATCGCGGTCGTGCTCGGCGGATTGATCCTGGGTGAGGACCTCTCACCGCGCATCTGGTTGGCGCTCGCCCTGATCGTGGTGCCGGTAGCGCTCCTGCAGTGGAACGAGACGCGCACCCGCCCCGCGCTCGCCGCCGGCGTGGGACGCCCGCCCGCCCCTCCGTCCCGGGGCCTGCTGCACGCCGCGGACAGGGCCGGCCGCCCCCGCCGCCCGGGCTTCCGGTAGTCCGGGATCACCAAGGAACCAAGCCCTCAGAACGCCAGGGGGCGGAAATCGGGAACCAGGCCCGCTTCCACGAGGACGATCCAGTCCAGCAGGCGTTCCTCCCCCTCTGGCCAGAGGTCGAGGCACAGCTCGAGGTACTGCAGCACGGTCGCTGATTCCCCGCGCTGGAGCAACGCCTTCGCGAGGCTCATGTCGGGACCTCCGGACCTTTCGATCCGCAGCCGCCCGGTGCGGCCGGCGGCGAGGAGTCGGGTCCGGGCCTCTTCGAGGTCGTTCGGGCCCAGGGCGAGGTGACCCAGGACGAGGTTGCCGTAGTGAAGGAGATCTCCCCGATCTCGACGGTTGGGCCCGGCATCGAGCATCGCCAGCGCATGGGTCCGGGCCTTTTGGTGTTCGCCCGCGGCGAAAGCGGCCAGCGCGAGGTCCGGCAGCAGATCGACGCGGTCCGCCGCGCCGGAGAGATCGTGGGCGCGTTCGAAGTGGACGAGTGCACGGGCGGCGCCCGCCGGATCGCGTCCTTCCGGAAAGCGCCGGGCTTCGCGCCATTCCAGTTCGGCCAGTTCCCGCGCCCACTCCGGGTTGGATGGTTCGAGATCTTCCGCGCGTTGCAACAGTCCGGCGGCGAAGGCTCTTTCGCTCGGGGCGTGGAAGCCGGCGGCATGGCGGAGAATCGCGACGTTGTCCGGTTCCTCCCGAACGAGGCGTTGCCACGTCCGTTTCGCCTCCAGGTAGCCGTCGGCGTCGAACATCGGAGAGACGCGAGCGGGCCGGCTGTCCAGCACTTCGGACTCGGGCGCGTTCCGGATGAACCACAGGACGTGCTCCGTGTGCCGGCGCGGATTGGCGCGGCGACCGGCGTGGTAGTAGCCCACGAGCTGCGCCCGCGCGGTGAGGTCCTGCGGGTTGTCCAAGAGCCGGCGTTCGAGTGCCGCGGCCTCCGCAGCGCTCAGGTTTCGGCCTTTCCCCGCCTCCCGGCTCAGGTCTTGAGGCCATGCCGGCGCCGCCGTGACGATCCCGGTCGCCAGGGCGAAGGCCAGGAGGAACGCGCAGCCGGACGGAACGAGCCTCACGCCCGAGACGCCGGCCATCGGGTCCGTCAGAATCTCAGATGACGGCCGAAGTCGGGCGTCCGGCCCCCTTCGATGAGCGCGATCCAATTCTTCAGGCTGTCCTGGCCCATCTCCCAGAACTCCAGGCACAGCGCAAGGTATCGCAGCACCGTCTGCGTTTCTCCCCGTTCGAGCAGATCCCTGGCGAGGGCCATGTCGGGACCGAAGGAGTTCAACTGGGGGGACCCCGGCGTGCGGCCGGCGGCGAGCAGGTACTGACCCGCACCCCGGAGGTCGCCGTCCGCCAGCGCGATCCTGCCCAGCACCAGGTTCCCGTAGTGAACCCGATTGCCCCGGTTCCAGCCGTCCGGGATGTCCGCCAACATCGTCTCCGCGTAGATGCGGGCCTTGTCCATGTCGCCGACCACGAACGCCGCCATCCCCAGGTCCGCGAGGAGCGATCCGCGGCCGGACGCCCCGGACAGCTCATAGGCGCGCTCGAAGTCCGCGAGAGCGCGCCCGGCCAGCGCCGCGTCCCAACCCTCGGGGAACTGTCGTGCTTCCCGCCAGTGAATCTGACCCAGTTCCCGGGCCCACTCGGCACTCGTGGGTTCGACGTCCTCCGCCCGCTCCAGGAGTTCGGCGGACAACGCCTCATCAGACAGGGTGAAAAAGGCGGCCGCGTGCCGCAGGAAGGTGACGTTCCGCGGTTCGCTTCCGATCTGCTCCAGCCAGGCTTCTTTCGCTGCCGCGAAGCCTTCCGGGTCCAGCACGGGCATGATGTGTGCTTCGGGTCCTTCCAGCACCTCCGCCTCCGGCGCGTTCCGGATGAACCACACGACGTGTCCGGCTTTTCGGGAGGGATCGGTCCGGTGGTGCCGAAAGTAGTACCCCAGGAGCTGCGCCCGCGCGTTCAGGTCTTCCGGGTTCGCCGCGAGGCGCCGTTCCAGTGCGGCCGCCTCCGCCGCCGTGAGATCCCAACCCTTGTGCGCCTCCCGCCGCAGGTCCTCCGTGAGGCCCGGTGATCCGAACCACAGAAGCGCCGCGAGAGCGGCGAAAAGAAACAGACGGTGAACCGGCATGGCGCGCCTCCGGGAGGGGGTTGCGAAAGGAAAGCAAGCAAACGACGAGCCATCCGCAACCGCCAGCGTGCCCCGTTGGAGAGTCCGGGCACGGGCTAAGCTGCCGGCGCGAATGAGCCGAGCCTGCGCTGTTCTCGTGCTCGGATGGCTGGCCGCCACGGTTCCGGGCAGCGCCGCTGCTGCCACGGCTGCACCCGCTCAGGCAGCGCAGCGACCCGATGTGGAGTCGCGCGAGATCACCGGCCGGGTCGTGGACAGCGTGACCGGAGAACCGGTCGCCGGCGCGACGGTCGCCGCGGGCGGCAGGAGCGCCACTACTCGGGAGGACGGCTCCTTCGAGCTTCCCGTCGCCGCGACGACGCGCGCCGTGTCCGCCGCGGCCCCGGGATACTTCGACAACGCGGTGCCCCTTCCGGACGAAGGCCCGATCCTGATCGAGCTCCTCCCGCGGACGTTCGAGGAAGAAGCCGTCGAGGTGACCGCGGAGGCGCCCGAACTGGAACGTCCCGCCGCCACCCGGGTGGCGCCCGAGGAGGTCCTGGAGACAGCCGGCACGGTCGACAACATCTTCCGGGCGCTGGCGACGCTGCCGGGAGTGACGCCCACCACGGACTTCGGCAGCTTCCTCTCGGTGCGCGGCGGCACCCCGGACCAGAACCTGACGCTGATGGACGGGGTGGAGATCCACAACCCCTACCGGCTCTTCGGGCTGGTGAGCGCCTTCAACCCGGAGACCGTCTCCGATTTCTCGCTGGCCGCCGGCGGCTTCGGCGCCCAGTACGGGGATCGCCTCTCCTCGCTGCTCGTGGTACGCAACCGGCCCGGCGAGCGCGCCTTCGGAGGCACCTCGTCGCTGAGCATCACCGACGGCAACCTGGTGTTCGAGGGGCCGCTCCCCGCCGGCGGCTCGTGGCTAGCCACCGCCCGGCGGACCTACTACGACGTGATCGTCGGCAGGGTGCTGGACCAGGACTTTCCCTCGTTCGAGGACTTCCAGCTACGGGCGGACTGGGAGTTCGGGCCGGGACACCGGCTGTCGCTCGTCGGGCTCTCGAGCCGGGAGGACACGGACTTCAACTTCACCGAGGACGAGGGCCCGGAGGCCGGCGAGCGGGTGGACTTCCTCGGGGACATTGGCAACGAGCTCGGTGCGGCCCGTTTCGACGCGCTGCTCTCGGAGCGGGTGACCGCCACCACGATCCTCTCCTGGTACCGGAACACCGAGGTGCTGGACTTCGACGCCGAGATCTTCACCGAGAACCGGGTGGTGAACGTCGAGGATCCCGAGCGGCGCGACCTGCCCACCCGCATCGCGTTCGAGCGCGAGCGGGCGGTGCGCGACCTCTCCCTGCGGCAGGAGATCGGCATCCAGTTCGGCGCGCGGCACTTCCTGGAGACCGGCTTCGAACTCCACGGACTCGAGTCGTCGCTCGACCAGGTGATCCAGGGTCCCCGGAACGAGAGTGCGGCTAACCCGAGCAGCATCCAGGGCGGAGCGGCGTTGCCGGACCTGCTGGTCTCCGAGCATTCCGGCGTCCGCGGCGGCGCCTGGGTGCAGGACGCCTACCGGGTGACGGACCACTTCACCGTGGAGCCGGGGCTGCGCCTCGACTGGAGCACCCTGAACGGCCGGGCCACCCTCTCGCCGCGGTTCGCGGCGAGCTGGAACCTCGGGGCCGGGCTCCAGGCGCGCGCGGCGGGCGGGCTCTACACCCAGAGCCCGGGGTGGGAGAAGCTCGTCTCCTCCGACTACCTCCTCGACCTGAACGCCATCGGGGACCTCTTCCACGAACGGGCGGTGCATGCCGTCGTGGGACTGGAGAAGGAGCTGCCGGGCGGGACCCGACTCCGCGTCGAGGGCTACTGGAAGCGCTTCGACGACCTGCTGGTGGGGCGGCTGGAGACCGAGGCGGAACGAATGCGCCGGCTCGCCGACTACGACTTCCCGGCGGAGCTCGCGGGCAGCGTGCCGGAGGGCGCCCGGATCACCATCAACCCGGTCAACGAGGGCGCCGGCGTCGCGCGCGGTCTGGACGTGTACATGGAGCGGCTCGATCCCGCGGCGCGGGTTGCCGGATGGGTCTCCTACTCCTACGGCCGGGCCGAGCGCGAGACCTACGGGCAGCGCTACCCGTTCGAGTACGACCGGCCGCACGCGCTGAACGTGGTGGGCCGCATCGGCATCACCGAGTCGTGGAGCCTCGCCGCGACCGGGCGGCTGGCGAGCGGGTTCCCGTACACCCCGGCGGTCGGGGTGCGCGTCGCCGCCGTCGAGGATGACCACGGGCGGCTGGTGCCGGAGACCGACGACAACGGGAACCTCGCCTACGCTGCCGATCTCGGCGGGCTCGACAACCTGCAGCGGGCGCGGCTCCCGCTCTACGCCCGGCTCGATCTCCGGCTCACCTACCGCCGCGGCCGCTGGTCGGCCTACGCCGAGGTGATCAACGCCCTGAACCGGCAGAACGGGGTGGCGATCGAAACCGAGGTGGTGGCGAATCCCGGCGGCGTTCCCACGGTCGAGGAAATCCCCAGCTTCGGGTTTCCCCGGGTCCCGACCGTGGGAGTCCGCGTACGGTTTTAACAGCGCGTGGTGGAACTGGCGTGAGCACCGAGAACGGCGAGGCACCCGGCTGACAAGGCGCGTGAGGGAGGAATACCAGGTGTATTCCGACCGAAACGCAACGATGAGGGGCGCAGAGCGGCCCGGTTCAGGCGGGATGCGTCGCCGTTCGAATGCCGCGGGAGCTTCACCACGGGCTGTTCATTCCTTCCGGATCAGTAGCCGACGAAGTCGAGGACCGGGGATCCGAATCCGGCGATCAGCAACAAGCTGACGCCTCCCACCACGCCGGCGGCGAAGAGTCCGAAGAGGAACGGCCGGAGGCCGATACGGCGCAGGCCGGCGAAGCTCGTCTGCAGCCCCACCGCCGCCATGGCCACGAGCAGACAGGTCTCGGCCGCGTGGCGGAAGAAGACCACCATCCCTTCCCATACCCCCGGATCGAGCAGACCGAACGCCCGGTCCCCGTGATCGCCGAGCGTGCGGAGGGCCGAGCACGCCGCGAACCCGACCACGAACCACGGAATCAGGCGCAGCCAGCCGCGGCCACCGGGCGAGTCCACCGACCGGGTCTCGCCGAAGAGAATGCCGGCCAGCGGGATCAACGCCAGCATCGAGAGGTTCCGCACCAGTTTGGTGACGGTGGCGACGTCGAGAGCAAGGGGAGCACCGTACTGGACCTGGTACATCGCACCGGCCCCGGCGACCTGGGCGGTCTCGTGGATGGACGCCCCGAGGAAGAGTCCGGCGAGCTCCGGCTGGCCGCCGAACAACGCGTGTGCGAGGATCGGGTAGCCGAACATTGCCGCGATCCCGAACACCGTGATGCAGGAAATGGCGTAGGTGACCTCGGCCTGCCGGGCCCGGATGAGCGGCGCGGTGGCGACGATCGCGGTGGCTCCGCAGATGCTCGTCCCGGCGGCGATCAGCCCGGCCAGGGTCCGCGAGAGCCCGAGGCGCGGTCCCAGGAGCCGCACCACGCTGACGCCGGCGGCAATCGCCATCACGACGAAGGGCAGGGCCGCCAGGGTGAACTTGCCGGCGGCGAGGAGGCTCAGGCGGAAACCGAGCAGCACGATGCCGAGGCGCAGGACCGTGGTCGAGGCGAATCGCAGTCCGGGCGCCCCCGCCTCTGCCCGGGTGGAGACGTTGGCGACCACCATCCCGAGGACGATGGCCAGCATGATCGGGCTGATCGGAGTGCCCGAGAGGCCGAGCAGCGACGCTGCGATCCACTCCGCAGAAAACGTCGCGGCTACCGCGACCAGCGCCGCCAGCGCCAGGCCGATCCAGAAGGCGGGGGACCGCATCGTCCGCATTGTCTCCGCGGGCGGTCAGGGCCGGGGACCGCCGGTGCCGAACCCGGTGACCCCCACCCGGCGGGGGATGTAATGGTCCGGATCCACGGTCCGGTGGAAGACGATGCGGCCGTTGCTCATCACGAACATGGGCTCGTGGGTCGCGTAGATGTCCTCGACGGGGTTCCCGTCCACCGAGACCAGGTCGGCTTCGAGGCCGACCTCGATCGCGCCGGTGCGGTCACGGATCCCGTACACCTCGGCGGAGCGGATCGTCGCCGACTGGAGCGCCTGGAGCGGCGTCATCCCCATCTCCACGAAGTGCGTCATTTCCCGGTAGACCCGGACGTTCGTGCTCGGGCCGTACTGGGTGTCGGTCGCGGTGAGGATGGTGACTCCCAGCTCGAGGGCCCGCCGGAAACCCTTCTGCAGGTAGTGCAGCAGGTGGCTGCCGCGCTGGAAGCTGGCCGACGAGTTGTAGTCGTCGTGGGGCAGGAGGAAGCCCACCACCGAGGTGTACGTGGGGACCCAGGCGGTTCCCATCTCCAGCATCAACTGGAGCCCCTCCTCGTCCACGTAGGAGCCGTGCTCGATGGTGGCGCAGCCGGCCACGATGGCGTTCCGCACCACCTCCCTGCCGTGCGCGTGGCAGGCCACCTTGACGCCCAGCGCGTCGGCCTCCTCGACGATGGCGGTCAGCTCTTCGACACTGTAGACGAGCATCTTGGGGTCCGGGCCATCCGGCCCCGACGTGGTGCCACCGGACCGCGTCTTGATCCAGCGGGCGCCCCGGTCCACATCCACCTGGACCACCTCGCGGACCGCCTCGACTCCCTTCACTTCGTTGTGGAGGTACTTGTAGAGACGCGGATCGGCGAGGGCCGACTGGCCGAGGTTCGGGAGCACGTAGACGCCGGCCGCGAAGATTTCCGGCCCGGCGAGATGCCCCTTGTCGACCATGTCGTTCATCCGGACGTCGAGAAAGCTCCCCACCGCGGCGCTCTTCATCGTCGTCACCCCCGACTCGAGCGCCCGGTAGAGACCTTCGAGGGTGCGCCCGTGCCAGTGGCCGTCGAAGAGACCCGGCATGAGGTGCCGGCCGCCCAGGTCCAGAATGTGGACCCCTGCCGCAGGCGCATCGGTTCCCACCGATTCAATCAACCCGTCCCGGACCACCACCACCGCGTCTTCGAGCACGGTGCCGTCCACCACGTTCACCACATGGGTGTTGACGAGCGCCACGTGGGGCTGCGGGAGGATGCCGTCCTCGTTCGGGAGATAGGGGACGGTGGGCTGCGCCGCGGCGATTCCGGCCGCGAACGCCAGCGACCCGGCGACGGTGGGGACGAGGGAAAACCTGTTGGTCATGTCGGGATCCTCCGGAAGCCGATGGTATGTTCGGGAACGCGCTACGGCGAAGGAGAAACGCATGCATCGAAGGGCTTTCCTGGCCGCAACCGGCGGGGCGCTGACCGCGCTCCATGCCGATGCGGAAGAACGGATCGGAAAAGCGGTGGCGCGCCTCGGGACCCGGAGCGCGCAGGACGCCGCGCAGGACGAGGACTTCTGGTTCCGGGTGCGGGAGGCGTTCACCATCGACCGCAACCACATCAACCTGAACTCGGGCAGCGTGAGTCCGGCCCCGATCACCGTCCAGCGCGCGATGGACCAGTACTGGGACATCATGAACATGGGCCCGTCGCTCTACGTGGACGAGCTACTCGGTCCGCGTATCGACGTCGCGCGCCGGCGGCTCGCCGCGACCTTCGGCTGCGGGACCGACGAGATCGCCTTCACCCGGAACGCGAGCGAGGCGATGGAGATCGTGCAGTTCGGTCTGCCGCTGCAGGCCGGGGATGAAGTGCTGACCACCACCCAGGACTACCCGCGGATGCTCATGACGTTCCGCCAGCGGGAACGGCGCGACGGGATCGTCCTGCGCACCGTCCCGTATCCCACCCCTCCGGAAGACCTCTCCGAACTCACCGGGATCCTGGAACGGGGCATCACGCCGAAGACGAAGCTCCTGCTCATCTGCCACACCACCTTCACCACCGGGCAGATCTTCCCGGTGCGCGAGATCTGCCAGATGGCGCGCCGCCACGGGATCGAGACGCTGGTGGACGGCGCCCACGGTTTCGCGCACTTCCCGTTCACCCGGGATGAGCTCGACTGCGACTACTACGGGACCAGCCTCCACAAGTGGCTCTTCGCGCCGGTCGGCACCGGGTTCCTCTACGTGCGCAAGGAGAAGATCCGCAAGGTCTGGCCGCTGATGAGCGCACCCGAGAGCCAGGACGACGACATCCGCAAGTTTGAACAGATCGGCACCAACCCGATCGCGGTCCGGGGGCCGATCACCGAGGCGGTGACGTTCCACGAGGGCCTCGGCCCCGAACGCAAGGCGGAGCGGCTCGTCTACCTGCGCCGCCGCTGGGCCGAGCGGGTGAAGGAGCTTCCGCGAGTGCAGGTGCTCAACCCGCCGGACATCAAGCAGGCCTGCGGTATCGGGGCCGTGCGGATCGAGGGCGTGGACTCCGGCGAGCTGACCGAGTTCCTCGAACACAAGTACCGGATCCACGTCCGGCCCCGCTTCGTGCGCGGCGAGTTTGACTGCATCCGGGTCTCGCCGAGCGTTTTCACCACGCTCGAGGAGATCGATCTCTTCGCTGCCGGGATCGAAGACGCCGCCCGAAACGGAGTGTCGGCGTGAGTTCGGAAGACGGCGTTCGCCGCCGTGAGTTCCTGAAGGGCGCCATGGCGGCGCTGCCGGCGGCTGCGGCCTGCGGCGGCGCCGGAGAGAGCCCGGCGCCCGGAACCCAGGCACCTGCGGCGTCCAGGCCCCTGTCCGCCGGGGTTGGGCTCTGGGGCCAGGATCTGGGTCTTGGGGAAGCGTTTCCCGACTCCGCCTACGCTGCGGAAGCGCGGAGCGAGGTCGAGATCTATGTGCAGAAGTGTGCGGACCACGGCGTGTCGCGGGTCTTCGCGCCCGGAGCCTCCCGGGAGTTGGTCGAGGCCGGCAACGCGGCCGGGGTCGAGGTTCACCCTTACAAGGCGGTCGCTTCCCACGGAGGAGTTCGGATGCGCCCGGCGTGGTCCTCGCTCTTCATGGTGCCGCGTTTCGGGACCGAGGCCGGGCGCGACACCCTGAACGCCCACCGCACGATCTGGAGCCACCCCCAGCGCGCCGAGAGCCTGAGCGCCTTCCTGCGGGATCATCCCGAGCACCGTCACCGGAACCGGACGCTCACCGACGAGATGAAAAACTACGAGCGGGTGTTCCTGAGTCCAGGGCTTCCCGAAGGCCGCGCCGAGGAAGGGAGGGCCTTCGCCGAACTCCTCTCCCGAAGCGGCGGGCGCGGCATCCAGGCCGAGTTCGTCTCCATCAACGAGGACGAGAACGGGGTCACGACGGATGGATACGAGGACTCCATCGCCGGCGCTTTCCGCGAGGCCACCGGACGCGACCCCTTCCAGTTGCCGAACGACGATCCCGAGTGGGTGCAGTTCCGTGCCGACCGCTGGACCGACATGGTCCGGGACATCCGCGATGCGGTCAAGGCGGTCCGGTCCGACGCGGTCTTCACGATCACGGTCATCAACCGGGACCCGGGCGGCTACGTCCCGCGAATCCAGGACTGGCCGGCGTGGGTGGAACAGGGACTCTGCGACGAGATGCACCTCTGGTTCCGTTCCACGACCGACCTGGCGACCATCGAGAGGCACTGCCGGGACTTCGTGGACACGGTGGCCGGCCGGGTGCCGACGATGGCCGAGTTCTCCTGCTATCACCCGGGAAGCCTCCAGACACCGGAGGCCATGATGGAGGCCGCCCGCATCGCGCGGGGCGCCGGGATGGACGGGCTCGGGATCTACCGGAGCCACGCGGTGGAGCAGCTCGGGTTCTGGCCGCTGCTGGAGGCGATGAACCGGTTGTAGCGCCGCAGTCAGCTGGCCGGCGGGCCGAGCGCGAAGAGCGTGCCGTCCTGGGTGCCGAAGACGATCCGCCCACCCGCGACCGCGGGAGAGCCCATGATCGCGGCGCCGGCGTGGAACTCCGAGAGCTTCTCGCCGGTTCCGAGGTCGAGCACGTAGAGCCGGCCGTCCGCGTTCCCCACGTACACCCGGTCGCCGGCGACGGCCGGCGAGGCGTCGAAACGGGCGCGGGCGCGGAACGTCCAGCGGGCCTCCCCCGTCTCACGGTCGAGGGCGTGGATCAGCTTGTCCCGGCCCGCGGCGATCACCAGCTCGCCCGCAAGCGCCGCGGAGGCGTAGAAGGGGAAGTGCCGGTCCGGATGCTCGTAGCGCCAGCGCAACTCGCCGGCGCCGACATCGACGGCCAGCACCTCGTTGTTGAAGGTGCCGTAGTAGAGCGTTCCGTCCGCGATCGCGGGCGAGGCAGCCGTATAGGCGCCGGAATCGAAGCGAAGCATCTCGGTCCCGTCCGTGATCCGAACGCCGCGCAGCACCGCGTCGCACCCCGTCACCCAGGCGAGACCGTCATGGCGTCCCGGGGTGGCGTGCACGGGGCCTTCGGTCTGGAGCGACCAGCGGGCCTCGCCCGTGGTCCGGTCCACCCCGTAGAAGTGCTCGTCGTAGCTCCCGATGAGCACCAGGTCCCCGGCCACCACCGGCGAGGACTTGATCTCGGCGCCGGTCGGGAAATGCCAGCGGGGCTCTCCCGAATCGGCATCCAGCGCGTGCAGAACGCCCAGCAGATCGCCGACGTACACCGTGCCGCCGGCGACGGCCGGCGACGACTCGCCGAACCGGTCTTCCTCGAACTCACCGGCCTCGGCTTCCTCGGCCCCGGGGCGATAGCGCCACGCTTCGGCGCCGTCCTCGAGGTTCAGCTTCACGAGCACGCCCGGAAGCGAGGTCGCGTAGACGAAACCGCCGGCGATGGCCGGTGAGGACTCCACCGAGAAACCGAGCGGCACGCTCCACTTCAGTTCGAGGTCGTCACCGAGCGGCGCAGCGGCGATGCCGGTGAGCGCGGCGTCCCTGCGGAACTGCGGCCAGTCGTCACCGTCCTGCGCAGCGGCGGCCGCCGCCAGCGACAACACGATGAGCGGGAAGACGAGTCGGCGCTTCATGCCACAGCGGAACGATAGACGGCGAGGGCGCCCGCGGCATCGAAAGGACGCGGATTGAAGCGGCCGGTCCACTCGGCGGAGGCTTCCTCCGCGAGCGCCGGCAGGTCCCGGACGTGCAGGCTCTCGCCGGCGAGGTCCTGCGGCAAGGCCGCCATGGCGACCCAGGCGTCGAGCCGGCTCGCGAGGGTGTCCGCGGGATCGTCTCCCGGTGGAATTCCGGCGGCGCCGAGCAGATCGCGGTAGGCATCCCGCGCGGAGGAAGCGTTCCAGCGAACGACCCGGGGCAGGGTAATGGCGAGCGCCCGGCCGTGCGCCACGTCGAAGCGCCGGGTCAGGGGATTCGCGCAGGCATGCGCCGCGCCCAGCATCGACCGCTCGATCGCGGCTCCGGCAAGGAAGGCGCCGAGTTGCATCTCCTCCCAGGCGGTGGCGCTGGCGGGACTGGCGGTGACGAGCGGAAACGCCCGGCTCAGCAGTGCGAAGGCGCGGTGGCTGAGGGCCACCGACTCATCGGTCCGTCCGGACGTCACCGCCGTTTCCACCGCATGGGCGATGGAATCGAAGCCGGTCGCCGCAATCACCTCCGCGGGCGCCGAGGGAAGGAGGACCGGATCCAGGATCACGTCCCGGAACATCGCGGAAGGCGCCCCGCAGGCGAGCTTCTGGTGATCCCGGTCCCGTGAAATCAGGGCGTAGGACTGGGCCTCGCTCCCGGTGCCGGCGGTCGTGGGAACCCCGATCAGCGGCGGGAGCGGGCGAGGGCACTTGTCGTAACCCCGGTAGTTCTCCATGCGGCCGCCGCCCGCCAGGAGGAATCCCGCCCCCTTGGCGACATCCAGGGAACTCCCTCCGCCTACCCCGACGAGGGAGTCGGCGCGCATGGCGCCGGCGGCCACGGCGGCCCGGTCCACATCTGACTCGGTGGGGTTTTCGCCGAAATCGGAGAAGGCCTCCACCACCACCCCCGCGCTCTCGAGGCTTTGGCGGGCCCGGCCCGTGATGCCGGCCGCCGCGATGCCGGGGTCTGAAGTGATCAGGGCGCGGCGGCAGCCGCGTTCACGGGCGACGGCGCCGAGGTCGGAGACGGCTCCGCTTCCGGAACGGATGAGCGGCGAGGGACCGGCTGGGAGACGCCAGCTTCGAGACAAGGGACCGATCAGTGTGGATCAGTCTGCACCCGGATCAGCGGGCGCCACCGGTGGCCCCCTCCTGGTCCTCGAGGGCGAACAGCTGGTTGTGGCTCGCGATGTAGAGAACGCCGTTCGCCGGAACGGCGCTGGAATAGACCGAGCCGCCCATGTTCATTTCGGCGATGACCTCCTCGGCGGGGCCCGGCCGGAGCACGACGATGTCGCCGTCCTCGTCCCCCAGATACAGCTTGTCGTCGGCGATGACCGGCGATCCCCAGACGGCGGCGAAGGTGTCGTGGACCCAGAGCGGCTCCCCGGTCTCGATGTCGAGGGCGTGGAGGAAGCCGGAGAAGTCGGGCAGGTAGAAGATGCCGTCCTTGAGCGCGCCGGTGGAGATGCTGCGGCGGATCGCGTCGTAGTGCCAGAGGCGGCCGGTTTCGGTGATGTCCCCCCGCTGGGTGGCGTCGATGGCATAGAGATGGCCGACTCCCTCACCATGCTCCGGATCCTGTCCGTTGGCGATGTAGAGGCGGTCGCCCGCGATGACCGGAGTGGAGATGACGTTGTTCCGGGTGCGCGGCCAGGCCGAGTCCTTGGGATTCGTGTCGAACCACCAAAGCGTCTCGCCGCTTCCGGCTTCGTACCCCCGGACCCAGCCGTCCCCTTCGCCCATGATGACCTGGGTCACGCCGCCGACCTCGGCCACCCCGGCGGCGGACCACTGCCCGTGCAGGATGTTCTCCCCGACCTGGTTCGCCTCCCAGACGAGCTCTCCGGTCTCCTTGTCCACCGCGATGATCGCGGGCGCGGACGGCGAAGGGAGGTTCACGTGGCTCTCGTCGTGGCCGTTCGAGGTGTTCACGAAGACGAGGTTCCCGTGGACGACCGGGTTCGAGTTCGACATGTTGTGGGGGAAGGAGCCGAGCTCCTCCATCATGTCGAGCCGCCAGATGACGTCTCCGTCGGTCGGGGATTGGCGCACTTCGTCGGTCACCGGTCCGTCGTTGCCGTTGGCCATGCCATGGACATCGAGGGCCAGCAGTTCGCCCCGGTTCGTCACGTAGTAGAGGCGGTCCCCCTCCACGAGCGGCGACGAGCAGATCCCCTGGTACGGCCAGTCGTTCACCCGGCCGGAGACGAGCTTGTCCGAAACCATTTGCCAGAGGAACTCTCCCGTCGCGACATCGAAGGCGAGGAGGATTCCCTTGTCACCCACGACTTCCTGGTCGTAGAGAGCCTCGTTGTTGGTGCCGACGAAGATCCGGCCTCCTGCCACCACCGGGTTCCCGTAGGTCTGCGAACCGAGCGCCGCCACCCAACGCACGTTGTGGCCGCTGTTCACGTCCCATTCGGAGGGGAGCCGGGCGGGGCTGTCGGAGACCATGTTCCGGTCCGGAGTTCCACCCCACATCGGCCAGTCCTGGGCGCTCGCGCCGGCGGCGGCCAGGAGGAGCAGAAGGAGTCCCGTCGGGACGACTTCCCGTCCTTTCCTGCGTTGCACCGCTGAATGCAATCGCGACATGGAGCGTTTCTCCCGGCGGCTCGCCGTGCATTTCATTCCGGGAACCATGGCGGGGCGCGAGTCTAGCGGACCGTTGGCGGGGGAAAACGCCGCGCGTTAGGCAAACCGCGCGCCAGCGAACAGAATACGGGGCCATCGTGCGCAAGTTCCTGCGCCCCGGCAGGTCCGGGGCCGCTATCGCCATCGGAATCTTTGGCCTGGCCGTTTCGGGAGCGGCGCTCGGGGGACAGTCCGCCTCCGGCCCGTCCGCGGCGGAAACTCCAGCGGCACCGCTGAACTGGTCCGCCAACTGGCCCGCCTGGCGCGGGCCGGACGCGAACGGCGTCTCCACCGAGACCGGCCTGCCCGTCCGTTTCGACCCGGACGCGAACGGACTCTGGAAGACGGCGACCCCGGGCGAGGGGCACTCGTCACCGGTCGTCTGGGGCCAGTTGGTGTTCGTCTCGGCCGCCATCGCCGGCGATCCGATCCCCGGGCGGGAGCCGCCGGTGCACATCCGGAACGGTGAGGTCTACCTGCACGGCGGGAGCACGGCCGGGGACCTCCATCACACCCTGCTGGCGCTCGCCTACGACGCGCGCACGGGACGGGAAGTGTGGCGGCGGACGGTCCACGACGGCCCGGTCTACGACAACCGGTACCGGAGCAACACCTACGCCTCGCTGACCGCGATCGCCGACGGGGAGCGCGTCTACTTCTCTTTCGGCAATCAGGGTCTCTTCGCCTTCACGCTGGACGGGGATCCGCTCTGGGCGACCGACCTGGGTGATTTCGGCGTCTGGGGGCTCGGGCACGGGATCAATCCGGTGCTGTACGGCGAGACCTTGATCCTCGTGCACGACAACGACGACGGCGAGGGCTCCCGCATCTTCGGGGTGGACCGCCGCAGCGGGGAGATCGCCTGGAGCACCGAGCGGCACGCGCGAAAAGGCTGGGCGACCCCGGCGCTGCTGCCGGTCGGGGGCATGACCCAGCTCTTCGTACCCGGGTACCACTTCCTCGGCGCCTACGACGCCGGGAACGGCGTCGAGCTGTGGCGGACCGCGCCCTTCGAGGACTCGGCCCCCGTGCACACCCCGGTCCACCAACCCCTCGGGGACGGCCGCCTCGTCTTCGTCTCGACGGGCTATCCCGGCAAGGAAATGCGGGCCCTCGAAGTGCTGCCGGGGGTCGAACCGCGCGTTCGCTGGACCTACGAGCGGGGGACCGGATACCTCCCCTCGGCGCTCCTCTACCAGGGAATCCTGTTCTTCCTCTCGGACGGCGGCGTGATCACCGCGCTCGACCCGGAGGACGGTTCGCTCCATTTCCAGGCGCGCCCCACGAACCCGGGCCGCTACAACTCCTCGCCGGTCGGGTACGAAGGGCAGGTCCTGATCGGCAGCCTGGAGGGCGACCTGACCGTGTTCCGGGCCGGAGAGGAGTTCGAGATCGTCGCCGAGAGTTCCCTGCCGGAAGCCATCTGGGCTTCTCCGGCCATCGCCGGAGGAACGCTCTTCCTGCGCACCGTGGACCACCTCTACGCATTCCGCTCGCCGACCGCCGGCGAAACCACGCCGGCGCGCTGAGCTTGCTGGTTCGACAGGCCGGCCGCGTGGCCGGGACGCTCACGGTCACGGCGCTCCTGGCGGGGAATGCCGCGGCACAGCAACCGACGGCTCCGGAGTGGCCACAGTGGCGGGGTCCGGGCGGACAGGCGCACGCGGAGACCGCCGCCCCCCTCCGTTGGGGAACGGACGAGAACATCCTCTGGAAGGCCCCCGTCGAAGGCCGGGGGCATTCGTCGCCCATCGTGGTGGACGATCTGATCTTCCTCACCTCGGCCACCTCCGGCGAAAAGGTGCCCGGGGCGGGGGCGATCGTCCATTTCCTCGGCAGCGAGGAGTTCCTCCACCCCGACAGCCTGGGCGCCGACCAGCGGCTGGACGTGCTGCTGTTCGCCGTGGATCGACACAGCGGAGCGCTGCGCTGGCGCCGGGAAGTGCGGGCCGGCGCGCTTCCCTACGACAACCGCCACCGGATCGGTTCCTACGCGAATCCCACCCCGGTAAGCGACGGCAAGCGGGTCGTCACCTGGTTCGGAACCCAGGGCCTTTACGCATTCAGCCTGGAGGGAGACCTCCTCTGGTCCCAGGACTTCGGGGGCGTCGGAACCCTGGGGATGGGGGTGGCCACCTCTCCCGTGCTCATCGCGGCCACCGAACTCGTAGTGGTCCAAAGCGACGTGGAGGAGGGTGACGGGTCCTTTGTCGCGGCTCTGGACATCGCTACCGGCGCCATTCGCTGGCGGGCGGAGCGGACCCAGCGGGTGGGCTGGGCAACGCCGGCGGTGGTGCGGTCCGCCGGCGGCGGCCCGTCGCTCGTGATCGCGATGGGGACGGACGAGATCGTCGCCTACGGGGCGGATTCCGGAAAAGAGCGCTGGCGCGTGGAAGGACTCGGGGGCAACGCGGTGCCGAGCCCGGTGACCTCCGGCGACGGACTCGTCTTCGCGGTAACGGGGTATCCCCGGAAGAACATCCTGGCGCTCGACCTCGAAGACGGGTCGCTCCGCTGGGACTACCGCAAGGGGCAGGGCTACGTCCCTTCTCCGATCTTCCATCGGGGAACGCTCTACCTGGTCAGCGACGGAGGCATCCTGACCGCCCTCGACGGAGGGACCGGTGAGGTCATCTACGAAGGCGGAAGGATGCCGCTGCCGTCCCGATTCTTCTCCTCCCCGGTGGTGGCGGGCGAGCGCATCTACCTGACCAGCGAGGACGGGGACACCCACGTGATCCGTCCGGGGCCGCAATTCGAGGTCCTGGCGACCAACAGCCTGGATGAACCGGTCATGGCCTCGCCGGCGGTGGTGGACGGCACGATCTATCTCCGCGGCGCCGAGCATCTGTACGCGATCGCTGAACCGGCGGCCGCAGCAAGCTCCAAGCCCTGATGCTTCCACCGCCCGCGGGCGGGAACCCTCGTCCAGGCCTCGTCGTATCCGGAACGCAGACGGCCGCCGCGTGAGCGCGGCAGGCACATCCGAGGAGGCGCATCGATGAAATTCCGAACCCTGAACCAGTACCGGACAGGCCCGGCGGCGTCCCTCGCCACCCTGCTTTGGGTGGCGATGGGCTGCGCACCGCCAGCCCCTGACATCCCGAGTTACAGCGCCCGGGCGTTCTACGACACCGAACAGGTCTTCGGGGCGTCCTTCTCGGCAGACGAGACCCGCCTGCTGATGACCTCCGACCGGACCGGCGTGATGAACGTCTACGCGCAGCCGATCGCGGGTGGGGAACCCGAGGCGCTCACCGCCTCGGACACCGATGCCAACCTGGGGATGGCGTTCTTCCCGAATGACGACCGGATCCTGTTCACGGCCGACCAGGGCGGGAACGAGCTGAACCACCTCTACGTCCAGACGCCCGGCGGAGCTCCCGAGGACATCACCCCCGGGGCGGACCTCAAGGCGGGCTTCAGCGGCTTCACCGCGGACGGGGAGCGGTTCTTCGTCACCACGAACGAGCGGAACCCGCAGGCCTTCGATCTCTACGAGTACCGCGTGGAGGACCTGACCCGGCGTCTCGTCTTCGAGAACCCCGGAGGCTTCCAGCCGGGGCCGGTCAGTCCGGGCGGACGCTGGCTCGCCGTCACCAAAGCTCGGAACAACGCCGACAGCGACGTTTTCCTCGTGGACCTCGAGGACGCCTCCGCCGAGCCGCGTCACATCACCCCGCACGAGGGGGACGCCTCGCACGGCCCGGTCAGCTTCGATCCGGACGTCACCGAGCTCCTCTACCGCACCGACGCCCACGGCGAGTTTGCGGAAGTCTGGGCCTACGGCCTGGAAACCGGGGAACACCGCCCGGTGGTGCAGGCCGACTGGGATGTCTTCACCGTGTACTTCTCGGAGAAGGGCACCTACCGGGTGAGCGCCGTCAACGTCGACGCTTCCACGGAGGTCACGGTCGTGGACACCCGGAGCGGCGAAACGGTCGAGTTTCCCGACGTTCCCGGAGGCGATGTGACCGGCGTACGCTTTTCCCCGAGCGAGACGAAGCTCGCCTTCTACGTGAACAGCGACACCTCGCCGTCCAACCTCTACGTCTGGGACCTCGAGACCGGAGAGCACCGCCGTCTCACGAACACCCTGAACCCGGAGATCGAAGAGAACCACCTGGTGGACGGGGAAGTGATCCGCTATCCGAGTTTCGACGGACTGGAGATTCCGTCGGTCCTCTACCGCCCTCACCAGGCGGCGGCGGACGCGCCGGTGCCGGCCCTCGTCTGGGTACATGGCGGCCCCGGCGGCCAGAGCCGCAAGGGGTACCGGGCGCAGATCCAGCATCTCGTGAACAACGGGTATGCGGTGCTGGCCGTGAACAACCGGGGCTCCTCGGGTTACGGCAAGACGTTCTTCCACCTGGACGACAAGCGCCACGGCGACGTGGACCTCAAGGACTGCGTCGAGGCCCGGTCCTACCTGGAATCGCTCGACTGGGTGGACGACGCCCGCATCGGCATCATCGGCGGCAGTTACGGCGGCTACATGGTGGGCGCCGCGCTCGCCTTCGAGCCCGAGGTCTTCGACGTGGGCGTGAACATCTTCGGGGTGATGAACTGGGTGCGGACGCTGTCCAGCATCCCGCCCTGGTGGGGCGCGGCGCGGGATTCGCTCTACGCCGAACTGGGAGACCCGGAGACGGAACTCGAACGTCTGACGGCCATCTCCCCGCTGTTCCACGCCGAGAACATCGTGCGGCCGCTCTTCGTGGTCCAGGGCGCCAACGACCCGCGGGTGCTCCAGGTGGAGAGCGACGAGATCGTCGAGGCGGTGCGCGCGAACGGCGTTCCCGTGGAGTACGTGATCTTCCCCGACGAGGGACACGGCTTCCGGAACCGGGACAACCGCATCGAGAGCGCCGACCGCATCCTGGGGTTCCTGGAAACGTACCTGGGGACCGACTGACTCGGGAGCCAGCTCGGCTTCGCCCTTCCGTGCGCAAGGCAGGGGCCGTACAGTTCGTTTCTCCCATGTGGTTCTACCGCCTCCTCCCCGTCATCCTCGTCGGTGTCGCCGCCACGGCCGCCGGGTCCGAGTGGGACCGGTTCCGTGGCCCCAACGGGACCGGAATCGGCCCCGACGGTGAACTGCCGGTCGTCTTCGGCCCCGGCCGGGCGCTGATCTTCCGGACGCCGCTTCCACCGGGACACTCGTCGCCGATTCTCGCGGGCGGCCGGGTGCACGTCACCGCGTTCGAGGAAAACGAATTCCTGACCATCGCGCTCGATCCCGAAACCGGAGAGAAACTGTGGCGCGCGGTGGCGAAGCGGGAGCGCGTGACCGAGGTGGATTCGCGGAACAACGCGGCCTCGCCGAGCGTGGCGGCGACCGGCGACGGGGTGTACGCCTTCTTTCCCGATCTCGGGCTGATCGGCTATGACGGCAAGGGCAGGGAGCAGTGGCGGCAGCCGCTCGGACCCTTCGACAACTACTACGGGATGGGGGCATCCCCCATCCTGGCGGGCGACACGGTGGTGCTGGTGCTGGACCAGAACCTCAACTCGGAGATCCTCGGCGTGGACCGGCGGAGCGGCGAGGTCCTCTGGCGCACTCCGCGGCCGGAGGCCACCAGCGGCCACTCGACGCCGGTGCTGCGGGAAACGGCGGACGGGCTCGAGATCCTGGCGCCGGGAAGCTTCCTCCTCACTGCGTATGGCGCCGCCGACGGGGCCGCCCGCTGGTGGGTCCGCGGACTCCCCTGGGAGATGAAGTCCACCCCGCTGCTCGAGGGAGACCTGGTCTACGTGAACGGCTACGGGGCGCCGGTGAACCAGCCCGGCAACCAGATCACCCCGCCGACCTTCGCCGAGGCGCTCGAAGCCTCCGACGCCAACGGCGACGGGGTGCTCGCGCGCGCCGAGGCCGCCGGACATTCCGACTTCTGGTTCGACGTGATCGACCTCAGCAGCAACGGGCTGCTCGAGGCCGGCGACTGGGCCTACTACGAGGCGGTCCTGTCCTCCCAGAACGGCGTCCTGGCGATCCGGCCCGGCGCCCCCGGCGAGGCCGGCGACCTGACCGAGCCCAACACGGTCTGGAGCTACCGCCGGCGGGTCCCCCAGCTTCCCTCGCCGCTGCTCTACGGCGGCGTCCTCTACATGGTCAACGACGGGGGCATCGTGACCGCGCTGGATCCGTCGAGCGGGAGGATGCTCTCCCAGAACCGGCTCCAGGGGGCCGTGGACGCCTACTACGCCTCCCCGGTGGCGGCCGACGGCAAGATCTACTTCGTGAGCGAACTGGGGCTCGCGGCGGTGGTGCGGCCCCTCGATCCCGGAGAAGAATCCCCGGAACTCGACGTCGTCCAGGTCAATCCGCTCGGGGAAGCGGTCTACGCCACCCCGGCGATCGCGCCCTCGCGCCTCTACATCCGGACCGTCGAGGCGCTCTACGCCTTCGGCCCGGAGTAGCGCCGGCCCGCGTACCGCCGGACCGCCCGGTCTTCACCTGCTCGCCGTGAAGGCGATGACCGGAGGGTTCTCCAGGAAGTCGTCCCAGAAGGGGTTGCCCCGCTCGGCGGGGTCGAGCGAAACCCCCAGCCAGCGGAACTCACGGAATCCCGCCTGGTCGAAGGCGCGCCGATAGGTCTCCGGGCTCTCGTAGCAGTTGTCGAACTCGAAACTCGCGCCGTCGGAGTTCGTCAGGCGGTAACGGATCGGCGCCCCCGCGGTGGGGACGGCCGGCCCCGTCTTGACGATCCCGTACTTGCTCCAGGAGACGGTTCCCCGCGGCGGGTTCAGCACGTTGTCGTTGAACCCGACCAGGCGTCCGCCGGGGCGGAGCGCGGCGCGAGCGACCGTCAGGAAGCGGAGCAGCTTGACCGCGCTCCCCGCGTAGTGCAGGAGGTACATGGCGACGACCAGGTCCACCGTACCCTCGGGCCGGTAGTCCGCCGCGTCGGAACAGACGTAGCGGCATCCGAGAGGGTTCTCCCGTTCCTGCCGCTCGGCCAGCCGGATCATCTCTCCGGAGATATCCACTCCCGTGACCTCCGCCGCGCCGGCGATCCTGAGCAGCCGGGTGTAGAACCCCTCCCCGCACGCGAGGTCCAGGACTCTCAGCCCGCGAACGTCGCCGAGCGTCTCGAAGAGCGTGTGGCGCTCGACGTGCTTCCGGAAGGGGAGCTGCTTCGAATCCTGATAGGCGGCGGCGATCGCGTCGTACTGGGCCACGCTCACTGAGCATATTCCTCCCCGGGCGGGATAATGGGGACCGAACAACCATGGACTGCCGCCCGCGATGGGCTCAGCGGCTCTTGGCGGCGGCAGGAACCGAAGGGAGGGTCCGGCGTGAAATCCCAAAGAGTCCTGCTGGCAGCGTTGTTGCTGCTCTCCGCACCCTCCTCCAGCGCCCAGGAGGATCCGGGTGAAGCGCTCCGCGGGGCCGCCCGGGAAGGGGACATCGGCCGCATCGAGGAACTGCTCGCCGCCGGCGCCCACGTGGATGCTCCCAACCGCTACGGCGCCACCGCGCTGTTCTTCGCCGCCGACCGGGGACACCTGGACGTCGTCCGGCGTTTGGCCGATGCCGGGGCCGCCCTCGACATCGAGGACCGCTTCTACCAGATGACGGCCCTCAGCCGGGCCGCGGGTTCCGGCCACCGGGAAGTCGTCTTCTTCCTGCTCGCCCGAGGGGCGCCGGGCGCCGGCGGGTTGCTGGTCCGCGCGTCGCGGCAGGGTGACGAGGAGTTGCTGCGGGCCATCCTTGAGAACGGAAACTTCGACGAGGACGCGCTCGGGACCGCGCGGGAGGCCGCGGACTCGGAAGACATCGCGGCCCTCCTCCGGGAGCGGACCGCGCGGGCGGTGGCGGCGCCCGAACTCACCGAGGAGGCCCGGCAGCAGCTCGCCGGAAGCTACTGGAACGAGACGGCGGAGCGGGGGGTGCGCGTCGTGTCCGAGGACGGGATGCTCCGGGCGCGCAACTTCGAGCGCGATGCCGATTCGGGGAACGAGCGCTTCACCGGTCCCGCGGTCGCCCTCACGCCGCGCGGCGGTCCGCGCTCCTTCGTTACCGAGAGCGGAGCCCGTTACGGCTTTCCGGGCCGGGGCGGGATGGTCGAGCGGCTGATCGTGGAAACCGGCGGTGAGACCGTGGCCTACGGGCCCGAGGGTGAGGCCGAGAGCCGCGCCGCGGCCCGCGAGGTTGCCGAGGCGGCCGTGCCATCGGGAGCGGCTTCCGCCGCCGGAGACCTGGCCCCCATCCGGCCGCGCCCCTGGCCACAGTTCCGCGGTCCCCGGGGCTCGGGCATCGCTGACGAGCAGGGCGTGCCGCTCCGCTGGAACGCGGCCGATGGCGAGGGGATCGCCTGGGAAGCCGCTCTCCCGGGTCTCGGGGTATCGAGCCCGATCGTGTGGGAGGACCGCGTGTACGTCGTGATCGCCGCGAGCCTCACGGAGGACTCGGAGTTCCGGATCGGCCTCTACGGCGACGTGGCGCCGGTCCAGAACGACAGCGCCCACCGCTTCGAACTGCGCGCCTACGACCTGGCCAACGGCGCCCCCGTGTGGACGACCGAACTTCGCCGCGGAGTGCCGAAGACGCGCCGGCACACCAAGTCGAGCCAGGCCAACGCCACCCCGGTGACCGACGGCGAACGGATCGTGACCCTGCTCGGGAGCATGGGCGTGCTGCTCTGCCACGACCTCGAGGGCAACCTGCTCTGGGAGCGTGAGGTCGGGGTCCTGAACAGCGGCTGGTTCTACGACCCCGACTACCAGTGGGGCCACGCTTCCTCACCGGTGATTCACGGCGGCGCCGTCATCGTCCTGGCCGACGTCCATGGCGACGCGTTCCTCGGCGCCTTCAACCTCGAAGACGGAGAGCCCCTCTGGCGGACGTCCCGCGACGAGGTCTCCACCTTTTCCACACCGTTCGTGCACGACGTGGGAGGAGACGCCGAGGTCGTCGTGAACGGCACGGTGATCCGGGGTTACGACGCTTCCACCGGCGCCGAACGCTGGCGGCTCGGCCCCAACTCCGAGATCCCCATCAGCGTGCCGCTGCTCGGTGACGGCCTGCTGTTCGTCCAGGCCGGCTATCCACCCATCCGTCCCATCTACGCCATCCGTCCCGGAATGGAGGGCGACCTGAGTCTCGCTCCCGGGGAGGACTCGAGCGAAGCGATCGCCTGGAGCAAGAGCCGTGGCGGGGTGTACATCCCCTCGCCGATCTTCTACCGCGGCGTCCTCTACCTGGGCGCGAACAACGGCCGTCTCTCGGCCTACGACGGCGAGACCGGAGAGCGTCTCTACCGCGCCCGGATCGGGGGCATCGGAGGCTCCTACGCGGCTTCGCCGTTCGCCGCCGACGGCCGGCTCTACTTCACCACCGAGGAAGGGGACACCTTCGTCGTGCGGGCGGGACGCGAATACGAGCTGCTCGCGAAGAACAGCGTGGACCGGATCGTGATGGCCTCCCCGGCGGCGAGCGGCGGCATGCTCGTCATCCGGGCGATCGACCGGCTCTTCGGGATCACGCGTTAGTTCCACTCCGCCGGCGCGCGCTTCTACAATGGACGGCACCTCCGGAGGTCTTGCCGTGGTCCGATTCCCGCTTCGCACTCTCCTGCCGTTTCTGATCGCCGGTCTCCTCCCGGCGGCCCTGGCCGCCGAGGACTGGCCCCACTGGCGGGGGCCGTCGCATGACGGGGTCAGCGCTGAAACCGGCCTGCCGGTGGATTGGGACACCGAGAACGGAGTGGTGTGGAAGGTGCCCATGCCCGCCTGGAGCGGCGCGACGCCCATCATCTCGGGAGACACGATCTTCCTCAATGTCTCCATTCCGGAGGACGCCGCCGGAGTCCCTTCCAATCCCTCCGAGGGCTACCGCCGCCGGCGCGGCGCCGTCGAGGGACGCGGCAACGTCGCCTATTCCGGGCACATCGAACTCTGGGCGCTCGACAAGGCCGACGGGACACCGCGCTGGAAGCGGCATCTGAGTGACCGGGACACGCGCGGACGCAAGCAGAACATGTCCTCGCCCTCGCCGGTAACCGACGGCATCCACGTCTTCGTGCTGACGGGGACCGGCATCCTGAAGGCGTTCGACTTCGACGGAACGGAACTCTGGTCGCGCAACATCCCGGCGGACTACGGCGATTTCGGACTGAATTGGGGCTACGCGAGCAGCCCGCTCCTGTTCGAGGATGCGATCTACGTGCAGGTGCTGCACGGGATGAAGACCGACGACCCGTCCTACCTCCTGCGCATCGACAAGGCGACCGGAGAGACCGAGTGGCGCGTGGAGCGGCCGACCGAGGCGATTCGGGAATCTCCCGATTCCTACACGACGCCCTTCGTGCACGACGTGAACGGGCGCTTCGAGCTGGTGATCACCGGAGGCGACGTCGTCACCGGCCACGACCTCGACACCGGCCGGGAGCGCTGGCGCTCCGACGGCCTCAACCCGGAGAACAACGGCGCCTACCGCATCGTGGCGTCACCGGTGGTGAAGGACGGCATCATCTACGCCCCGACCCGGGTGAAACCGCTGCTTGCGCTCCGCACCGGCGGGGAAGGGGACATCACCGACTCGCACCGCATCTGGTCCTTCGACCGGGGGCCCGACGTCCCGAGCCCGGTGACGGACGGCGAGCGCTTCTACGTGGTGACCGACAACGGGGTGATGTACGCGCTGGACGCCAAGACCGGAGAGGTCCTCCTGGGGCCGACGCGCCTGCCGTCCGGCACCTACAGCGCCTCCCCCGTGCTGGCCGAGGGCCGTATCTACATCATCAACGAGGACGGAGTCGCCACGGTGGTGGGGCTGGGTCCGGATGCCCTCGAGATCCTCGCCACGAACGACATGGGGGCCTACACCCTGAGTTCCATGGCGATGTCCGGGGGCCGGATCTATCTGAGGACTGCCGAGGCGCTCTACTGCATCGGTGACTGAACGGCCGGTCGGGCCGCCCGGATCAGGTCGCCGCCCGGCTACGGCGCGTGCCGAGGTACGCAGAGAGGAGAAGCGCTGCGGAAGCCGCGATCCCCAGAAGGTTGGCCAGAGCGAACAGTTCGTCGGCCGCCGGGGGCCATAACAGGAGCCCGGCCGCGGTCAGGGCGCCGGCCCGAACGGGGGCCGTGAGCGGGCCGAACAACCAACCCGCGATCCCCGCGGAGAGGAGCAGGACGACGGCGCTGCCCAGGATGACGGCGACGATCGCTCCGGGGACACCCCGGCTTCCGTCCAGAATCAACAGCAGCTCCGGCCGGAACACGAAGAAATAGGGCAGGGCGAATCCCGCGAGCGCGTAGCGGAATGCGGTGAGCGCGGCGGGAATGATGGGGGTGTTCGCGATTCCTGCGGTGGTGTAGGCGGCGAGCGCGACCGGCGGCGTCACCATGGACATCATCCCGAAGTAGAAGATGAAGAAGTGGACCGACAGGGGTGGGACACCGAGCTGGCCGATCACGGGCCCGATGAGGATCGCCATCAGGAGGTAGCAGACGGCGGACGGCAGCCCCATTCCCAGGACGATCGAACCCACCATGATGAGAAGGAGGGCCGGAAGCAGTCCCTCGCCGGCAACGGACAGGACGGCTGCGGGAAAACGGGTGCCGAGCCCCGTGAGAGTGACCATTCCGAGGATGATTCCCACGGCCCCCGCGGCCGCGACCAGCGGAGCCGCCCCCTGTGCGATACGGCCCAGCGAATCCAGCAGCTTCCGAAGATCGGGACGGGTGCTGCGGTGCCAGAGGGAGGCCGCGACCACGATGAGCAGGGCGACGCTGACCGCCCGGAACACGGTCCGCCCGGCGATGAGGGCCACGACCAGCGACACGAGGCCGACCCCGAACACGACGCCCGCCTGAACGGGGACCTTCCCGCCGGGCTCTTCCATCCCGCTCTCGGCCGCGGGCGTTGCCAGGTGGCGGCGGGCGTGCAGATGGACCATGGCGATGAGCGCCACGTAGTAGAGGAGGGCAGGGAGGATGGCCGCCTGCACGACCTGGAGATAGCTCACCGGTGGGTCCACCAGTTCCAGCATCATGTAGGCGGCGGCGCCCATCACCGGCGGCACGAGGGCCGCCCCGGAACTGGCCGCCGCCGTGATCCCGGCCGCGGCGCGGGCGGTGAAACCGGTGCTCCGCATGAGGGGGATCGTCACCGTGCCGGTGGTCGCCGCGTCGGCGACAGCGCTTCCGGAAAGCGATCCCATCATGGCGTTCGCGACCACCGAGACCTTGGCCGCTCCTCCCACCGTGCCGAGGAAAAGACGGCGCGCTGAGGTGGTGATGAAGCGGATGGCTCCGGTCGCCTGCAGCATCGCCCCGAAGACCACGAACAGGAACACGTAGGCGAACATGACCTTCATCGCGATCCCGAAGACACCCTGGCTCTGCAGGAAGCCCTGGGAAGCGATCCGGGCGAGGGAATACCCCCGATGGGGGAAGAAGATCTCCGGCAGGTGCGGGCCGACCGCGGCGTACAGGAGGAAGAGCCCCGCCAGAATCGGCAGGGCCGGCCCGATCACCCGCGCCGTGGCCGCGAGCACGCCGAACAGCCCGAGGAGCCCGAGCGCGATGTCGAGACCCGTCTCGCCGCCGGCGCGGTCACCGAGCGTCGAGGGGCCGAAGCCGCTCCAATAGAGGACGTAGGCGCAGGCCCCGACGGCGGAAAGGAGACCGAGGAGGTCAAGCCCGCGCCGCCACCAGGGATCGCCGGGCTTCATCCGGATCAGGAAGGCGAGCGGCAGGCCAAAAAGCGCGAAGGCGGCCAACTGGGCCTGAGGCGTCAGTGCCGGCCGATTGACCTCGACCAGGACGAAGGCCGTCAGGAGGAGCGTGAGGATCGCGACGGCAGCGCCGCGAACGCCGTAGGGCTCCCGCGGGACCGATTCACTCACCGCGGCGGCGCGTCCGGAGTTCGGTCAGGGATCCGCCCAGATTCCGGCTTCCCGGTAGAAACGCACGGCGCCGGGATGGAAGGCGACGCCGGTGTGGCGGGAGGCGTTGTTCTCGTTGATCGCCCGCCCGGCCGGGTGCTTCTCGACGACGGACTCACGCCGTTCCCAGAGCGCACGGGTCGCCTGGTAGACGGTCTCCTCATCGGCGTCCGCCCGCGTGATGAGGTGCATCGAGCCGACGTCGAGCCCGAGATAGTCCTCGTCCTGGCCCCGGTAGGTCCCCGCAGGAATGATCGCCTCCCGGTAGAACGGATACTGCTCGGGCAGCCGGCTACGAATCTCCGGGTCCAACGGAACGAGCAAGGTGTCCATCCCGGCGGTCGCCTGGA
Source organism: Acidobacteriota bacterium (assembly GCA_028877265.1). Taxonomy (GTDB): domain Bacteria; phylum Acidobacteriota; class Vicinamibacteria; order Marinacidobacterales; family Marinacidobacteraceae; genus Marinacidobacterium. Next base: position 48,843 of record JAPPGX010000081.1, read on the forward strand.
CGATGGAAGCGGTAGGAACCGCGCCTCCGAGGAAGGCGGCCGCCGCCGAGTCGTCGCTCAGCATGTCCACGGCGCCCGCCTGGGTGTTGTACAGGGGGATGAAGTCCTCGTAGGTGACCCCGTGCGCCTCCACGATCGGCCGGATGAAGTGCTCGAAGCCGGCGCCGGCCACCCCGACGACGACCCGCCTCCCGGCGAGATCCTGGATCCGGTTCACTTCGTGCCGGCGGGGAGATACGAAGGTCGCCACGTTGGGCGCCAGGGTCATGACGGCCTGCACCGGATACGCCCGGCCCCAGCCGTCCTCACCCCGGGCCGCGAAATACGTCACGGCGGAATTCGAGACTGCGAAATCGAGTTCGCCGGAAGCCAGGCGGCGGATGTTCTCTCCCGACCCCTTGGTCGCTTCGGGAGTGACCCGGAGGCCCGCCTCCCCGAGCACTTCAGCCAGGGCTCCGCCGACCACGAAGAATGCGCCGCCGGGAGGTGCGGTCCCCAGGCTGAGAAACGCGGGCGGGGCGCCGTTGCCGCCTCCGCCGCACCCGCCGGCGGCGAGCAGCGGAATGGACAGGCCCAGAAGAGCGCGAGAGACGGCGGCGTGGCGGCGTGCGGAGAACATCAGGCGGCGATTATCGCGCCCGGACTAACGGGACAGTGCGGTCAGCGGGCCGGAGAGGGCGGCGGCCAGGTCGTCGAGCGTGTCGAACCCTGTGCGTCCCGGGTCCGATTCCACCAGCGCGAATCCCGGAAGGATGCGGTCGCTACCGTCCTCGCCGGTGCGGAGGTGCCGCTTCCCCGCCTCGCCGGACGTCACGCGGGGAAGCCGCCCGCTCTCTCCGGTGAGGAACACGAGCGCCCTTTCTCCCACCATGAACTGCGCCGAGTGGGTCGCAGTCATCCGGGTGTCCCCGACGGTGCCGCCCGGCACCCGGAAGCGCACCAGGTTCCGGCCGCCGCCCTTGAAGCGGCGTTCAGTGCGAAGGGTCACGGTGGTGAAGATCTCGCGCCGGTCGGCCGTCCAAGCGGAACGCAGGTCGAGCACCTCGCCGGCGACGATCGTGTCCGAGTTCTCGACCAGCTCGGCAAGCCCCGGCCAGGCGTAGGGATTCCGGAACCGCTCGTTCTCCGGCGGCTGGCCGCGCTGCGCCAACGCGGACATCCCGACGGCCAGGAGGCTTCCGGCGATCAGTAGCGAGAGGGCGGCAATCCTGCCGGCCCGGGCGTCCGGTGTCTCGAATCCGCGCATGCTTCAAGCATATCCACACGTTCCGGCAGCGCGCCAGCCGGGAGGCAACCGGTTCGGGGCCTGGAGGCCACTCCCGCGAGAGGCCGCCGGCGTTCCGCACTTCCCGGCGGGCAGGGCGCTGTGCTAGATGGGCGGTAGCTCCTCGTGCCAGGACGTTCGCTCCTGGTAGGCGTGGGCGACCTGGAGCAGCCGGCCCTCCGAGAACGGCGGCCCGTAGATCTGGAGGGCGAGGGGCCGCTTCGGCGCCTCCGACGTGAACCCGCATCCCATCGTGAGGCCCGGGTAGCCGGTCATGTTGCCGATGAAGGTATTCCCCGGGCGGCTGTCCAGTTCGTCGGGATCGGTCCCGGCGCGGACATCGCTCGAGGCGGCCGCCTCCGACCGGAGCGGATCGGCCGGAGAGAGGGAGCTGGGAACGATCATCACGTCGCAGTTGCGGAAGACCCCGGCCATCTCCTGCTGCAGGATGGTGCGCAACCGAAGGGCCTTGATGTAGTCGGTGGCGGGATAGAACCTGGCCACCTCCAGCCGTTCGCGCACCAGCGGATCGAGATCCTCGGGCTGCTCGGCAAGGCGTCTTTCGTGAAACGTCGTGGCCTCCGCCATGGCGACGATCCAACCGGCGCCCCCGGCCAGGTGGGCATGGGGCACTTCGACCTCCACGATTTCGGCCCCGTCCGCCGTGAGGAGCGAGATGGCGGTGTGGACCGCCTGCTGCATCTCCTCGGTCGCACCCTCGAAGAACCCCGAGACCGGTACGCCGATGCGCAGACCGGAGACCTCGGGCGTGAGCCCCGCGAGATAGTCCGGAACCGCCACGTCGGCCGCCGTCGGGTCCCGGGAATCGGCGCCGGCGATCGCGGCGAGCATCGCCGCGGCGTCCCAGGCGGTGCGCGTCATGGGCCCGGCATGGTCGAGCGTCCAACTGAGCGTGGTGACTCCGAACCGGCTGATCCGGCCGTAGGTCTGCTTGAGGCCGACGATGCCGCAGGCGGCCGCGGGCCCCCGAATCGATCCGCCGGTGTCGGTCCCGATCGAGAGCGGAACCAGGCGGGCGGCCAGGGCGGCGCCGGAACCCGAGGAGGACCCGGAGGGTGTGTAGTCGGTCGCCCAGGGATTGCGCGCCGGGCCAAATCCGGAGAGCACCCCGCTGCCCATCGCGAACTCGAGGAGATTCAGCTTGCCGACCAGGATGGCGCCCGCCGCATTCAGTCGCGCGGTGATCGTGGACTCGTAGTCCGGGACCCAGTCCGCGGTGGCTTTCGAACCGTTCGTGGTGAGGATGCCGGCGGTCGCGAGGATGTCCTTCGGGGCGTAGGGGATCCCGTGCAGGGGTCCGCGCCAGTCGCCGGCCGCGATCTCGGCCTCCGCCTCCCGCGCCCGCTCGCGGGCATGGTCGGCGGTGACCGTGATGAAGGAGTTGATGGTCGGATCCACGGCCTCGATGTGGGCGAGGTGAGCGTCCACCACCTCGACGGGCGAGAGCTCCCGGTTGCGGATGCGCTCGGAAAGCGCGCGGCCGCTGAGCTGGCAGAGTTCCGGGATCATCGGATCACTCCCCGGAATCCGCCGCGTCCGGTCCACGGGCGACGAACGTGACGGCGGGCTCGACCAGGTCCGGGATCTCCAGTTCCCGAACCGCACGGAAGAAGGCGTGATTCATGCGCACCGCCGGGAGAATCGTCGACAGGCGATCCGCGGGCAGCGGGTGGTCGAGCAGACTGTTCGCGTATCCCAACGCGGTGACGGTCGGGCCGGCGCCCGGGTCCGGCCCGGTCTCGCACCCCGTGAGGATCAACGGCGCCGCGGCGGCGCTGCCGAGCAGCCGCCGGCGGGTCATGAGTTTCGGAGCGCTCCTCGCCATAACCAACCTCCGCCTTTGTGAACGGGGTTCCGATTCTACCGGTCCGTCACACGGCGAGGGGACCGGCGAAGCCGTGTCGCGGGCGGGGTATCCTTACGCCCCGTGCTGCTTCGCGAAGCGGATCGCACGGCGGTCCGGAAACACTTCGAGGATCTCGCCGGCCCCGTCTCCGCCACTGTCTATTCGCGGCCGGAAAGCCCTCTCGTGGTACCGGGCCGGACACCCTGCCAGACCTGTCAGACGGCTGAAGCCCTGCTGCGGGAGGTGGAAGAGCTGTCGGACCGGTTCACCCTCGAGGTACGGGATGTGGACAAGGTGCCGGATGCCGCGCGCGACGCGGGAATTGTCCGCCTGCCGGCGATCGAACTCAGCGGCGCCGCCAAGGGCCGGGTCCGTTTCCTGGGGTTGCCGGACGGCCACGAATTCGGTTCGCTGATCACCGCGGCCACCTGGGTGTCCGGAGCGCCGCTGACCCTTTCCGAGGACGCGGCCGAACTGTTGTCAACGCTCCGGCGTCCGGTCCACGTCAAGGTCTTCACGACCCCCACCTGACCGTGGTGTGCGCCGGCGGCCAGTCTGGCCGTCCAGTTCGCGGTGGCGAGCCCCGAGGTGACGACCGACATCGTCATGGTCCAGGAATTCCCGGATCTGGCCCGGACCTATTCCGTTTCTTCGGTGCCGCTGACCGTGGTCGAACCGGTGGAAGACGGAGCCGGACTCGTGGGGCAGGGAACCTCCGTGCTGGGGGCCTAGGCGGAGGAGGTATTCCTCTCTGCGGTGGCCGAGGTGGGCGCCACCTCCCAGCCGGATCAGGATCCCGCATCGTGAGCGGTCACCGTCCCCGGTATCCCGGCGCCGACTGGCGGGTGGATCGGCGCCAGGCTCTGCGCGTCCTCTCCGGCGGGGCGCTGCTGGCCGCCGGGGGGCCGGCCTTCGCGGGAGAACGGGCGGCGCCTTTCTCCGAGGACTCGCTCGCTGAACTCGACCGGCGCCTCCACGCGGTTCGGAGGCGGTTCGGCCTCCGCCGCGCTATCGGCATTCACGTGGAGGATCTGGCCACCGGGGCCGCGCTCTTCAGCCACAACGCGGACCGCGGCTACGTGCCGGCCTCAGGGATGAAGCTGCCGATCACGGGCGCGTGTCTCCACTATCTGGGACCGAGCTACCGCTTTCCCACGCGTCTGCTCGTTGATGCGCCGCCCACCGAGGAAGGGGTCATCGAGGGGCCGGTCCATGTCATCGGCTCCGGGGACCCCAGTCTCCAGCGGCATGACATGGACTTCATCGCGGACTCCCTGGCGGCTTTCGGGCTGACCGAGATCCGGGGCGATATCGTGCTGGACGACTCCTTCCTGGAAGTCCAGGAAACCGACCAGGCGCTCGTGAGGCGGCGGATCCGGTACAAGGAACCCATCCAGAGCGCCCTCGGCTACCACTGGAACCGCGTGGAGGTCGCCGGCGTGCCCGGAGACGGCCAGCAGCCGGCCGTCCGCGATGAGGGGTATGGGTACTACGCCGTTCAGAACCGCATGGTACTGCGCAACTCCGGGCGCCCCTACATCCTGGCGCAGCGCCGGGGCGCGCGCCGGATTCGGCTCCAGGGCCGCATCCTCAGGGGCGGCAACGAACGCGTCGCCCGCTTCACCGCAACGGAGCCGGCCCTCTATTTCGGCTACGCCCTGAAGGGCAAGCTCATCGAACGCGGCGTGCAGGTGACCGGCGAACCGAGGCGGGGCCCCGTCCCCGCCGCCCGCCAAAAGCTCCTGCTGTACCGCCACGAGTCAGCGCCCCTGACCCAGGTCGTCGAGGCGCTCGGCAAGTACAGCAACAACTGGTCCGCCGAACAGCTCCTGTTCGCCGTCGGAGCCCATCGCTGGGGACCGCCCGGAACGCGGGAGAAGGGCGTGCGAGCCATCGAGGAGTATCTCGTGGGGCTCGGGTTTCCCGCCGGCAGTTTCACGATCGACGACGGCTCCGGACTCTCGAGGAAGAACCGCCTGAGTGCGCGCCTCCTCGTCGCCGTCGTTCGCGACCTCTACAGCCAGCCGGAACTTCGGACCGACTTTCTCTGTTCGCTGGCTGTTTCCGGGGTGGACGGCACCCTTGCCCGGCGCCTGTGGGGAGAAGAAACCCTCGGACGGGTGATGGCGAAGACGGGAACCCTCAGCGGCGTCAGTTCGCTCTCGGGCGTCGCTTTTCCTCTCGCGGCGGAGAACCGGGCGCTCGGTTTTTCGGTCATGACGAACGGCCTCCGCAATTCATGGAACGCCGACGCGGTCGAAAACCTGATCGCGGGCGAACTCGTCCGCTGGAACGGCGTTTCCCGCTCCGCGTGAGGGCTGTCCCCGGACTCGATCCTCCGGAATACCTCGACTGGACCGAGGATCCGGACCTCGTCCGTGAATTCGAGGCGACCGCTCTGGAGGACGCCGGGCGGGCTCCCATCGTTCGCGGGCTCGCGGAGCCGGCAAGGCTCCGGCTCTACGAGGGTCTCGTCCGGAACCGGTCCCACGACCTCCAGTTGAAGCGCTGGGTCCGGTCGGGAGTGCTGTCCAAGGCGTGGCTCGGGCCGGGTGAGGAAGCCGTGACGGTGGGGGCGTGTCACGCGCTTGAAGCGGGCGACGTCGTCGGACCGATGATCCGCAACATCGGCGCGTGCCATGAGCGGGGGATGAGCCTCGCCTCCATGTTCCGGGGGGCCCTCGGTACCGAGGACGGGCCGGCCCGGGGCAGGGACCTCCACTTCGGGGACCTGGACCAGGGCATCGTTGCCCCAATCAGCATGGTCGGCTCCCTCGTGCCGGTGTGCGCGGGGCTGGCCCTCGCTTTCCGGCTTCGGGGAGAAACGCGGGTGGCGCTGACCTGGGCAGGAGACGGCACGACGGGGACCGCCGCGTTCCATGAGGGGATGGTGTCCGCCGTCGCGCTCCGGGCGCCGCTCATCGTGGTGATCCAGAACAACCGGATCGCGCTCGGGACGCCGCTGGCGGAGAGCGGGGACGAACGGCTCGCGCAACTCGGCGGCGCATACGGAATCTCCGGCCTGCGGGTGGACGGCAACAACGTGCTCGACGTGTTCGCGGGCACCGCGCTCGCCCGACGGGAGGCCCTCGCCGATTCCCGGCCCGTGTTCGTGGTTGCGGACACGTTCCGGATGGGAGGCCACGCCACCCACGACGAAGGCGAGAGCCGGAGGATTCTCCCGGCCGACCTCTTCGCGCACTACGGCCGGCGGGACCCGGTCCGCACCTATCGCGCGTTTCTGCGGCAGGGCGGCGCCGGAGGGGCGCCGGTGGCCGACACCGTGCTGGAGGAGACCGAAGCGCGGGTCGAAGCGGAAGTCGCGGACGCCGAACGGGAGGCGTTGGCCTCGCAACGCACCAGCCGGCCCGAGCCGGGCGGGGCGGGGGAGGGGGTCTTCGGCCCCTAGCTAGCTCCGAGCCTAAAGCCGGGTCTTGGCCGGAAAGTGGTTGAGCCCGAGCCGGGCCGCGGTCCGGTCCGTCTGATCGACGATCGCGGCGGCGTTGATGCCGATCGCGATCACGATGGCCTCGCTGATCTCTTCCTTGGTCGCCCCGAGCTTGAGGGCCTTCTTCACGTGGCCGTCGAGGCAACCCTCGCACTGGGCGATCAGCGAGCAGGCGAGAGCGATCAGTTCCTGGACCTTCGGCTCGAGATGCTTGTTCTCGGAAAAATAGGTCTCCTTGTAGAACTGGCCGTAGATGGCCTTCATCCGGGGCTCGAGCATCGAATAGGAGGCCGGGGCCGAGCCGTTCGCCTTCTGCTCGGCGTCTTGGTTCCCGCCCGGCTTCGGTTCGTAGTCGATGCCGGGAATCCGGGCCTCGGGGGCCGCTACGTTGTCCGCCATGCCGAATGTTGCCTCGTGCCCGCCACTCTCGGCCGGGACTTCGTTTCGGAGGACGGCGGGTGGGTAGGCCACCGGTCTGGCGCCGCCCGCTCAGCGCGTCAAGAGGAGTAACCGGGGAAGGTTAGCATCAGGAACGCATGCCGGTCTTTCGATGTTCCGTAGCGCTGGCGGCGCCGCTGGATGCGGTGTTTGCCTTCTTTTCGAATGCCGGGAACCTGGAGGTGCTCACCCCGCCCTGGCTTCGCTTCCGGGTCCTGACCGAAGGCGAGATCCGGATGACCCGCGGCACGCAGATCGACTACCGGCTGCGTCTTCACGGTCTACCGCTTCGCTGGCGCAGCGAAATCACCGCCTGGGAACCGCCGCATCGCTTCGTGGACGAACAGGTGATGGGGCCCTACCGGAGCTGGGTCCACGAGCACCGGTTCGAAGTGCAGGAACACCCGGGCAGGGGACCGGTGGTGATGGCTTCCGACGAGGTGCGCTACCAGGCGCCGGGAGGCCGGCTGATCGACCGCTTGCTCGTGGCCCCCGATCTCGAGCGGATCTTCAGGTACCGGACGGCCAAGCTCAGGGAGCGGTTCGGCTCACCGGACGACTGACGGCACGCGGCCGGCGGTCCTCGCCGGGAATGTCGGCGCGCCGACATGACGGCGATACCGCCGTCAAGCTCGGAGCAGGATCCCGTCCGAAATGACGTCAGATCCCGGTCGAGCGCCGCTGTCGCGGTTTCAGCAGTCCCATCCTCGGATGCCGCGAAAGGCGCGCCCTCACCTGTGAAACGAGGGCCGATCCTTATCGAGAGCCGCTCCGGGGCTCGTGAATCCCGCCGGGCGCGCTTATCGGATGTTGCGCCAGCAACTTCGGATAAGCACCGCCCCCTTATCGGATGTCGCGCGAGGACTCCGGACGCCCACACGGCGGCGCCGATCCTTATCGAGAGCCGCTCCGGGGCTCGTGAATCCCGCCGGGCGCGCTTA
>JAPPGX010000081.1:56900-67449 GCA_028877265.1 Acidobacteriota bacterium
TCGGATGTCGCGCGAGGACTCCGGACGCCCACACGGCGGCGCCGATCCTTATCGAAAGTCGCTCGCGCGACTTCCGATAAGGATGAATCCGGTCTACGTGCGGGCTTGCGCAGGCCGACCCGTTGTCGACTTGAGGTCTTGGACGGGCTGGCGAGGGGCGGAGCGGAAACGGAGGGGCTGGGGGCGACGTTCTCAGGGAGCCCGAAGAGGGCGGCGAGCCGCACGGGATCCTCTGCGAGAGAGAGGCGTTCCTTGGGTTTGTGTCGCGGCCGTGATTCTGGCGTGTCGGGGACACAGGTCGGGCAGGGCGCGACAGCGGGGGACCCGTCGGGCCGGGGGGAATCCACCCAACACGTGTCGCCGCAGTCGGGGCAATCCCGCGGTGGAGTTCGCATCGGCCGAGCCGTCAAATCGGTTAGCGGTTCGCCGAGTCGCAACCGGTGCCGGGCGAATCCGCGCCTCACGGAGCGTACTAGCCGAGTCGGTAGGGAGCCGTCAAGGACAGAATCTAGAGGCCATGAGCCCGGAAGCTATTGGCGTCGTCGCCCGGGGGCAGGTCACCTGCTGCGCTCATTGTGAGACCAGGGGGCGGGACGCAACGCCCACCAACGGACTGAAACATGAGTTGTTATCGGAACCTGAGTCCGGACGTCATGCGTCCGATCCGGGTGAATTCGCGGGATTTGACATAACCCGACTTCGCCAGTTTTGGCGATGAGGACTGTGGTTGAGAGCGGTCGAGTGGGAGACGAAGGTTCAGGCGGGGCACAAAGAGGGCCAAGAATGGAAAACGAGTGGCCAAAAGGGCCTCGAGAGGGAGCCAGAATCGCTCTCCAGTGGAAACTGGTTCGGCGGGAAGCGATGTAGTGCCAAGAGGCCAAGTTCTTGGAAAAAGGGCCCTTAGAGGGCTTGACGCGGCCGTGTCCGACCGGCACCATCTCCGGTGCTGGTGCACGCCGTGGCCTCTGAACTCCATCCTGCCCCCGACGCACTCGTCGAAGGATCGCACCCGACCCCACAAACGTAGTGCCAGGCAGCGACGGCCCGATTTTGTAACGGGCTTTCTGTCAACGACTTACAAATCCCGACACGTCAAAAGTGGCGAAGTTGGGATAAGACCGAGCTCTCCGGGCGGCGAGAGATGCCCAGATTCGCTCCGACTGGGTAGTTGCCCGCGAAAAAACGACTTTGAAGCCTTGTGGGACTACGGAATCCGGCGAGAATGGCCGTAATTCGGCCTCACGGGTCGGAAAGGGCGACTGCGGCGGCCGCCGCAATTGGGAGTTGGGCGGCTCGCGGCGCGATCCGCGCTTGCCCGGGCGGTCTGAGCGGTGTTTACGGTCTGAGGCGCTGCAGGGCGCTCTGTGCGTCGGCGATTTGCGCCGCGAGCGAAGTCTTGCTGCGTTCCGCGGCGTCGCGGCCGGCCCGGACACGCATAACGTGGTCAGCATCGATGTCGTCCTGCCATCTGCCGAGGTCGTGACGCTTGGCGAGACGCGCGATGGCCACGCGGTCCTGCGCGGCTTTCTGGTCCAGGGAGTCCGTGTGCGCTGCGGCGACGGCTTCGAGCACGCGGATCAATTCGTCGTACATCGTTTCGATGTCCGCGAGAGCGGCCGTGCCCTGGGCGCGAAGCTCTTCGACCTCGTCGGAGAGGCGCTGTTCCGCTGGCGAAACTTCGCCGAGCGGCGATGCGGTGGCGTCGGCGCCGTCCAGCCGCCGCAGGCGGCGGCGGACTTCCGCGAGCTGTCGCTGGAGATCATGAATGTCGTTCGTCAACAACTCGTAAGTGTCCTGGATGGCCCGCCAGTTGTCGGAGGCGAGCGCGCGGCGGTAGTCGGGGAGAAAGTGCCGCTGGTCCATCCGAAGGTGCGCCGCGGCGTTCTGGGCGTAGCGGCGCTGATCGGGCCGGGCGTTCGGATGGTCTGCGAGCTGCCCGAAGCGTTGAAGCGCCTCCTCGCGGAGGCGTTCGGACTCGTCGAACTGCGCCGTGGCGTCGGCGCGCATCTCCTCGATCGGGCGGGGCGGTGGCCCCCTGAGCGTCTTGAGAGAGGCGCGTAGGTTCTTGGCGAACTCTCGGTTGAAGCGTGCCTGTTCTTCCTGGAACTCGTCGGGTGTCGGCAAGGCACAGCCGGGCGCGGCCAGGGCGATAACGGCGACGGGGAGGATTCGGTTCATGGGATTCGGCCTCTGCAGCTGTGGTCAGGGGCGCTCGTCCGGGCGCACTGCGAAGAGATTGATCCAGGCGAGGGGCCGGAGGGAAGGTCATCTTCGGCCATCAGACGGAGATCCGCTCCACGATGTTGCGGCTGACGGAGCGGCTGCGGCGGTCGTAGAGCTGGGTGGTGGAGGGGTCCGAGTGGCCGGCCAGGTATTGGACGTCCTCCATGGGGACGCCCTGGTGGAGGAGGTCGGTGATGACCATGGCCCGGAAGCTGTGGATTCGAATGAAGGCCGGAAGGCCGGCGCCGCGGAGGCGGCGCTTGAGCATGGTGCGCAGGGTCCAGGTCGCAACGCCGGCGTCACCGAAACCTGTCGCAGAGCCAGGAGAGATGACGCGGAATAGAGGCGTGTCCGGCGGCTGGCCGCGGAGCTCCGCCGCGTCCAGGTAGGCGGCGATCCAGGCGTCGAGGTCGATCCGGACGGGGATTTCGCGCTGCTTGCCGCGTTTTTCGTGCATGAGCAGCGTTCTGTGGTCGCCGTAGTCCCGGAGGTCCTGGAGGCGGAGCGCGGCGACGGCGCCGGCGCGGGCACCGGTGTAGATGAGGGTGCCGAGGATGGCGCGGTCGCGCACGCCGGCCCTCGAGGTCGCGTCTATCGACGCGAGCAGGTCGCGCGTCTGGGCGACCGTGATCTCGGGCGTCTTGCCCTCGCGCGACTCGGACCGCGGGGGCCGAACGGACTGGAAGGGATTCAGGGCGACGGCGTGGCGGGTGACGAGGAGGTCGAAGAAGTGGCGCAGCGCGGACAACGCGAGCTTCTGGGTGGGGACGCTCCCACCGTAGCCGTCCAGGAAGCGGGCGGCCTGGCCGGGGGTGGCGTTGACGAGGGGGATGTCCTGGGCAGCCAGCCATTGGAGGAAGCGCCGCACCGGCACCGCGTAGGCCTTCCTGGTGTGGGGGTTCCGGATCCGCGCGCTGAAGAATTCCTCGGCGGCAAAGCACGCCTGGGGACCGGCTTGACGGAGGACATCAAGTCGAGCGGGATTTTCGAAGGGGACGAGCGCGAGAGCCGGGCCGCGAAGGACGGTCACGGGGGCGCTTAGAAGACGTTGGGGCGGATGCGCCACGTCAAGCGGACCGCGGCGCGAAGGAGGAACATCCGGAGGCCGATGGGACCGAAGCGCAGGAGGCCCCGGGAAACGAAGTTGAGGAACGAGACGACCATTCGATCAGCGAGGCGGCGACTTGCGGGCGTTGGGGAGTTTCTGCTGGCCGGCGTCCGGTGAGGCGCAGGGCGGCCGGATCGCCTCTCGTGGCGAAGCCAGCGCTGGGGCGTCATCCGGTGTGGTTCACTGTGTGAAGCGCAGTAGAGCAAACAGGATGCCGATGCTGGCGGCGGCGAGACCAATCCCCCAGCGGACCAGGCGAACTTCGAGTGCCAGCAGATCCGCTTTCGTGGCGAGATGTTTTGACGAGGTCGCCTCAACGCTGGCGAGTTCGGCGACGATGGCGCGGGCGAGGGTGGGGTCCGCTCCGGCGGCGGTAATGCGCTCGGCGGCGGCGGCGGTGTCGAGTGTGTAGGCCATCAGGAACTCCTGCGGTGGAGTGTAACGGAGGGGGTGTGATAATCCTTTTTATCCGAACCCCTTCTCTCCCATCGAGGTCTCAAAATGCGTTCCGTCCCCCGCTTCCTGGTCTGGCCGCTCCTGCTGTTCCTGGCCGCGTGCTGGGTGTTCGCTTCGAGCCTCGTCGTCCTGGTCCCCGTCTCGGTGGTCGCGGCCGTGTGGCTGCTGCTGCGGGCGTGAACACGCGGCTTGCGCGCGGCGACATGGCTCCGCTACTGCGCCGACGGACGTGCGGCAAACATGTGGAGCCAGTCAACGACCTGCGGTCGGCGAATCCCCGAGAAGTGGATCGCCCGGGCCAGTTCGTAGACAGACAGCCGCTCACGAGACAGGAGTCGCGTGAGGTCCCAGGGCCGGATGCAGCCCAGGATGTGGTAGAGGATCGAGCGTTCTCGCTCCGTGGGGGCTGCCGAACGCAGGATGCGGGCGAGGTCGAGCGCGGTCGGCCGATCCGGATAACCGGCGAGGTGGTCGCCGATGAGCGCGTCGAGCACCGGATGGTCTTCGGGCGGCCCCCCGGGTGGCGGGGTGCGGGCGCTCGGATGCGTGAACCAGGACAGAGGCAGGGGAACACGTCCGGCGCGGTATTCGGGGGGGCAGTCGAGGTTCGAGAAGGAGAGTGGTTTGTCGGGCCCGCCGATGAGCGAGCCGTGTTCGCCGATAGCGAAGGCGCGAGGATCGGAACCGTCGTGGTGACAGGCGTCAAGCGCGCGGCGTTCGCGCCGCGCGATGTGTTCTTCGCGGGTGGGGAGCCGGCGCTCTCCGTCCGGTGGCGGATGGAAAAAGGCGTGCCGGAGCCTTGCAATGTCGAGCACGATCAGCGGTCCCAGGTGAGGTTGTGGCGGTGTTGGAATAGATCCCGGACCGTGAACGCCGCGTTTCGCGCCGCCCCTGGGAACGCGGGTGCGACGATGGGCCGGTGGTGCGTCTCCATCCAGTCGGGATGGAGAGAGCGGAGTTCGATGGCAATGTCGCGGAGCTGACGGTCGGTGAACCGGGAGCACGCGGTGGCAAATGCGTCAGGGTCGCATTGCCTCGAAACCGCGATGTCGTAGAGGTCGCGCGGGACGAAGACGCTATTGCCCAGGATGCGGCCGCCGATCTTGCGCGCAAGGATCTCGGCGCTGGTCTCGAGGCCGATCGCGGTTCCGCGAACGGTGTCTTCCGAACGTGGGTCGCCGGTGAAGCCCGGAGTGGTGGAGACACTGACTTCGCCGCCGTCCGCGAGGATGATGCGGGTGCCGCTCGGGCCGACGGACAGATCGCGGACGCCGGTGGCGCGCTCGAGATCGCGGGCGAACTGCTCGGCGTTCGCATGGAGGCGGGCATAGGGTTCCGGCTTGATGAAGTAGTCAACATCGGTCGAGTGCCGGTGGGCCCAACGGGCAGCCAGAGCGGTTCCGCCGCCGAGACAGAGATGGTGTTCGCCTCCAAGGTGGGCGGCAAGCGGCTCGCGGGTGCGCTCGAGGAGTTCCGCTGGGCCGGAGGGGAGGACCAGGGCTGCCATATGAATCAGCGGGCGGCGAGGAAACCGATCTGGAGGCCGAGGGCGAGGCCGATGGCCAGCCCGAAGACGAACCGGAAGATCCAGCGGCGGTAGACGGTCCGCCGGTGCCGGCGGAGTTCGCCGCGAAGATCTGCGGTGGCTTCCACGATCTCGCGCAGCACGCCGCGGAGGTCCTGGCTGTTCTCGAGAAGGAGCTGGCGGAGGTGGGCGTCGCCCGGACGGCCCTCGTCAAGCGGGAAATCAGGGGCGTTCGGACTCATGACCGCGGTGACGGGGTGGCGGGCGCCGCCCAGCGCGAGCGCCCGGGCTGGTATTTCTTGAGGGTGCCTACGGCCTCGCGGAGGGCCTCCGGAGGAAGCGCCGCGAGCGCATGGAGGCCGGCGCGGACGAGCTCGCTCTTGCTGACCTGAACCTGGGCGGCAAGGCAGCGCGCCTGGAGGTCCGCGAGCAGCGCGTGGTCGCTGCGGGGGAAGGAGAAGGTGGCGCGTACGGCGGTCTCCGCGGGGGGTGGTGCACCGGCGAGGCGGTCCGCGGTGTCGAAGCGCTGCTCGACGGCGGCGCTCTCGGCCGCAAGGCTGCTGCCGAGGTTGCCGAGGGGGTCTTGGGGAGTCATGGCGGCGGGTCCTCCTCGAGGACGTTGAGGATTTCGTGGGTGAGGCCGAAGACTTCTGCCTGGGCGAGCTGGGCCCGGGGAACGTCGGCGACGGTGAGGCCGCCGGCGGCGGCGTGGCGGAACGCCTCGCGGTCCCCGACCTGGGTGTTGAGGACGGGAATCCCGTATCCGGGCAGCAGTTCGCGGGTCTTCGATGCGAGGCGGGTGCCGGCCTTCCGCTGGTTGACGACGATCCGGGCCTTCAGGCCGGGGCGGACCTGGACGACGGCGGCGATCACCTGGCGGATGGCGAGGCCGGCCCAGAGGTCAGGCGGCGACGGGACGACCGGGACGATGGCCAGGTCGGCCACCAGGAGTGCGCTGCGCGAGACAAGGGACTCCGCCGAGGGCGGGCAGTCGACGACGATGAAGTCGTAGCTGGGGAGGTGCCACCGCAACTCGTCACGGAGTCGATCGGCGGCGCCGCTGATGGCGAGAACGCGGGCGGGGAACGGCTTGGACGCCGGCGCCGACGCGGCCCAGCGGGCGGCCGTCCCCTGGGGATCCGCGTCGGCGACCAGTACGCGGTGGCCGCGGCGGGCGAGCTCGCCCGCCACGCACATGGCCAGCGTGGTCTTGCCGGGGCCGCCCTTCTGGTTGGCCAGGACGAGGATGCGGGCAGGCGCGGGGGGGCGCGGCGTTGAGGTCCTGGGCGTATGCACGGTAAATACCGTAAATAAGCATACCGTATGCAAGCATACGGTGCATACGATATTTACGGGGGTGGGGGGATGCCGTACGCTCTCCGGCCGACGTAGGCATAGAATCGCCTACATGAAACAGGCCCTGAGCGCTTCGGAGACGGACCGCCAGGACATCGCCCGGGCGGAGGCGATCATGGAGGGCCTCCGGCGGGATCTCGACGACTGGTATGAATCCAGTCACCCGTCTGTGGGAGGACGCGAGGAAGCGTTGGACATCGGGCGGCTCCATCGCCGGGCGCGCGAGCTCGCGAACGCGCTGGGGCAGGTGCGGCGCCGTCACGCGAAGCGGCGCGAGGCGCGCGAGCGCCGCGGCAGCGTGCTGGAGGGCTGACCGGCCCGGCAGGCGGTTGGACTGATGGAAGATTGGAGCAGCACCTCGGGGGGGATCCGCTACCGCGTGGAAGGCGGCGGCGTCCGCGTGGCTATCCCCGAGGGACAAGCGATGGTGGCGGAGGCCGACCGGCTGCTGTATCGCGAGAACAGTGTGAGCTGGTCCCTGGCGGGGTCAGGCGCAGGCCGGATCCGAGGATGGGTGAACCGGGTCCAGCGGCGGGCGGCGGGGTTGGCGGGCCGGATGAGCCGCTACGAGGGGCCCGGCGAAGTGGCGTTCGCAGCGGGCGCTCCGGTGGAGGTCCAGGCGGTGGAACTCGTGAAGGGGGACAATCTGGTCGTTGCGGCGCCGGCGTTCCTGGCGGCGGCCGCCGGCGTCCAGGTGGACGTGGCGCTGCTGGAGAAGGTGCGCGACGAGGGAGAGCGGCGAACCCTGGTGATGTACCGGCTCACCAGTGAGGGGTTGGCGCTGCTCGCGGCGTCGGGTGATGCGCTGCGGATGCAGCTGCGTCCGGAGGAGGCAGTGGAGGCGGCCACGTGGGCCGTCGCCTGGTACGAGGCGACGGGGGCCTACGAGCTGCGGTTGGGAGGCGGCCGCCGCGGGAATCACGTGGCGCGGATCACCGGGCCGGCGCGGGTGGTTGTGCAGACGGCGCGGCCGCCTGGTCGCTGAGCGTACGGAGAACTGGCGGCGGCCCCGAAGGGCCGCCGCCAGCGGCGAGCCTTCGCTAGAAGGGCACGTCCTCGGGGTCCTCGTCCCGCGAGGCCTCCGCCGGAGCGGAGGAGCTGGTCGGGCCGTTCCCGGCGCCGGAGGCGTCCGAGTCCTGGAGCTCGAGGATGCGGTCGTGGGCGCGGTCGGCCACCTTCGCCAGGACGAGGAGGTCGTTCCGGCCGAAGCTCCTGGTGTTCTTCCAGGAGTCGCCGTCGCGGTAGAGGCGCGAGAAGGTGACGTTGTAGCGGGTGCCGCTGTCGGTGTCGTTCTGCCAGATCGAGGCGACGACGAGGCCGATTCGGACTTCGGCGACCGGGGTGTTCTTTGATGCCATGTGAGGTTCCTCCTGGCGGTTTGGGTTTCGGGAGCGTTGCCGCTCACCAGGAGACGGCGGCAACCGTCAGAAACCCCGCCGGGAGGGCGCGGAGGACGGCCGCGGCTCCGCGGGGATGGGCGGCTAGCGCAGGGGGGTGACAGGCGGCGAAGCCGAGCGGAGCGTCCTGGCGGCTCCTTGCGCCGCCCCTCCGGAGGAAGCGGGCGGACGCGGCACGATGGCAGCAAGGGACCCGGGCGCTGAAGAATCGGCAAGGAGGCGCGAGGGCAGGACGGACAGGGGCACCGGCGCAACGGGGGGCGATGACTGGCAGGCGCCCAGGTGGCGGCTCGGCGGACGAAAGGCGGCCGCGCCCAGGACCGGGGAGGTTCGGGACGGGCAGAGAACGGGCAGCGAGGGAGAAGAGGAGGGGTTGTCGGTCGAGAGGCGTATTCGCCGTACCCACCGTGTGCGTACTTACGGTGTGTCTCTCCACGGTACACACGATCCATAGGGCGGGGATGTGCATAGCCGTGGCGGGGATCCGCGGTAGCGCGGCCGTCAGCCGTGCGCCAGGACTAGACTGGCGGCCGCGGCGAGGAGCCAGCAGAGGGCGACCGCCGCGATGCCTGCGCACAGGCGGCGCCGCGAAGGGGGAAGCCCCTGGAGGGTGGCGGCGCTGATCGCCGCCGCGGCGACGGGGAGCAGTGCGGGGAAGGCGAAGCCGAGCGTGAGCCCGGCGAACACGGCCGCCAGGGCCATGGACAAGAGGACGGTGCATGGCGCGGCGAGCGGCCCGCCCGGGCAGGGCGGCGCCGAGAAATCCCAACCGCCAGCGAGCAGTGCGGCGGTGCCGACGAGGAGCGCCGCCGCGGTACCGGCGGCGTAGACCGCCAAGAAGTGCTCGTAGGGCTCGCCGGTGCGGCCGTGACCGCGATACCAGACCCGCGCGCCCAGGAGCGCGGCGATGAGCCAGGGCCAGCCGGCGGCGCTGGCGAGCACGCTGGCCAGATTCGAATCCGGATTGCCCCAGGCGAAGACCAGGGCACCCAGGCCAAGGACGACGCAGGTGCCCGAGACCGCCAGAAGGCGCAGTGCGGGACGGTTCAATGCCGAGGCGGCGCACCCGCCGCGGCGTCTTCGGTGAGCCAGCCGTTGTCCTCGACCCGCCAGCCGCAGACGTAGATCCCGTTCTCGACGACGCGGCGGCCGCGGACGCGGGCGGTGTGGAGGACGAGCGCAATGCCGTCCACGACGCTGCGGCAGACGACCTCCCAGGGGAGGGCGTCCCGGGCGGCCATGGCGCAGCTCGCGAGCCGCGAGAGCGCGGAGACGGCGGTGTTCGCGTGGATGGTGGTGAGGCTGCCCCCGTGGCCGGTGTTCAGGGCCTGCAGGAGGTCGGCGGCCTCGGCGCCCCGGATCTCGCCGACCACAATGTGGTCGGGCCGGTGCCGGAGCGAGTGCTTCACCAGGGTCCGCACCGTGACCGGCCGGGTGTGTGCGTCCTGCGTGTCGGCTTCGCGGGCTTCGAAGCGCACCGTGTTGGGCTGCTCGATGCGCAGCTCCAGGGTGTCCTCGATCGAGACGATCCGCTCGTCGGGAGGGAGCAGGCCGATGAGGGCGTTGACGACGGTGGTCTTGCCCGTGCCCGTCCCGCCGGAGACGAGGATGTTGCGCCGCGCCGCCAGGGTCCGCCGGGCGGCTTCGAAGAGGGGCCGGGGCAGCGAGCCCGCGGCGACCAGGTCCTCGGCCGTGAAGGCCCGCTTGCCGAAGCGGCGGATGGTGATCGCGACGTGCGGCGACGCCGGCGGGACGCAGATGGCGACCCGGGAGCCGTCCTCGAGGCGCGCGTCGATGGTCGGCGAGACCGTCGGGTCCAGCCCGAGCGGCCGGGCGATGTGGATGGCGGCCCGGTGCAGGGTGTCCTTGTCGAGCTTCGGGGCGTCGGCGGGGCGGAGGCCCTGCCCCGTGCGCTCGACCCAGACGTTGTGCGGGCCGTTGATCATCAGCTCGGAGACGGCCATGTCGGCGAGGACATCCTCCAGGCCGGGTAGGAACGGGCTGAGCCGGTCGATGGCGGCGCTCATATCCGGCTGGCGGCGCGGGCGCGCCAGTAGGGGAGGTTCCGGGGGAGGTAGTGGGGCTTGAGGTAGACCCGGGTGGCGGGGAGCGCCTGGGCCCCGTCGTAGGCGAGCACGATGGCCTGGCAGTTCTCGAGGAGGGTGAACTGGCGGGCGTGGAACATCGGCTCGCGCTGCTCCCGGTAGGACTTCGATGTCCCGAGCGTGCCCTTCGCGCCGCCGGCGCGGGCGGTGATGAGCGAGAACCCGGGCTTGGCGGACTCCGTGAAGGAGTAGGACGGGGAGAGCCGCAGGACCTTGCCGCACATGTTGGAGGCGAGTTCGGCGCTGGAGTCGTCGCTGAGGGAGAGGAAGATCTTGGTCCGGAGGGTCTGGAGGAGGGTGCGCCAGGCGTCCTGTCCCGGGAGGACGGACTTGAGCGAGCTGATGGACTGGGTGGCGACGATGGGGATGACGCGGCACT
>JAPPGX010000194.1 GCA_028877265.1 Acidobacteriota bacterium
GGGGGGGGGGGGGGGGGGGGGGGGGGGGGGCCCCCCCCCCCCCCCCCCCCCCGCGTCTGGGCCGCTGCCGCCACTGGACGGCAGAGGCAGGGAACGGCAGAAGGGTCCGACTCAGAGACCGAGCTGTTCTGCCAGGTCGACGAAACTCGTCGCCAGGAAATCGAACCGGCCCTCCTCGGGCATCGGGACGGGCGGGCGATCCGGTCCGCGCTCCAGCGGACGATGGACGAACGCCGTCCGCAGGCCGTGGCTCTGGGCCGACTCGAGGTCTCCGGTGTGCGCTGCCACGAGCATCACGGCCGACGGGGGAATGTCGAAGAAGTCGCTCGGCATCATGTACATTTCCCGGTCCGGCTTGTAGTGGCGCACCACGTCCGACCCGAGAACGCAGTCCCACGCCAGGTCGCCGAACTTCGCCATGTTCGTGAGCAGCGCCACATTCCCGTTCGAGAGCGGGGAGAGCACATACCGCGCCTTGAGGCGCCGCAGCCCCTCGGAGGAGTCCGGCCAGGGATGCAGACGGTGCCACACCTTGTTGAGGTGTATCTTCTCCGCCTCGGTGAGTCCCTCCAGCCGGTAGCGCACGAGCAGGTCGTCGAGCGTCATCCGATGCAGGTCATCCAGCTTGGTCCACGGAAGCTCGCCCGTGCGGACCCGGTTGCGCGACGGCCCGTAGTTGGAGCGCCATGCCTCAGCGAACTCGACGGCATCGAGTTCCCACCCCTTGTCGCTCGCGAGCTGGTCCACTTCGGCAATGACCGACGAGCGCCAGTCGACGACCGTTCCGAAGACATCGAAGACGCACATCTGGACCGAACCCGCGATCTGGGCCGCGTCCGCAGCTCCGGGACGGGCCGCGAAAGGCACCTCCGCCGACGCCGCACCTTGCCGGACATCGGCGCCGACCACACTGCGCGAGAGCGCCGGAGCGACACCTGCGGATGCGAGAGCCGCCCCCAGAAATCTCCGTCGATCCATCCTCTCCTCCCCAGGGCTATGAACCACAACGATCCGGACCCGGCCACCCCACGGGCATGCCCCACGGGGGTGGCGGCCGGCCTGACACCTCCTGTGCACCAGAGGAAGACTGCGACCGAGAGGCGGCGCCCGCAAACCGGGGACACGGACCAACCGGAGGCCGGCATCCGGCTCCGGGACCGGGAGTACCCAAGTTCCACCCGGCCCCGGAGGACGGGCACCGCCACACCGGGGCCGGGTATCGCCACCCAGAGCGGGCCGTGCCGCCACCCGACGGACGGCAATCCGGCCCGGCGCCCGGCTTCCGGCCGTCCCCGGCGCAATCAGATTCTCCCGCCGAACCGGTGACACGACAGCCATGCCACCTATCCGACCAAGCAAGTCGCGCGCATGGGAACTCCGGACGGAAGGCGCCCGGACCGGACGCGGATCCGGGCCGGACGAGCCGGATCCCTGGCCGTCCGTAGCGGAGTGCCACCGGGGGCACCCCCTGAAAGCCCCGGCGGCCCCGTGATCGCCGGCCTTCCCTGGGAATCCTGGCTGCTCCTTCTCGGGTCGGTTGCGGTTCCGCTCGGTGCCGCGATCGGGTTCGCGGTGATCCAGCGCCGGGGGGGCGGGAAAGACCGGATGCGAAGCGCGTCCGGGACCGCGGAGCGACCGTCATGACCACATCGGCCACGGTGATCGCCGTCCTGGTGGTCTATCTCGCCGTTCTCCTTCGGATCGGGTGGTGGGGCCGCACCGCCTCCCACGAAGTTTCCGGGTACTACGTGGCTGGAAAGCGGCTCCCTTCGTGGGTGATCGCCTTCAGCTCAAACGCCACGGGAGAAAGTGCGTGGCTGCTGCTCGCGCTCACCGGGATGGGCTACCTGGCGGGTGCGCATGCGTTCTGGGTGATTCCCGGCGAACTGGGCGGAGTCGCCCTCTCGTGGATGCTCGTCGCAAAGCCATTCAAGGCGTACACGGACCGCTACGACGCGGTGACCGTATCGGATTTCCTAGAGGACCGGTTCCGCGACTCGGCCCATGTGCTCCGGCTCGTGAGCGCGGTCATCATCTTCAGCATGGCCACCGTCTACGTCGCAGCGCAGTTGACGGCATCCGGCCGGGCCTTCGAGTCCTTCCTGGGGACCACATACGAGAGCGGGGTGATGATCGGTGCGGCGATCGTCCTCTACTACACGACGGTCGGGGGTTTCAAAGCCGTCGCATACAGCGACGTCGTGCAGGGCGTGCTGATGGTGGCCTGCCTGATTCTCCTGCCGACCGTCGGGATCGTGGCGGCCGGCGGCTGGACGGGGATGACCGCGACGCTCGCCCAGGCCGATCCGGCCTTTCTCCGGCCGATGGGAGCGCACGGGCTGAGCGCGCCGGGGATCGCGAGCGCCGTGGGGTTCGTCGCAATCGGATTCGCTTTCCTCGGCTCCCCCCACCTACTCACCCGCTTCATCGCCGCGCGCCACCAGGACGACATCGTCGTGGCAGGCCCGATCGCGGTCCTCTGCATGACCGTGTTCATCGTCGGGGCCATACTGACGGGGATCGCGGGGCGAGCCCTCTTCCCGGGGCTCGAGGATCCCGAGACAATCTACCCGCTGATGGGGTCGGAGCTGTTCCCGGCCTTCTTCACCGGAATCTTCCTGGTGATCGTGCTCGCGGCAATCATGTCGACCGTCGATTCCCTCCTGCTTCTGGCTTCCTCCGCGGTGGTCCGCGACGTGATCCAGAAAGTGTTCAGCCCCTCCTGGAGCGAGCTGCTCTACTCGCGGGCGGGCAAGCTCACGACCGTCGTGATCGGCGCCGGAGCCCTCGCTCTCGCCCTTCCCGAAGTCCGGGCGATCTTCTGGTTCGTGCTCTTCGCCTGGTCGGGGCTGGCCTCCGCCTTCACGCCCGTCGTGCTCTGTTCCCTCTTCTGGCGGAGGACGACGCGCGCCGGCGCGATCGCCGGAATGATTTCGGGGTTCGCCGGTGCAGTCGGCTGGGTTCTCCTCTTCAAGGACCGCTTCTACGACCTCTACGAGATGATCCCCGGATTTGCCCTCGGATTCGCGGCAACTGTGGGCGTGAGTCTCCTGACGAAACCGCCCACCGGAGCCGACGAGGAATTCGAGTGGGTCCGCGAAGTGGTGCGACGCCCTTTCGGATCACGGAGCTTCCCCTGAGACGGGCGGCGCCCGGACACGCTCCGGACGGCTCCAGCGCGATGCGTCACGCAGGTTGGGTGGGCGCGACTGTCCCGGCGACGGCAGAGCACTGCGCCTCGCGCTCGACTCGTCCGGGTGAGCCTGCGCTGGGACGGCCGCCTCTGGCAACGGCCCGGGACGGCCGTGGCAGCTCGCGTTCCGGCGCTCAGTTCCTCGTGTAGCGGACGAAGCTCCGCGGGCCGACCTCGGCTCCGTAGACAACCGCCCCGCCCTGGATCCCCACCACGCCCTCCGAGGTGCTGCTTCCCCCCTGCGGGTTGGGATCCGGGATGAAAGCCGTCACGGATCCGTCCCGCGCACTCCCGATCCGGATCCCCCGCTCCCACCCCGGGTGCGAGAGGTCCATCCCGTTGTCGGGGCCGTCCCTCGACTCCGAATCCGTGACGAAGATGTTGTCGTCCGCGTCGATGTAGATCCCGCTCGGCCGGCTGAACTGGTACCAGCAATCGAGGTAGTCCCCGGCCTGGTCGTAGATCTGGATCCGGTTGTTGTCACGGTCGCCGATGTAGAGCCGACCCTGCGAATCGACATCGATGGCGTGGAGACTCGAGAACTCGCCCGCTCCGCAGGGGCCGTTACCGGGCATGCCCCACTGCATGATGAACCGGCCGCCGCTGTCGAACTTCATGATTCGCTCGTTCGTGCCCTCGCCGTGGCCGTCGGCCACAAAGATGTCGCCGCTGGCCACGACGACCACATCCGACGGAGAGCTGAACTCATTCGGACCATCGCCGGTGACCATCCGCGTCCCGAGTTGGAGGAGGATTTCCCCCTGGGGGCTCATCTTCGTGACCTGCTGCCCCACGTTCCCCCCCGCACCGCGTCCGTCGGGCGGAAGCGGATCGGTCACCCAGACGTTCCCGTCCTGGTCCACATGGATCCCGTGCGGGAACGCGAAGAGGCCGGCGCCCATCTGGCCGATCAGATTGCCGTCCGCGTCGTAGTGCAGGAGCGGGTCCACTCCGGAGCCAACGCATGTGTTGCTCCCGCACCTGTCGATCGCCCAGATGTCGTCACGTCCCTTCGCCGCGTCGACTCCGGCGGTCGAGCCCCACTCCCGTCCGTCGGGGAGGGGCATGACCTGCCGCGGCGAGTAGGGGTTCGGCAGGTCGTTGACCGGCGGCATATCAGGGTCGCTGTAGCTGGCGTTCGGCGCGGCTGCCGGCTCCCCGCATGCCGTCAGCGCCACAGCCGCGAGCATGGCAAGGGTGCACCACATCGTTGTTCGCGTCATCGATTCCTCCGGTATCGCTGTTCGCGCCGAGGCCGCTCGGCGAAGAGCCCGGCTAGGTGTCCGGCCCGTGGCATCCGGCCCGTGACGGACGAGCCTTAGGCGACCCCCTGATCTTGGAGCCGCAGCCAACCGGGCACAAGACCGCGCGGGGCCCTGTGTGTCGTCGTGCAACCGAGACATCCTCTTTCGGTCTAGATTCGGAAGTCGTGGAAACCCGGGTTGACGGCGGGCGAGATGGACTGGGACTTCGGTGCCCTGGCGGGTGAGCGATGGGCGGTTGGCGGCGGCGAGACGAATCGGGGAGACGGCACGCCGCTCTCGGCGGCCGCTTCGGAGGTGCGAGGTCGAGGGGACGGTGTGGTGCTCCAAGGGCTGGGTGGGCGGGATTCGAACCGAGCGCTGTTGGGGGAGGTCGGGGAGAGCGGGCTTGCGATTGGCGCGGAGCCGGTATACACGGATTGCGGGTGGACGCTGCTTTCTGAACATCCGGAGGGCGAATACCGGCTCCAGGTGGACCCATACACGTCGTGGCGGTGGAGGCTGGATGCTGGGCTCTGGGAGCCCAGCATCAGGAGCGCGAAGTCCCCGCGGCCACGTCGCAGCCGGGATGCGCTACGCGAGCCGGGGCAGTGGTGTAGCCGGGTGCAGGGGCGACTCTTAAGGACAGGACGGTGGGCGAGCCGGTGCTGATCGCGACCCCTGACGATGCGACAAGCCAGCGGCTGGTCGCGCGGCGGAGCACGACAACGGGAGGAAAACGGGCATTGTGGACGGCTTGATCCGGCCCCGGTGAGATGAGCCTGGATCCGGAGGCCGCCCGCATGGTCGCGGATCTGCAAGGACGACTCGAGGCGGTCGCGGACCCCGGCACGAAGACGTGGTTCGAGAACTACCTGAAGCACGTGATCGGCTACCGCGGGGTGAAGACGCCGGTGGTCGCGCGAATTGTCGCCGAGTGGCGGAGTGAGCACGGGCTCGGGGGGTTGCCGGACGAGGATCAGCTCGCTGTGGCCCGATCGCTGATCGAGGAGAGCCTGGCCGAAGACAAGTTCGCCGGGATTCTGTACATGCAAAAGTACTTGGTGCGGCGGCTACAGCCGGATCGGCTCCTGGCGGTGGCCGAAGGACTATTCGCGGAGGGCGCCTTCTTCGACTGGTCGACAAGCGATTGGTTCAGTGTGCGGGTGCTGGGCCCGCTGATCCGCCGTGGCGGGACCGGGACGGCCGAACGGATCGCCGGATGGCGCACCGCCGAAGATCTCTGGCAGCGTCGCGCGGCAATCGTGCCGTTCAGGGCAGTGGTGCGTGACGAGTCGTACCATCCGCTCATCAAGGCGACGGTCGCGGCGCTAGTGGGCGAAGACGAGCGATTCATCCAGACCGGGATCGGGTGGGTCGTGAGCGACATGGGGAAGGTGCACCCAAGTGTCGCGGCCACCCTGGTCGAGCGGCACTTCGCCGACCTCTCGGCCGAGGTGATTCGGCGGCATACACGACACCTGCCCGATCACGAACGGTACAAGAAGCGGAAGCGGGACTTCGGGGAACGACGCGGGCCGCGGCGGGAAGGCAAGTGAGACGACGAGTCCAAACGCTCAGCCGGTCCCCGGTCGCGCTTGAGACCTGCGTTGCGGGCGCCCCTCCTGGTTGCCGGTTTCTGTCGTGGTCCTCAGTCACCGTCCGGCACGCGCGCAGGACACCCTCGGCTGCTCCGCGCACGCCGCACCAGACTGTACGCCGAAGGGGGGTGCTTCTACTCGGGTATGACATTCCCGCGACCCCGGTCCGGGCCGCGCGCCGGCGCGGGGATACGCCGCACGACGGCATCGAGGAGGTGCCCCCTCAGTTCAGATCCGCCGCGACACCACCGGGCTGACGCGCCGCCACCAATCCATACCCCCAATGCCGGGGATGCGGCAGACGCGCTCCGGCATCCGCAGGAGATCACGCAGGTGCGCGTCCCCTACTCATCGTCTGCGGCGTGGTCGCCGCCTCGACCGGAGTTCCCATCCGCCTCAAGCGGATCGCAGAGGTAGTCCCGGATCTGGGGCGCGGCGGCCAGGTTGCCCCAAGGCGTGAACCGGGAAATCCGGGTGCCTTCCGCCGGGCGCCTAACCACGTAGAGGTGGTCGGGCGGGATCTGGTCCAGCAGGACCGGAGAATGGGTCGTGATCACCAGCTGTGCGCTGCCGGAGCGGGCCCGGTCCGTCAATTGCCCGGCAACACGTTCGATCTGGTGCGGATGGATGCCGTTCTCCGGTTCTTCGAGCCCGATGAGCCCTGGCTGACCGGCGGCACTCGTGGCCGCCATGAGGCCGATCACCCGCAGGGTCCCCTCGGAGAGCAGGCGCCCCGGCACAACGGCGCCGGAATCGCTCTCCACGACCGAGAGCTCCACGTTCCCCAGCCGGTCGGTCGATAGACGGAGCCCGCGTACACGGGGCGTAATCTCCCGAACCCGCTGCTCAATAGCCTCGAACTCCCCGGGATCGGTGGCCTGCAGCGTGTTGAGGAAGGCAACTAGGTCTTGGCCGGCCGGCCCGACGTGGCGCGCCTCCCTCGGCGCGCGGGCTGCCCGCATGCATTCCCGCGGGTCGAGATCAACGAGCCGCCAGCTCTGCAGTTCATACTTCGCCGCGAGCAGGTGCGGATAGTGCGGGGCATAGAGGGGACGGGAGATGATGGCGTGATCGATCCCCACCCTGAACTGGAGCGGGTGCGACTGTGTCTCGGGCCGGAGGTGAACCTTCTGCCCGACCCGCTCGGCAAAGGGGTTGCGCGACTGTTTCAGCTCCCCGTCCTGCCGGAGGGCCGAGAGAGACTCGTCCAGAAGCCGGAGCACACGCATCCTGGGAATGACCTCGACCTCGATCGCGTAGCGCAGAAGGCGTTCGCGCAGATACTGTCGCCCGGACGCTTCCTCCCGGGGACGACCCTCAGCGCCATCGCCGTCGCCCGCCCCCCCTAGGTCTCGTATCTCGTCCCGGACGCGTGCGACGGTATGGTGTGACAGTTCGATGTCAGCCTCGATCCGGAACGATGCCGCGGCCTGCCCAGCCCGGTGTTCGATTCCTTCCGGGCCAATCGGAAGCAGTTCCAGCGGGTGTCCCGGGCAGGAGGGCTCGCACGCCTTCGTGAGGCTTCGCGACGATACTATGCGGGCGAGTAGCTGCAGGGCGTCGAGGAAGTTGCTCTTCCCTGCGGCGTTGTGTCCGAACAGGACCGACAGGGGCTGCAACTCGACGTCGACAGCCCTGAGCGACTTGTAGTTCTGGATCCGAATCCGCCGGAGCACGTGGCCTCCGTTCGTCCCGCTGTCGACCAGGGTCGCCCGCGCGCGCCGAAGCCCCGGACTCGAGCAGTCGGGCTGGCGGCTAGACACTGTCCCGGTCCCGCAGCGATGTCGTCCCCGAGCCGGTGCCGTGCGCGCACCGCTGACCAACTGGGCTGCCGGCCGCTCCCGCGTGTCCGCCCGGCATCGTGACCGGGAGTCCACCGGCAAGCTCCGATCCCGCCGCGAGGGAGGCCACCAAGGGAACGAGTGGCAGCCTGCGAAGGGCCCCGGTGTCCGGCTCCGCACCAGCCAGGGAATCGTCAATCCATACAAGTAGGGCCCACGAATGGGTTTCGCCCGTCCGCGGGCCCTGCATCGGGACGGCCGGATTCGAACCGGCGACCCCCTGAACCCCATTCAGGTGCGCTACCGGACTGCGCCACGTCCCGGGAGAAACCAACCTAACGGGCCGACATTCCGCTCTCAACCGCCGTGCCGCCCGTTTCCGAGCGGGGGCGCATGTGTGTCCGGCACGACCCAGTCCTGTGCCAGGAGTGGGCAACGCCACCCCGGCAAGGCCGAGTCAAATTTGTTGTCGCTGTCTGGGGTGCCTGCGCCGGCCAGTGCAGCGTGTTGGTACCGGCCTCCCGCCGACAAATTGAGCACACCGCCATGATCACCTCGCGGCACCCTGCAGGCACCCGACGGACCGGGAAGACGAACCCGGCCGGACCGCCGTACGCCAGCGGCGGGAATGGGCAGAGCTTCGGGATCGGCAGCCGGTGCCCGGCGGGATGTCTCCGCTCCGCGCGTACTCCCGGACATTCCTGGCGGGGCAGCACACGTCGGACCCGGCCGGGGGTTGACACCCCGTCGCGTATCGGGGTATCGTTGGGGTTCCTGATGCGGGGTGGAGCAGTCTGGTAGCTCGTCGGGCTCATAACCCGAAGGTCGCGGGTTCGAATCCCGCCCCCGCTATCGCTGGAGCGAGAGAGGAGCGCCGCCCCGGGGGCGGCGTTTCAACGTTAGGGCTAGGACCCCACGACCGGGAAAGTGGGGGCAGACAGACATTCCCGGGTGGCCCTTCGAGCAATCCGTGGCCCCCGGGGGGCACCCGGTGCACGGTCGACATCAACGGGGCTGGCTGCTTCTGTCGGATGTGCAGGCGCCCGCGCTCTCCGGCCCGGGCGTTTTGTTTGGGCCAGGTAGCTCAGTCGGTAGAGCACGCGGCTGAAAACCGCGGTGTCGGCGGTTCGATTCCGTCCCTGGCCATGTGAACAGTCGATCCGCGGGTTCCGCGGAGTGGAACTAGGTCCGTAGCTCAATTGGTAGAGCACCGGTCTCCAAAACCGGCGGTTGGGGGTTCGAG
>JAPPGX010000092.1 GCA_028877265.1 Acidobacteriota bacterium
GGGGGGGGGGGGGGGGGCCCCCCCCCCCGTGCCGGTCTGAAGACCGGCGGTCCCTCCGGCGGTTAGACCCCCGCTGCTTCCAGTTCCGCCAGCACGCGCTCCGGGCGGAGCGGGAGGCGGCGCATCCGGACGCCCGTGGCGTCGTGGACGGCGTTGGCGATGGCCGCCGGGACGGGCTTGTGGGAGGGTTCGCCAGCGCCGTAGGGGCGAAGGTCCGGGCGGTCGGGGTTCGGGTCGCCGTTCACCACCACGACGTCGATGCGCTCGGGGGCATCCCGGTGGGTGAGGGTCGGGTGCGTGCGCCAGTCGACGCTCGTGACCTTCTCGCCGTCGAACCGCACCTCCTCGAAGAGCGTCCGGCTGATGCCGTGCAGGAGGTTCCCCTGGATGGTGTTCTCGAGGCCGTCCGGATTGATCACCAGGCCGCAGTCGTGGGCGCACACCATTCGGGGTACCCGCACTTGCCCGGTCTCGCGGTCCACCTCGACTTCGGCGATCACGGCGACGGTGGTGCGGGCGCGATACGCGTAGGCGATGCCCCGCCCGGTGAGGAGGCGTCCGCTGCCCACTCTGGCGGGTGACGGTCGGGCATCCCAGCCGTAGGCCCTGGCGGCCGCTTCGACCACCGCGATCGAGCGCGACCGGCGGAAGATCTCGTCGTCGTCCGCGGTGCGCCGCAGGAGGCGGAGCCGGAACTCGACCGGGTCCGCATCCGCGGCCGCGGCCAGCTCGTCCACGAACGACTCCGCGGCGAAGGTGATCTGCGGGCCGTTCGGATCGCGGAGGTTGCCGGTGCGGAGGGGCGTCTCGAAGACGAGCGGGAGGCGGACCGCCCGCGTTTCCTCCCGCCGGTTCGGGACGTGGTACATGGCGTCCGGCCCGCCGGCGCCCCCGGGCGACGGCCGCTCGGGCCGGAGGCCCATCAGTTGCGCGATGAGCACGGTCCGGGCCTGGTTGTAGCCGACGTGCCCGTAGTTGGCGATCCGGCCCTGGTAATCCAGCACGACCAGGTTCCCGTCCGCATCGAGTCCCCCGCGGAGGTCGATGGCAAAGGCGGGACCCTTGGTGTCCCATGCGGTCTCCTCGAGCCGCGTCCACTGCACCCGCACCGGGCGGCCGAGCTCCCTCGCCAGGTAGGCGGCCTCGAAGCCCGCGTCGTCCGCGGCGGTGCGCCCGTAGAGCTGCGGGCCCTCCATCCAGATCACCCGCACCTGCTCCGGCGGCATGCCCAGGAACTCGGCAATCCCGGTCCGGTGGCTGTACGGCTTCATGTCGTTCGTGTAGATCGTCATCTGCCCGTCCGACGGATCGGCCAGCGCGTGGGCGGGCCCGATCGCCGTATGTCCCTGGAAGGGGACGTCGTAGGCGGCTTCGACGACGGTCGCGGCGCTCGCCAGCGCCGCGTCGGGATCACCCTCGACCTCCGCCGCCCAGCGTCCGCCCGGATTCGGCTCCGGCGCCGCGCTCCGCAGGTAGTCGAAGAGATCGTCCGATGCCGGGAACGGCGCCGTGGCGGGCTTCTCCCAGGTGACCGCCAGGCCTTCCGCGGCCTCGATCGCCTGCTCCTCGCGCTCGCACACCACCGCCACGTAGTTGCCCTCGCGCACGACCCGGAGGAAGCCCGGCATCCCGCTCACCGAGGACTCGTCGACGCCGGTCAGCGTCGCGCCCGCGAAAGGCGGGCGCACGTTCCGGGCGTGGACCATCCCCGGGAGGTTCACGTCGACGGCCCACTCGAACGATCCGTCCACCTTGGCGGGGATGTCGTAGCGCGGGATCGACTGGCCGACCAGCTTCAGGTCCTGCACCGGCTTGATGCTCGCGACGCCGCCGGCCTGGTTGATGTTGGCGCCGGTCAGCGCCACGTCGAAGCGCCGGCCGCCGATCAGCTCCCCGTAGGTGACCCTCCGCGAGGGATCGCTCACGAGCGAGATCACCCCCTCGCTCACCCGGAGCTCCTCCACCGGCGCGCCGAAGCGCTCGGACGCCATCTCCAGCAGCACCCGCCGCGCCTCCGCCGCGATCCGGCGTCCGACCATGGCGTCGCGCTCGATCGCGTCCGAACCGCCCGAGCCGCCCTGGTCCACGGTCAGGTCGGTGCGTCCCATGACCACCGTCGCCCGGTCGAAGGCGAGGTCGAGCTCGTCGCACATCATCTGCCGGGTGGCGGTCCCGGTCCCCTGGCCGCCGTCGGTCTTGCCGACGTAGAAGGTCGCGCTGCCGTCCTCGTGGACGACCAGCCACGAGTCGAGCTGGAGGAAGTCGGGGTCGGGATAGGGGCCGTCGGCCGCGGGCTGGGCGGCGAGGCCCTCGCCGGCCGCGCCCAGGGCGCTCAAACCGAAGACGAAGAGTCCCGAGCTTCTGAGGAAGTCGCGCCGGGACGCGGTCCCCTCCCAGCGCCCGAGCGCCCGGTCGATTGCGTTCACGTCGTGCCCGCCGCTCATCGGTCCGCCGCGGTTTCGGCCATCGCGGCCGCTGCCCGCTTCACCGCGGACTGGATCCGGAAGTAGGTCATGCACCGGCAGAGGATCGGGTTCATGCCCCTGCGGATCTCGTCGTCGGACGGGTTCGGATTGGTGTCGAGCAGCGCCGCGGCGGTGAGGATCTGGCCGTTCTGACAGAACCCGCACTGCGGCACCTGCTCGTCGATCCAGGCCTGCTGCACGGGGTGCAGCTTTCCGTCCTCGGGCAGTCCCTCCAGGGTCGTGATCTCGCCCCGGGTACGGGAGACCGGCAGGATGCACGAACGGATCGGGCGCCCGTCCATCAGTACCGTGCACGTCCCGCACTGGGCGAGGCCGCAGCCGAAGCGCGGCCCCCGCAGCCCCAGATCGTTCCGGAGGACGTAGAGCAGCGGCGTCGCCGGATCGACGTCGACCGTGTGGGTCTTGCCGTTGACCGTGAGCGTGGTCTCTTGCATCGATGGTTCCCCTACCGCCCGAAGATGCTAACGGAGCCCCTCCACCCGCTCGAAGGTCATCGAGTTGCCGCTCGGGAAGAAAAGCGTCAGCAGGCCGCCCTCCACCGTAACCTCGCAGGGTTCGCGGTGGTTCGCAGCCGCCTCCGCCGCCGAACGAAACGCCATCGCCAGCGGCGCCTCGGGCAGCGGCCCGGCGGCGGCGCCCGCCGAAAGATGGAACTGGTGGGTGAGGAGCAGGGACCTTCCGTCGCGCGACCATTCCCCGCCCTCGGCCGATCCGCGGACCGCGGCGCCGTCCTCGCCGGTCACGAAGAAGTTCACGGACCATTCGCCACGGCTGCCGTCGTCGCTTCGCGCGAGGAACACGATCCGGCCGTCCACCGGGAGTTCCGCCCCGGCGGCGAGCCGGTAGGCGCGCGGCCGCCAGCTTCCCACGATGGGATCGAGGTCGGCGGCCTGCGGCGCAACGGCATGGATGCTCGCCGGCCGCACGACGCCGGCAGCGGCGGAAACGGCCAGACCCGGAGCCACCAGGGTGGATCCGGCGAGGAGAAAAAGCGAAAGAGGACGGTTCGGGCGCATGGGCGAACAAGGCTACCCGCTCGCGGGCGCCGGACTGAATCCGCGCCGCCCGCGGAGTAACCTTCCGCCGTGATGAGGACCGTGGGAGCGGGGAGGGCGCAGTTCGGTCCGGCTGCCGGCCTTCTCGCAGCGCTGGTGTGGTTGCCCGGGTGCAGTCTGGTCGCCAACATGGCGGTGAATTCGATTGCGGGCCTGTTGGCCGAGGGGGAGGCCGTCCTCCGTTCCGACGATGACCTCGACCTCGTCAAGGCCCCGCTCGCGAACAACCTCTGGCTCATGGAGACCATGCTCGAGACGAGCCCCGAGCACCGCGAGATGCTGTTGAGCGCGACCAAGGGGTTCCTGCTGTTCGCCTATGGCTTCGTGGAGCCCGACCTCTTCGATCTCGACTTCACCCAGTTCGAGGAAAAACAGGCAGTGCGGCGGCGCGCTGCCCGGCTCTACCGCCGCGCCACGGGCTACGGCATGCGAGGTCTGGAAGTGAACCATTCAGGCATCGAAGCGCGCCTCCGGAGCAGCCCGGAAGCGGCGGCCGCCGAACTCGAGACCGAGGACGCCGCGCTGGCGCTGTGGACCGGCACCGCCCTCGGCGCGTGGATCGGGATGGACACGGACAATCCCGAGGCCACCGCGGACCTCTCCCTGATGGGCGCCCTGCTGCACCGGTCCCGCGAACTCGACGACACCGTGGATGACGGGGTGGTCTACGACTACCTCAGCATCTACGAGGTGTCCCGGATCGGGGGCTCCATCGAGAAGGGACGCGAGTACTACGAGCACGCGCTCGGGATCGGCCCGGCGCGGGCTCCGGTGCTCTGGGCCACCTGGGCCGAAACGGGATCGGTCGCGAGCGGTAACCGGGAAGAATTCGAGACGCTGTTGCGGCAGACGCTCGACTTCGACATCGACAGCGAGCCGGGAGCGCGTCTCCTGAATCAGGTGGCCCAGGAGCGGGCCGCCTGGCTGCTCGCGAACGTCGACGACTATTTCCTCGACGACATGCAGAACCCATAGCAACCAGCAGAGAATTCGTTATGCCGAACGTCAGAAAGTATCTCCTGGCCGGCCGGAGCGCGGTGCTCGCGGCCCTCGTCCTCGTCCTGCCGGCGGCCGCCGCCGAGGCGCGGGTCAACCTACGGCTCGCGACCGTCGCGCCCCGGGGATCGGCGTACCATCTGATCCTCGACAAGATGGCGGCCGAAATCGGCCGCGAGACGGGGGGCGAGGTGCGGATCCGCATCATCGCCGGAGGCGCCGCCGGCGACGAGACCGCGATGATCAGCAAGATGCGGATCGGCCAGGTCCAGATGGCCGCGGTCTCCAACGTGGGGCTCGCCGAACTGGACCCGAGCGCCTGGACGCTCTCCATCCCCATGGTCTTCCGCGACTACCCGGAATGGGATCACGTGCGGGAGGCCTTGAATCCCGCGATCGCGGAGACCCTGAGCGGGCACGGGTTCCAGGTGATCGCCTGGGCCGACGTGGGCTGGCTCCACTTCTTCGCGAGCGACCCCGTCCACACCCTGGAAGACCTGCAGGGGCTGAAGCTGGCGGGCGCCTCGAACGACCAGACGGTCCTCGATCTCCTGCGCTGGTCGGGCTTTGACCCGGTCCAGATCAGTTCGGTCGAGCTGGTGAGCGGCTTCCAGACCGGACTCATCGAGGCGGTCCCGCTCCCGATCGTCCTCGCGGAGGGATCGCAGATTTACCGCTCGGCCAAGTTCATGAACGACCTCCCCTGGGCGCCGCTGCAGGGCGCGATCATCGTGCACGAGCAGGGCTGGGAACGGCTCGACGCGTCCCAGCAGGAGGTGGTGCTCCGCAAGAGCAACGAGGCGGCGGAATCGTTCCGCGAGACCAACCGCGAGCAGGAGCGGAAGTCCCTCGCGGCGATGAGGTCGCGGGGCCTCGAAGTGATCGAGGCCTCCGCCGAGTTCGAAAGCGCCTGGATGGAGACCGCGGAGAAGCTCTTCCCCCTGGTCCGGGAGCAGCTCGTCTCCCCTCCGGTGTTCGACCGCATGATCCGGTTGCGCGACGAGTACCGGGCCGCCAATGAATAGCCCCGCCGCGGGCTGACCCGCGGAATCCGCCCCGGGGAAC
Organism: Acidobacteriota bacterium; assembly: GCA_028877265.1. GTDB lineage: Bacteria > Acidobacteriota > Vicinamibacteria > Marinacidobacterales > Marinacidobacteraceae > Marinacidobacterium. Next base: position 5,603 of record JAPPGX010000092.1, read on the forward strand.
CATGAGTCCGGACGCCGCAGGGGCCCTCCCGGAGGGGGCCGGCGCGAACCCGGAGCCAGCCGCCGCGCCGCCCCGGAGCCGCCTCGCGGTCTTCGAGGACGCGGTCTCCGTCGGCGCCCTCGTCCTCATGGCGGCGATCCCGATCACCGAGGCGCTCATCCGGCCCGTCTACCCGACCGGCATCCCGGGCTCCTTCATGTGGGTGCAGCACCTGACGCTCTGGGTCGCCTTCCTGGGAGCGGCGGTGGCGTCCCGCCGGGGCGAGCTGCTCTCGCTGAGCGCCGGCCCGAGCATGGTGTCCGAGGTCTGGAGGCCGCGCCTCCTGTCGCTTTCGGGCGCCGTCGGGGTGGTGGTGTCGGTCGTGCTGTCCTACGCCAGCGTCGTGCTCACCCGGGCCGAGTGGGAGGGCGGCCGCGAACTGGCGCTCGGCGTTCCGGTCTGGGCCGCGGTGGCGGTCATGCCGGTCGGCTTCCTGCTGATCGCCTGGCGGCTCTGGCGCCGGGTCCCGAGCCGCTGGGGCCGCTGGACGGCGATCCTCGGCCTCGTGGTTCCCCTGCTGCTCCACGAGGGACTCACCGGGTGGGACCTCACCGGGAACGGCATCGAATGGCCGCTGCTCGCCCTCATCCTGATCGCCGCGGCGTTCGGGGCGCCGATCTTCGTGGCGCTCGGCGGCGCCGCCGCGGTGCTGCTGTGGAGCAACTGGGACCCGGTCTCGGCGATTCCCGCCGAGGCCTACAGCATGGTCACGAAGCCCATGCTGCCGACCATCCCGCTCTTCACCCTCGCGGGCTACATCCTCGCGGAGGGCGGCGCGCCCAAGCGTCTGGTGGTGCTCTTCCGCGGGGTCTTCGGCTGGATGCCGGGCGGGGTGGCGGTGGTCGCGATCGTGATGTCCGCGTTCTTCACCTGTTTCACCGGAGGCAGCGGCGTCACCATCCTGGCGATGGGCGGACTGATGTTCCCCCTGCTGCTCGCGGACGGACACCGGCCCAAGTTCGCGACCGGCCTCCTGACCGCGGCGGGCTCGCTCGGCCTCCTCATCCCCCCCTCGGTCGCCGTCATCCTCTACGCGATCGTCGCCGAGGTGGACATCCCGCGGCTGTTCGTGGCCGGACTGATTCCGTCGGCCCTCCAGATCGCGCTGGTCGCCGGGTTCACCATCCTGGTGACCCGGCGCTTCGCGGGTAAGACTTCATCCTTCCGGATCGGGGAGGCGGCGCGGGCGCTCTGGACCGCGAAGTGGGAAGCGTCCATCCCCTTCGTGGTCATCGGCGTGATGCTCGGCGGGATCGCGACGCTCGTGGAGGCCGCCGCCATCACCGTCCTCTACGCCCTGTTCATCGAGTTCGTGATCCACCGCGAGGGGAAGACGTTCTCGGACCTGGTCCGCACCGGGGCCAACGCGGTGACCCTGATCGGCGGCGTGCTGCTCATCCTGGGCGCCGCGCTCGGGCTCACGAACTACCTGATCTTCGCCGACATCCCGGGGATGGCGATCGACTGGGTGCAGTCGTTCGTGGCCTCCCCGCTCTTCTTCCTGCTGCTGCTGAACATCTTCCTGCTGATCGTCGGCTGCCTGATGGACATCTACTCGGCCATCGTGGTCGTCGTGCCCCTGGTCGCGCCGCTCGGACTCGCCTTCGGCATCGACCCCCTGCACCTCGGAGTCATCTTCCTCACGAACCTCGAGCTGGGCTACCTGACGCCGCCGGTGGGCATGAACCTCTTCCTCGCGTCCTACCGGTTCAAGCGTCCGCTCGGCGAGGTCTATCGCGCCTCGGTGCCGTTCCTGCTGATTCGGGCGGGCGCGGTGCTGCTCGTGACCTACATCCCCTATCTGACCCTGGCGCTGCCGGGACTGTTCTTCGACTAGCTAGCGCCAAGGAGGCGAAGTGGACTTCCAGATCGCCGACCGGCAGCGGAAACGCCGCGTCCGGCGGCTGCTCCTGGCCGGCGGCGGCGCCGCCACGCTGCTGGCGGTGTTCGTACTGCTTGGCCGCATCGGTCCCGGCGCGCCCGAAGTGGACCGCTCGGTCGTCTGGACCGGCGTCGTCGAACGGGGCGAGCTGGTCCGCCAGGTCCGGGGACCGGGCAGCCTCCAGGTGCCGCCCGAGCAGATCCGCTGGCTGGCCGCCGAGACCCGCGGGCGGGTCGAGGAACGCCGCGTGCTCCCCGGGACCCCGGTGGAGGAGGACACCGTGCTGCTGGTGCTCTCGAATCCCGAACTCGAACAGCAGACCCGGGAAGCCGAGCTCCAGCTCCGCGCCGAGGAGGCGGAACTCCGGCGCCTGCTCGACCAGACGCGTTCCGACCTGCTGGAGCAGCGGAACGCCGCCGGCCAGCTCGCCGCTTCCTCGTCCCAGGCGCGCCGCCGCGCCGATGCCGACCGGAAGCTCTTCGAGGCGGGACTGGTCGGGGAACTGATCCACCGCCGGAGCCAGGTGAGCGCCGAGGAACTGGAGACCCGCCACGCGCTCGAGGAGGAACGTCTCTCCATCCTGGCCGACTCCAGCGAGGCGCAGGTCGCCTCCAAGGAAGCGACGGTCGCGCGCTACCGGGCCGTGCTCGAACTCCGCCGGCGGCAGCTCGCCGCCCTCACGGTGCGGGCCGGACGCGCCGGCACCCTTCTGGAGGTGCCCGTCGAGGTCGGCCAGGAGGTGAGCCCCGGAGAAAACCTCGCGCGGGTGGCCGATCCCCGGGAACTCAAGGCCGTGCTGCGGATCGCCGAGACGCAGGCGCGCGACGTCGAACCCGGCCAGCCGGCGCTCGTGGACACCCGGAACGGGGTCGTGGAAGGCGTCGTCTCCCGCGTGGACCCCGCGGTGCGCGAGGGAACCGTGGCCGTGGACATCCGGATCGCCGGCGAGCTGCCCCGCGGCGCCCGCCCGGATCTCTCGGTGGACGGCACGATCGAACTCGACCGGATCCCGGACGCGCTCCACGTCGGCCGGCCGGCGTATGGCCAGCCGGGGAGCACCGTCGGCCTCTTCCGGATCGCTCCCGACGGGGAGACCGCGGAGCGGGTGACGGTGGAGCTCGGCCGGGGCTCGGTGAACCGCATCGAGGTGCTGGCCGGGCTCGCCGAGGGCGACGAGATCATCCTTTCGGACACCTCGGCCTGGGACTCCTGGGACGCCATCCGGCTCCGGTAACGGGCCGCGTCCGGATCAACCGACCCGGTTATCGATGGGTGCAGCTCCCCGCCGGCTCCGTTATCGATGGGTGCACGTCCCCGCCGGCCCCGTTATCGATGGGTGCAACTCCCCGCCGGC